>JBBRLB010000106.1:0-22740 GCA_038231575.1 Opitutales bacterium | reverse complement strand
GCGCGGGCGGCGCTCGCCCAGCTCGGCCATGAGAACCTCGACCTCGATCGGCTGGCGGGATCGTTCAGCATCGCGGAGCAGCAGGTGATCGAGATCGCGCGGGCCCTGCTAAAAAAACCTCAGGTGCTCATCATGGACGAACCGACGAGCAGCCTCACGCAGGCTGACACCGAAAAACTGTTCGCCACCATCGCCCGGTTGCGCGCGCAGGGCGTGAGCGTGATTTACATCAGCCACTTTCTCGAGGAGTGCCGCCGCATCGCGGATCGTTTTACGGTGCTCAAGGACGGTGAGACGGTTGGCAGCGGTGCGATGTCGACGGCCACCGTCGAGCAACTCGTCCGCTTGATGACCGGCCGCGAAGTGAAGGATCTTTACGCACGGTCGTCGCATCCGGTGGGCGAGGTCGTGCTCGAAGTGAAGGAGACCGCCGGCGGACCGCGGTTGAAGCATGCGAGTTTCGTGCTGCGTGCCGGTGAGATCGTCGGGCTCGCCGGGCTGATTGGCGCCGGCCGCACGGATTTACTGCGGGCGATCTTTGCGCTCGACGCGATCGATGCGGGCGAAGTGTGCATCGTCAACGCACCGCCCGGCCCGTCCACCCCGCGCGCGCGCTGGGCGCAGGGACTCGGTTTCGTGAGCGAAAACCGTAAGGAGGAGGGCCTGATGCTTTCCCAATCGATCGCGGACAACCTGACGCTGACGAAACAGGAAACCTTCGGTCGCTTCGGTTGGATCAGCGGCCGCCAGCAGCGCGCGGCGGCCGATCGCTGGATTCAGGAGTTGAACGTGAAGTGTCGCGACTCCGCTCAACCCATCGGGCAGCTCTCCGGCGGTAACCAGCAGAAGGTCGCGATCGCGCGGCTCCTGCAGCATCCGGCACGAATTTTTCTCTTCGATGAACCCACGCGCGGGATCGACGTCGGCAGCAAGGCGCAGATTTATGAGCTCATCGGCCAGCTCGCCGCGTCGGGCAAAGCCGTAGTCGTGGTGAGCAGTTATCTCCCCGAGTTGCTCGGCCTGTGCGACACGATCGGCGTGATGTGCCGGGGTGAACTGGCGGCGTTTCGGGCTCGCGCCGAGTGGAGCGAGACCGAAATCATGCGCGTCGCCACCGGCACCAACTGAGTTTACCTGATGAATGAACGCTTGAGAAATCTCCTCGCGAAAGCCGGCCCGTTTATCGGGCTGGTGCTTGTGATTGGGCTGTTCGCGATCCCGTCCGAATCGCGCGAGACGTTTCTCAGCTACTACAATTTCAAAATTATCTTCACGCAGACCGTCATCGTCGCGATCGGCGCGCTCGGGATGACGATGATCATCGTGAGCGGCGGCATCGATCTTTCGGTGGGATCGGCGATCGCACTGACGAGCGTGATTGGGGCGCTCTTGATTCAAAAAGGGTGGGGCGCCGCCGCGGTCTGCGTGGCGATGATCGCATCGGGCGGGGCGATCGGGCTCATCAATGGCGCGGCGATCGCGGGGATGCGGATGACGCCGTTCATCATTACGCTCGGCACGCTCAGCATCGGGCGCGGCGCGGCGCAGTTGCTGGCTGACAACCAGACCGTCAATTACGACAGCTCGCCGATCAACAGTTGGATGACCACGGCCGATCCGCGCAGCTTCGCGCTGCCGGCGGGCTTGTGGGTGACGTTCGCGCTCGCGGTGCTCACGTCGCTGTTGCTGAGGAACACCGTCTTCGGCCGGCACATTTTTGCGATCGGGTCCAACGAGCAGACGGCGCGTCTCTGCGGGATTCCCACCGTGCGGTTGAAAATTGCCATCTATGGGCTGGCCGGATGTTTCTTCGGACTCGCGGGCCTGTTTCAACTTTCACGTCTGCGCCAAGGCGACCCGACCGTCGCGATCGGACTCGAGTTGGACATCATCGCCTCCGTGATCATCGGCGGCGCGAGTCTCAACGGTGGCGTCGGCACGATTCTCGGCTCGATGATTGGCGCGTTGATCATGGCGGTGCTCCGCAACGGCTCACAGCAGATGGGCTGGCCGACGCCGGTGCAGCAAATCATCATCGGCCTCGTCATCGTCGTCGCCGTCTTTCTCGACCGGCTGCGGCAGGGAAAACAACCGTGAACCGGCACGAGCAATTGATCGCGTGGCTCCACGCGTCGCAGGTTGCCTATCGCCTGGTCACGCACGAGCCGACGCCGACCAGCGCCGATTCCGCTCGCGTGCGGGGCGTGCCCTTGGGTTGCGGCGCGAAGGCCCTGGTGATGAAGGCCGACGGCGCGTTCCGGCTCCTGGTGATTCCCGCGGATCGCAAGCTTGATTCGAAACTCGCGAAGAAAAGTCTCGGCGTTCGCGACCTCCGCTTCGCAACCACGGAAGAACTGGCCGCCACGGTCGGGCTTCCGCCGGGCGCCATCCCGCCGTTTGGCGAGCCGCTGTTGCGGCTGCCGCTGGCAGCGGATAGCGACATGGGGATGCGTTACCCCGAAGTGGCGTTTAACGCGGCCTCCCTGACCGCCAGCGTGATTATGGCCTCGGCCGACTGGGAACGTCTCGCCCAGCCGCAACGCGTAGCGCTGACCTCCGTCGAATAAGCCCCCGCAGTGCGAAAAAATGGGCGGCCAACGGGACCCGAACCAAAGCCGCCACCCCGAAGAAATACGGCGCGCATAGCCGCGAAGAGCAACATTAGGTCTGGCAACGATTCAGTCCGAAATCCCAGTTCGGAAAAGGAAACGAATTACTTAAAAAATCCGTTGACCTTTCAGTTGTTCTCCGAGCTTTGAAAGTTCGGACTCAAAGGAGTCCGCCGAGGTCTCCGTTTCGGCACGGCGGCTTAAAAAATTCGCTACGACAATGCAGCAAGAGTTACCGTTCGCTGGTTGATTGAGATCGCGCGATCGCTACAGCACACTCGCATTCACGTGCGAATGCGACCGACGAGGCTGCGGGCGTTCTCACTGTTGACCAAGGAAAAGCTACGAGGCGGGCAAGACCCTCGGATTTTTAGTCAGGCGTGGGCCATCTTCCCTCCTGAAGCAATGCGGGGTTCGGAGTCCAGAAGCTGCTCGTATGGCGGAGTCGTGATCGTGGCTAGCCCCGGCAATCACCGATCCTCAGGCTTGGTTTGTGAGGCTATGAATCGGCCCGAGTGCCGGTTGCACAATGAATGCAAAACCACAAAATAATCCGCACCTGTCTATTGGCGTCGGTGCGGCGATCCTGCTACCCTTCGGGCGTGCTACATGAGGAGTGACTCAAAATCTGCGATGCCTGCCACCGGCCCCATTTTTGTGACGCTGCAGCCACGACCTCGCGTGCGGCCCGTGGCGATCCAATCTTAGCGCCACTCCCTTTGCCTATCTCCGCTTACTCCCTCGCCCGCAAAACTTACGCGGCCCTCGGCGTCGAGACCGAAACCGCGCTGCGCCAACTCCGCGCCGCCGAAAGCGCCGGTGGTCATGCGCTGCGGCTCGCGCTCTTCGAGGAGGTGCGTGCGTTGACGCTCGGCGCGGTGTGGGACGAATTTTGCCGTCGCGAAGACGTGCCCGTCGGCCTTGGGTTCATGGACGAAGTGAAAACCTACGAGCGCACCGTGCCCGCCCGGCGCTGATTCAATTTTTCCCATGCCCTCGCTTGTATTTCGACCCACGGCCTTGGTTCTATTCACCGGCGCATTCTTCGCCGCGATCGCCTCCGCGGCCGATCGGCCCATGAATATCGTCGTGCTCCTGGCCGACGACTGGCGCTTCGACACGCTCGGAGTCGCGGGGAATCCCATCGTCCAGACGCCCAACGTTGATCGGCTCGCGAGTGAAGGCGTGCGCTTCACGAACAGTTGTGTTACCACCGCGATCTGCGGCGTCAGCCGCGCGACGCTCTTCACCGGCCAGTGGATGTCGCGCCACGGCAATCCCGCCTTTGCGATGTTCAAGACGCCGTGGGCGGAAACGTATCCCGGCCTGCTCCGCGCCCATGACTACTACGTCGGCCACGTCGGCAAATGGCACAACGGAAAATTTCCGGCCGAAAATTTCGACTTCGGCCGCGCCTACTCGGGCACCCACTGGATCACGGAAAAGGACGGCACGAAAATCCACGTCACGCAGAAAAACGAAAACGATGCGCTGGAGTTTCTCCGCACACGGCCCGCCGACCAGCCGTTCTGCCTTACGCTCGCGTTCTTCGCCCCGCACGCCGAGGACAAGAACCCGCTGCAATATCTCCCGCAGCCGGCGAGCATGGCGTGGTATCGCGAGGCCACCATCCCCGCGCCGGTCAATGCCACGGCCGAATCGTTTCACCGCCTGCCGCCATTTATCGCGAACGAGGAAAACGAAGGCCATGTGCGCTGGCACTGGCGCTTCGACACGCCCGAAAAATATCAGGCGATGATGAAAAACTATTACCGTCTCGTCACCGAGGTGGACGCGGTGTGCGGGCGCGTGCTCGCCGAATTGAAAAAGCAAGGCGTGCTTGAGAACACGCTGGTAATCTTCACCGGCGACAACGGCTACTTTCACGCTGAGCACCAACTCGCCGATAAATGGTATCCCCATCAGGAAAGCATTCGCGTGCCCCTCATCATCCGCGATCCGCGGATGGCGCCCGAGCGGCGCGGCCGGACTGACGACGTGTTCGCCCTCAACGTCGATCTTGCTCCGACGATTCTCGCCGCGACAGAAATTCCCACGCCAACCAGAATGCAGGGCCGGGATATTTCTCCGCTCTATCTCGCGAAGACGAAGCCGGCGTGGCGCACGGAATTTTTCTACGAGCATGCGACCATCAACAACGTGAGCTTTATCCCGTCCTCCGAGGCGCTCGTGCGCCGCGACGTGAAATACCTCCTCTGGCCTGATTTCAAACGCGAGCAACTCTTCGACCTCGCCGCTGATCCGCACGAGGAGAACGACCTCATCGCCGATCCCGCGCGCGCCGGACAACTCGTCGAATTGCGCACGCGCTTCACCGAACTCAAAGCCGCTGCCCGCTGAGGCGTGCGTCCGCCGCGGTCAAAAATCTCCATGAATCCTCCATTCTCCTCCTGCCACACCCGCTTGCTGCTGCTCCTCGCAGTGCTCATCGCACCGGTTATTCAGGCCGCGCCGGTGAAACTCTTCGACGAAGCGCCCGTGAAAGTCACCCGCGTGGCCTCCGATGTTTTCCTGGTTGATTTCGGCCGCGCGGCCTACGGCAACGTGCGCCTGATGGCGCCGGCGGCGGGTGAGGTCACGGTGCATTTTGGCGAGGCGCTCACGGCTGGCCGCATCGAACGCAAGCCGCCCGGCACCGTGCGCTACGCGACCGCGCACGCGACGCTGCGGAGCGGCGCACCCGTGGTGGCCGCGCCACCAGCCGATCAGCGCAATACCGAACAAGTCAGCGACAAGCACCCGCCGGCCGTGCTGACGCCGACCGAGTGGGGCGTGGTGCTGCCGTTCCGCTGGCTGGAGATTGAAGGCTGGCCGGGTGAACTGCGCGCGGATCAGGTTACCCGCCAGGCGGCGTTTGCCGCGACGTGGGACGATCAGGCCGCGAGCTTCAAGTCCTCCGACGCTCTGCTCGATCGCGTGTGGGAACTCTGCCGCTACTCGATCAAGGCGACGACCTTCGCCGGCGTTTACGCCGATGGTGATCGCGAGCGCATCCCTTACGAGGCCGACGCGTATCTCAACCAGCTCAGCCACTACGCGACGGATCGCGATACGCAGATGGCACGCGACACGTTTGATTGGTTGATGAAATATCCCACGTGGCCGACCGAGTGGGCATTCCACGTGATTTTCATGGCGCACGCCGACTGGATGCACACGGGCGACGCGGCGTGGCTCGCGCCGCGCTACGAGGCGCTCAAACCGAAACTCCTCCTCGACCGCGCGCGCGCCGACGGCCTGCTGCGGAGCGACGAGCCGCAGCGAACCAAGAACGACATCGTGGACTGGCCTGTCGCCGAGCGCGACGGCTACGTCTTCACCTCGGTCAACACGGTCGTAAACGCGTTTCACATCCGCACGCTCGCGCTCATGGCTGAACTCGCCACCGCGCTGAAAAAGGACGCTGATGCGGCGGGCTATCGCGTGCAGGAACGCGCGGCCCGCGCGGCGCTTCAGGAAAAACTTTTCGATGCCACGCGCGGGGTTTATCGCGACGGTGAAGGCACCGAGCACGCCTCGCAGCACGCGAATCTTTTCCCGCTCGCGTTCGGCCTCGTGCCCGACAGCGCGCGCGCCCGGGTGACCGCCTTCGCCGTTTCGCGCGGCATGGCGTGCTCGGTTTACGCCGCGCAATATTTGTTGGAGGGGCTTCTTCTCGGCGGTGCCGACGAGCAGGCCGTCGCGCTCATCACCGCTCCCGGCGATCGCAGTTGGCGGCACATGATCGAGAGTGGCACGACGATCACGTGGGAAGCTTGGGATCAAAAATACAAACCCAATCAAGATTGGAACCACGCGTGGGGCGCCGCGCCCGCGAATGTGCTCCCGCGCTTCGTCCTCGGCGCGCAACCGCTCGTGGCCGGCTGGCGGCGCACCGCCATCGCGCCGCATCCCGGCGCACTCACACACGCCGAGGGAAAAATCCCGACGCCGCGCGGCCCGATTCAAATCGAATGGACGCGCGGAGAAAATTTCACGCTGACGCTGGCGTTGCCCGCGGGCATGAGCGCGAACGTGCAACTTCCGGCGACCGCTCGCGAACGCGGCGTTTCGATCGACGGCAGGGCGGTATCCGCCCGTCGGGACGGAGCGTGGTGGATCCTCGACGAGGACATTACCGGAAAAAAGACGCTGACCACTCGCTGATTTTTCCGCCCTTTTTTTTGGTTCTGAGCGACGAGACCGCGTTCGATCCGTCGCTGCCGGAGTAGTCTGCCGCGCCACTCGCGGCAGGCGTAGGTGGAGCGACCGGTAGAGGAGTCAGTATTTCGCCGTCGATAGAGACGGTGGTGGCCGAGGAAGCGGCCAGCAACGCGAACGGCGACGCGGTCGCGATAGCGGAGAGGAGGAGGGCGACAGTTTCAGTGGTGCCGCCGGAAATTTTACCGCTCGTCGAGCCTCGCGACGAGATCGGCGAGGGCGGTGTCGGCACCGACATTGCCGGGAAAGACGACGTAGCCGAGGCCGGGAAAACGGGACTCGGGGCCGAGTTGCCAGACGGGGACGCCGGGGATCGCCTGACCAAGCACGATCGCGCGGCGCACGCCGAGACCGCGCGTGGCGGTGTCGCTCGATGTGATTCCGCCTTTCGCGATGAGGTAGCGGGGCGAGACGGCGAGGCCTCGTGCGAGAGCGATGAGTGCATCGGAAACGCTGCGACCGATGGCGAGACTCGCGGCGGGATCGACGGCAGTGACGAGCTGGCGGCTTGTGAAGACGACGGTGTCGTGGCCGGCGGCGAGCGCGGCGTTGGTCGCGGCGAGCGCGGTCGCGAGCGTCGCTGCGCGACGCGCGGGATCGAGGAGCGCCGCGACTTCCAGTTCGACAGGCGTGACGCAGGCGGTGGCGAGGAGAGCGGAGAGTTGAGCGGTGGTTTTTGGGACGTAGGAACCGACGACGGTGAGGCCGCCGGCGGTGGTAGTGGTGCGGAAGGTCGAAGGCGCGAGGAGGGCTTGCTGCGGCGACTGGCCGATGCGCGCGGCGACGAATCCGGCGGCGGTGCGGTAGAGAAAACGCGAGCCGGCAGATTCGGCGGCGAGCGTGGCGGCGGCGAAGACTTCGATGTCGCGGGGCGCGGCGGCGTTGACAATGCAGACGGCGCCGCGCGGGAGGGCGCGGAGTCTTTCGGCGACGGCGGCGGGGCCGCCGCGACGGAGGAGATGGAGCGAGATCGAGGCGACGGAGGTGGCGGAAATGCGGCCGGCGGTTTTCTCTTCGACGTAGGACGGCAGGTGCGAGGAGCGGTAGCCGAACGCGGCGTCGCGCGCGAAGGGCGTGGCGGCGGCGGGCACGAGCCGATCGCCCTCGGCGACGTAGTGGGTGTCGTCGAGCGTGTAGCGTCCGCCGGCCTCGAAGTAAGGCGTGAGGATCGTGGCGTCGAAGGGACCGAGCGCGGCGTCGAGCGTGTCGGTTTCGAGCGGGTAGTGTCCGCGCAGCGTCGAATCGCTGCGGCTGGCGATCACGCACAGGCGCGCGGTGGCGGCGGAAGCGGCGCGGAGGTGGGCGGCGAGTTCAACGTGAAGCGCGCGGGAAGCGGCGGCGGTGAGGCTGCGGGAGTTCGTGAGGATGTAGAAGCACGCGGGTGCGGTCGCAAGTTCGGCGGCGAGCGTGGGGACGTCCCACGTGGTGACGACGGCGATGTCGCGGACGGTTTGCGTGCCCGTGGGATCGTCGTCGAGGACGACGAGGGTGCGGCCGGACGCGGCGGCAGCGGCGGCGTTGGCGGGGAGAAGGTCGTGCGGCCAGACGGGCGGGAGCGCTGCGAAGGCGGCAGCCTTCGCAAGGAACGAGGAGGAATCAGGCACCGGTGATTTCGACCTGAACGTTTTGGGTGGCGGCCTTTGCGAGAAAAAGAGCGCGCTTGCCCTGCGTGCCTTGGTGGGGCGGAGGCGTCGCGCTCGCGAGGCCGGCCGCTTGAAGTTCGGAGTGAGAAGCCGCAACGTCGCCGACCTTCAGGCAGAAGTGATGCAAGCCGGGGCCATGTTGCGCGAGCCAGCCACGAAGCGGGTGATCGGGCGTGAGTGGTTCGACGAGTTGGAGATGAGTGTTGCCAAGATCGAGATGCGTGAGGCGGATGGCGCCGCCGTTGACGACTTCGCTGCACACGACGGGGAAGCCAAGCTGATCGCGCCAGATTTTGAGCGCGTCGTCGGTCGAGGGGACGGCGATGGCGAGATGATCGAGGCCCTGAAAACCGAGAACGGAATCTTGAAATCGGGCATCGGGCATCGAGAATTTTTCATTTCCGGACGACGGCTTCGGGGCTTTGGCGGTGAGAACCGATTTTCCGAGGATACGGCAGAGTTGCTCGGCTTCGTCGATCACCTCGGAGAGTTTGGGTGACGGGAGGAGCGTCGCCTTTACGATGAAACGCAGCCAGCCACGGGTCTCGCGGAGCTCCTTGAGCGCTATGCTTATCTTGTGGGTGAAATCATCGCGGCTTTCGGCTGCACCGCTTTCATCATAATTCGGGGCGGAAGAGGTGCCGCACCGCACGAGTTGGCCGGCGACGTGGCGACCGAGACGCGTATCAGGCAGTGCATCGACGACAGTGCCGACGCGGGCGGCAAGATTCCAGAGACGTTCGGACAGTTGAGCCTGAGTCATTGCGGGTTGGTGCGAGTGAGACGGAGATTAGGACTGGTAGGTGGGGCTTGGAGGTAGGGGGGGCGGAAATCTTGAAATCGGCCATCGGGCATCTGAAAATCTTTCGGAATCGGAAGTCGGAGGCGGTGGGAAAGTTGGGAAATTTTCAGTTTCTCGATGCCCGATGCCCGATTTCAAGATTGGTCCGAAACCGTGACGACTTGTCCAGTCGCGTGCGAACGGTAGCAGGCTTCCATCAGCGCGGTGGATTTCAGGTAGTCGTCGCCGGTGTTTTCGAAGGGCACGCCGTCGCGCATCCGGTCCACGAAGTGGCGTTGGAGCGCGTAAACGCAGTCGCCGGCGAAGCCTTCGTGCGTGTGCGGGTAGTCGAGGATGTGCGAAGGCTGGCCGAGGAGTTTGAGCGTGAGGTCGCCCTCGAGATCGAGTTCGAGGTGGCCTTTGCTGCCGTCCACACGGACGAGGCCGAAGGTGTAGCGGGGATTGGTGGTGTCGGACTCATTGTAGCGCGAGGCGTCGAGGATCGCGGTCGCGCCGCTCTGGAAACCGCAGACGATCTGGGCGGCGTCTTCGCCCCTGATGTCGGGGTTTCGTTTTTGGAGGCGCGTGTAAACGGTGGAGATTTCGCCGCCGAGGTAGCGGAAGGTGTCGAGGAAGTGGACGCCGGTTTCGTAAACGAAGAGGCGTGGATAGGTGCGGAAGAACGGCTGCCGCGCGAGGTAGGCGTCGGATTGCCAGCCGTCGCCGAGGCGGGTGCGGATGTTGATGGAGAAAAGGTCACCGAGAGTGCCGGCGTCGAGCTGGCGGCGGATTTCGCGATACCACGGTTGCCAGCGGAAATTTTCGTGAATCATCAGACGCACGCCGGCGCGGCGGGCGGTCTCGACGACGGCGACGCATTCGGCCCAAGTGGGCGCGATGGGTTTTTGGCAGATAATGGCGATGCCGCGGGCGGCGGCCAGTTGGACGGCTTCGAGGTGGGTCTCGGGCGGGGTGATAAGGTCGATGAAGTCGGGTTTTTCGGCGTCGAGCACGGCGGCGAGTTCGCTCCACGCAGCGGCGCGGGGAATGCGAAACTCGGCGGCGGCGGCGCGGGCTTTGGCGACATCGCGGTTGACGAGGGCGATGATCTCGACCTCGGGGAGACGTTGCCAGGCTTCGTATTGGAAGCGGGAGAAATAGCCGGCGCCGACGCAGATGCCGCGGAGTTTTTTCATGGAGAAAGGGAGGCGGGGGCGATGGTGATTTTGCGGGTCGAATCGGCGAACGCCCAGCAGACGGCTGCGACCACGCTGCACGCGGCGACGAGGTAGAAGAAAACGTCGGCGCTGCCGGACCACGCGAGGAGCGCGGGGAACGCGGGCCCAATGATCGCGGAGCCGATGTTGCCGGCCATGTTCATGGTGCCAGAAACTTGGCCCGCGTGTTTGCCGCCGATGTCGATGCAGAACGACCACGACGGGCTCAGGATCATGTCCACCCCGAACACCGCGAGTGAGAGCCAGAAGATCACCGGCCCGACGCTATGCTGCTGGACGCTCACGACCAGGCCCACGGCGGTGAGCAGGAAGCCCGCGATCGCGGGGAGCTTGCGGGAAAGCGCGGGGCGCCCGCTCGCGTAGATGCGATCAACCAGCCAGCCGGAGAAGACGTTTCCCGCCGCGCCGCCGAGCAGCGGGATCATGGCGTAGAGTCCGGCGTCGGCGGCGTTGAGTCCGTAGGTGGTCTTGACGTGCGGGTAGAGCCAGGTGAGGCAGAAGAACGTGGTGAAGTTTGCGAAGAGATACTGGATCATCATCAGCCAGAGGCCGGTCGAGCGCAGCATCTGGCCGATGGGCAGCCGGCCGGCGGGAGCGGTGTCCGCGCCGGCCTGGCGGTGGGCGACGATGTAAGCGACTTCCGCGGCGGTGATGCTCGGATGATCGGCGGGCTCGTCGCGAAACCAGCGCCACCACGCGATCGACCACACACAGCCAATGGCTAGGAGCGCGAGAAACGTGTGCTTCCAGCCGAGCGACTCGACTGCGGTCGCGAGGACGGGCAGCGCAAAAGCGGCGCCGAGGCGTGAGCCGGAAAAGTTGATCCCCTTCACGAGGCCGCGCTCGCCCACGGGAATCCATGAATAGACCGCCCGGGCCATGCCGGGAAACGCACCCGCTTCGCCCGCGCCGAAGAGCGCGCGGATGACGAGCAGCGACGCATAATTCCACGCGAGCGCCGTGAGCCCGGTGAAGACCGACCAGAGCACGACGATCGCGGTGAGGATTTTGCGGCCACCGATCTTGTCGGCCAACATACCGGAGGGCGTTTGGAAAAGCGCGTAGCCAATGGCGAACGCCGACAGCACCCAGCCAAACTGCGTGTCGGTGAGGCCGAGCTCCTTGGTGATCGGGCCCTTCGCGGTGGAGATGCACACGCGGTCCACGTAGAGGAGCACGGAGAGCAAGAAGGTGCCGGTAACGACGAGATAGCGGCGGGGAAACATTTTCTTGGACGGAGAAAGGGGGAACTGAAAATCGGGAATCTAAACCTAGAATTTCAGAGCTGCGCATCACGCGCGCGGCCAGGTTTCCGCCGGCGAGTCGTAGGCGAAAGCGCGGACGGGGCAGCCGTCGCCACCGGCGAGCTTGAGGGGCAGCGCGTGGAAAAAAACGCGGGGTTGCGTGAGTTGATCGAGATGCGCGAGACCCTCGACGATCGTGACGCCGCCGCCGAGGAGGATGTGGTGGATGCGCGTGACCTCCGGGAGATTGTTGACGTCGGCGATAGAGGGGGGCTCGACGCCGAGGATTTTGACGCGGTGGGCGACGCACCAGTGGGCGAGTTCCTCAGAGATGCGCGGGAGGCCGTCGCGGTAGAGCGCGGGGTCGGCGGCGTGTTTGTGCCAGTCGGTGCGGAGGATGAGGCTGTCGCCGGGGAGAAATGATGCGGCGACGGGGCCAAGGTCGGCGACGGTAAGCAGTGCGCGGGGGGCGGTGGGGACGAGCTGCACGATCCACGCGGGGCCCATGCAGAGCGAGAGTGGCTTCGTGTCGATGGTCTCTGGGCCGGCGCCGAAATGGAATTGGGAATCCATGTGCGTGCCGGCGTGCGAGTAGAGGTGCCACGTCGAGGCGTTCCAGCCGTCGCGCGCGACGGTGTTCTTCGGCTCCATCGCGACGCCGCGCTGGCCGGGAGTGAGCGGGAGGGTGAGGTCGATTTGGCGGGGCATTTTTTGGGTAACTGTAGGAGCTACGGTTTGGGCAGGATTTTTTGGGTCGGGTCGGCTTCGCGGGCGGGGAGGTCCATGGGGAGGGCGAAGCGCGCGGGATTTTCGGTGATGATGCGGACGTTTTTGTAGCGGATGAGATTTTTCTCCTGCGCGACGTCGCCGCTCGCGGGGAACGAGTGGATTTTGAACGCGAGGTAGCCGCGGGTATATTTGTCGTGGAGGAGGTGCGCGGTGGGGATGCCGTTGACCCAGACTTTGAGATCGCGGCCGATCGCTTCGATGCGGAAGCGGACCCACTCGTTAAAGCGGTAGGCGGTGCGGGCGCGCTCGTCGTCGGCGAGCGTCTGGAGCCAGAGCCAGTTTTTGCCGTAATCGTCGAAGATGCCACCGGTCCAGCGCCGCGTGGGCGAAGGGTCGATCTTCACCTGGTAGCCGTGGAGGCGAACGCTGGCGGCGGGGGCCGTGTCAACGCAGCGGAAGAGAATGCCGGTGTTGAAGCCGCCGGTTTGGTAGCACTCGACCTCGAGGATGAAGTCGCCGAATTTTTCCTCGGTGCAAAAGAACGTGTGTTCGGGGGTGCCGCGCACCATGTGGCCGAGGAGTTCGCCCTTTTCGACCGTGGCGCTGGCGGCGGGTTGGCCGCCGACGATTTTCCACCCGGTGAGATCGCGACCGTTGAAGAGATCGCGCCACGGAGTGTCGGCGGCGCGGCTTCCAAGGGCGGAGGAAAGCAGGATGAGAACGAGTGTGAAGGATTTCATGTGAGGGCTTGGCAAACGAGGTCTCCCATCTGGCTCGTCGTGGTCCGGCCGCCGAGTTCGGCGGTGCGGTGGGCGGGGTCGGAGAGGACGCGTTCGACGGCGGTGTGGATGAGGCGGGCGCCGCGGACGGCCTCGGGGTCGGCCAACCACTCGAGCATCATCGCGACGGAGAGGATCGTCGCGACGGGGTTGGCGATGCCTTGGCCGGCGATGGCGGGGGCGGTGCCGTGGCAGGGTTGGAAGACGGCGTGTTTCTCCCCGATGTCGGCAGAGGGGGCCAGGCCGAGGCTGCCGACAATGCCACCGGCGAGATCGGAGAGGATGTCGCCGAACATGTTTTCGGTGACCATCACGTCGAAGGTATCGGGGCGCTGCACGAGGAAGAAGGCCATGGCGTCCACGTAAACGCGGTCGGTGCGGACATCGGGAAACTCGCGCGCGACCTCGTCGAAAATTTTTCGAAAAAAGACCATCGAGGGGAGAACGTTGGCCTTGTCCACGAGGGTGCAGAGCTGGCGGCGCCGGCGGGCGAGCTTGAAGGCCTCGCGGCAAATGCGCTCGGCGCCGTGGCGGGTGATCTTCATCTCGTCGGTTTCGAAATCACGGCCGGCGGGGCGGGGGCGGAGACGGTCGGCGAAGAGGCCCTCGCAGTTTTCGCGGATGATGACGAAGTCGATGGGTTTGCCGGCGGCGCCGCCGTAGCCTTTGAGCGGGCAGTGGGATTCGTGGTAGAGCTTGACGGGGCGGACGCCGTTGAAGAGGTCGAGCTGTTCGCGGAGATCGACCTGGGGAATCATCTCCGAGCCGTTGGGCCAGCGGACGGTGGGCAGGCCGATCGCGCCGAGGAGAATGGCGTCGGCGGTTTTGATTTTCGCCATGGTGGCGGGCGGGAGCGGGTCGCCGGAGCGGAGAAATTCACCGGCGCCGACGGAGTGCGCGGTGAGGGCGAAGCTGACGCCGGAGAGGCGCGCCTCGGTGGCGCGGAGGACCTTGACGCCCTCGGCGATGACTTCGGGGCCGATGCCGTCGCCGGCGAGGACTGCGATTTGGTAGTGAGTCATGGTGGAAGAATGAGGTGGAAGGTTATTTCGAGGCGGGAGTGGAGCCGGTGATTTCGGCGAGGAGACGGAAGAAGCCGGCCTTGCGCGGTGAGCCGATGCCCCAGTCGGCGGGAATACTTTGGTAGCCGTCCGCGAAGCCCTCGCCCTTCATGCGGAAATCGAAGTAGCCCCAGCCGCAGTATTCGCCGACGGCGGTGGTGAAATTATTTACGGGCACGTCGAAATTGAAATGGTCGTCCTCGTTGAAAAAAATGGGCTTCGGCGTGTAGCCGGCGACCTGGCGGGTGAGCGTGACGAGCTCGGCGATACGTTTGGGGTCACTCACGCCGTTGCCGTGGAGGAGGAGGTAGTCGGAGGCGCGCACGACATTTTCCAGCGGGACGAAATTGCCGCCATAGGACGTGCTGACGAGGAGGCGATAGCCGCTGGCGGACTGCATCTGTTTGACGCGTTCGATAAGTTCGTGAACGCGGTCGGGTTTGAGAATCGCGTGGTCGTAGCGGCCGTTGCACTCGTTGTTGATCTCGATGATGACGTTGCGCCAACCGTGATCGAGGACCCAACGGGTGGAGGTGTCGACGGCGCGGATGACGGCGGCTTCGTCGGTGAGATGTTCGTCTTGGCCAAAATAAAAATAACCGAGCACGACGACCATGCCGAGATCGTCGGCGAAATCGACGATGCGCTGGAGGCGGGCGAGGTATTCGGGGCGAATGCTGCCGTCGGGTAAAAAGGCGTTGTTGAGCCACGGTTGCTTCGCGGAGTAGCCCTCGGGCGAGCCGCCCTGGAGATTGATCGTGAAAGAGAGGAGGCCGTGGGCGCGCCACGCGGGCATGGCGGCGAGGAACTCACGGGTGTTGCGCTCGGCGTCCCATTTGCCGGTGTCGGGGTAGGCCCAGCGCGCAGCGGTAGCGGGGTTGAGGTCGTCGAAGATGCCCTGCACCATGCGGGAGTTCATCATGAGGCCCTCAATTTTTTTACCCTGCCAAGTGCGGCCGGCGTAGGTAGGCCGGCCGTTGAGGAAAAATTTGTCGCCCTCGATGGAGACAATGGTCTTGGCGGGGGAAGTAGCGGCGGCGAGCAGCAGGAAGGCGGCGGCGAGGCAGAGGCGGCGGAGGGAGGTGCGCATGGGGGAGAGCGGGGGTGAGGGAGAGCAGAATAGCAGCGACGGGGCGACGCGGCCATGTGTTCTTCCACATTAAATCTGAGATTTTGCGGCGAAGCATTTGTTTTGGGTCGCGGCAGGAGCGGCGGGCGGCACGCTGGCGGGCGCATGAAGACGCCGCGCAAAGTCGCTTTGCTGATCGAGACCTCGAATAGCTACGCCCGGGAACTGTTGCACGGGGTGCGGGCATGGGTGCGCGAACACGAAGCGTGGACGATCCGGCTGACGGAGCAGGGGCGCGGGGCGGCGGTGCCGACGTGGCTGCGCGGCTGGGACGGCGACGGCGTGATCGCGCGAGTAGAGAGCGCGGAGATCGCGCGGACGCTGCGGGCGACAGGGTTGCCGGTGATCGACGTGAGTGCGGCGCTGACGCGGCTGGTTTTTCCGCGCGTGGCGACGGATGCGGAGGGTGCGGCGCGGTTGGCGGCGACGCACTTGAGCGAGCGCGGGCTGCAGCATTTCGCGTATTGCGGGGACCGGCGGTTTCACTGGGCGCGGCGGCGCGGGAAGGCATTTGCCGCGGCGGTGCGCGGAGTGGCGGCGGAGCGATGCGCGATCTTTGCGCCGACGCCGGGGCCGGTCGATGACGAGGTGGGGGAGATCGCGCGGTGGTTGCAAACGCTGCCGCGGCCCGTAGGCGTGCTGGCGAGCTTGGATTTGCGGGGGCAGCAGGTGCTGGCAGCGTGCCGGCTGGCGGGGCTGGCGGTGCCGGAGGAAGTCTCGGTGATCGGGGTGCACAACGACGAGTTGTTGTGCGAACTGTGCGACCCGCCGCTGTCGAGTGTGATTCCGAACGCGCCACGCGCGGGCTATGAAGCGGCGGCGCTGCTGGCGCGGGCGATGGCGGGGCGGAGGCCGAAACTGAAGCTGCATGAGATCGCGCCGTTGGGCGTGGCGGCGCGGCAATCCACCGACCTCGCGGCGGTCGGCGACGCGAAGCTCGCGAGCGCGATGCGCTTCATGCGGGCGCAAGCGGCGGGGGGCGCGAACGTGGGTGACGTGTTGCGCGCGGTGTCGATGGCGCGGACGGCGCTGGAACGGCGGTTCAAGGTGGCGTTTGGCACTGCGCCGCATGCGCACATGCGAAAGCTGCGGATGGCACGCGTGCGGGAGCTGCTGGCGGGGACGAGTCTGACCGTGGGGGAGATCGCCGAGGCCACGGGGTTCGTGCATCCGGAATATCTGAGCGCGATGTTCCGGCGGGAGTGCGGGGTGACGCCGCGGGAATATCGGGCGCGGCATCGGAGCGTGGGGAAGGGGTAACGTCGGGAAGGCGGAGGGCGGGATCGAAAATCGGAAAGCTAGAATCGAAGATCTGGAATCTGGATTTGCGCGGGGCATTTTATTGCACGCGCAGGTGCAGCACGAGCGGCGCGGCTGCCCAGCCAGTGGGGGGAGTAAGTTGCGCGGGGCCGTTTTTGAAAACTCCGGCCGGCGTGCGGCGACCGGTGAACGGATCAACCCACTCGCCCATCAGCGGCGTGGCGGCCCCGGCGATGGTCAGGGTGAAAGCCTGCGCCGATTTTTGAAACACGACATACTCGCGGCCGGGTTGGGCGAGACAACGGCCGGCGTTCACGAGTGCGGCGGCGGGTTCCAGTTTCCAATATTCCGTGGCGCGCCAGAACTCGCCGAAGTTTTTCATGTAGGTGTAGCCCTTCGGTTCGTCGAAGGGGCGGATTACATCCCACGCCGTGTAGGTGTAGTAGTAGGCGGTGTAGCCGCCGGCCATCGCGATGTCCCAGAGCGTGGCGGCGGTGGCCTCGGCGGTCATCGCCTTGGGGTAGGTCTTGTCGGTCACGCCACCGGGGCCGCATTCGTAGTCGGACTCGACGTTGGCCACGGGCCAGGCGCGGCGCTGGCGTTGGGTGAGGATTTTTTCGTAGTTGCCCCCGGTGTGGTTGGCGTTTTTCCCCTGCGTGTTGCCCTTCTCGTCGCCGTGGTGCTGGTCGGCGCGGAAATCGGTGAGCGCGTCATACGCGCCGCTGTCGTTCGCCACATCGTCGTCGTGGACGGTCGTCAGATGACGGTAGGGATCGGTCGCGCGGATGAACTTCAGCCAGCCCTGTTTGTAGGCGAGGTCCTTCTCGTTGTGGGCCTCTTTGGCGAAATCCCAAATGATATTCGGATAGGCGGAATACCGGGCCAACAGCCAGCGGAAGAAAAGTTTCTCCTCGGCGCTGCCGTGCGTCGGCCATTTCACGGCCTTGTTGTTTACCTTGATCAGAAGGTGGGCCTGCATGCCGCGCTCGAGCAACGCGGTGAGCACGCGGTCGTAGTGCTGCCAGTAGGCGACGTTCATTCGCGAATGATCGGGGGCGTCGTTGCTGCCCGCCCACGGGTAAATCGGCGGCGGACCGTAGTCGTCTGGGCCGGTTTTCCCCTTCCGCCAGTTCGTGTCGTAGGCGTAGGTGTTAAGGATGACGTAATTAAACCCGTGGCGCGCGATCAGATTGAGCGTGCGGTTCACTGTCGGCAGCGCGGGCTGGTCGTGGTCGAGGGCCCAGAGCCAGTCGTATTCGTAGCCCTGCATGAAGAAGCGCGCGCCGTCCTCGAAGATGAAGTGATGCGGGTGGGCCGGGTCCACGCGCAGCACGCCGTGGATTTTGGGATTCGTATTCGGCGCACAGGTGAACGCGGCTTTGCGCCCGTTCAAGTCCGGCAGCGCAGAGTTCGTCACGAGCGACCACGCTCCCTCGGCTGTCGGTGCGACGCGGATTTTCCAGGTGGCGTCACCGTCGAAGAAACCGGGGAGCGTAAACGTCTTGCCGTCCGGACCGGTCAGGGTGGCGGAAAAATCGACGACGAAGGGATTCTCCGCTTTGGCGGTGGTGGTGAAACTGAAGTCGCGCGGCTGCCAACGCGGCACCGGGGAAGTGTCCGCGGCGCTGAGCGACGAGGACAGGGCGAGGCTGACGGCGAGAGCGAGGTAAGGGGGGAGGTGAAATTTCATAGGGAGGTGGGTCGAGAATTTTCCAGTGGTGCACGGGGCTTAGGGTTTCTGGCCTTTGGCACTGCCGGGGGACTTCGTTTTCTTGGTGTCCTTTTCGGTGGGTGTGGGACGGGGCTTCGGGGCCTCGTCCGTCATTGCGCGCACGGTTTGAATCTCCTGCTCGACGTCCTTCGTCAACGCCAGCACGTCGAGATTCCAGCCGCGCGCCATGACTTGCGGGCGATATTGGCTAGAGGCGAGCGCTGCATACTGCCGCCAACTGCCGGCGGCGTTTTCCAGTGCGGCCAACGCGTCCGCCTTGCGTGCGGGCTCGTGGGTATGACGAAATTGGGCGAGCCGGGTCGCGGCGCGAATCTTGTCGGCGTAATAGCGGCCCAGCCACGCCATCGACTCGAGGTCGGTCACCACGCTGGCGAGTTCCGGCGACAGCGTCGTTTTCCGCAGGCGGGCAGCCCCGCTCAGGCCAGCGGCGGCAAAAGCCTCCAAGTTTTCCGCGACGTCCAGCGGCGTGATGATTTCGCCCGGAGTCGCGGGGCCGGTGTGGCGGACAAATTTCGGAATGCTGATCTCCTTCGCGCCGGGCATCGATTCGCCGCGGATGAAATCATCGACGGTGAGAAAGCCTTCGTTCTTCCACTGGCAACCTTCGGGGAGGAACATCCAGTCGCCCTTTTTGTAGAAGAAGCGGTTGATTTGCGGCATGATCTTCGAGGTCATCGCCCAGGTCTCGTAGAGCAAGGCCGCGTCCACCTCGGGGTAATGCGTGTGCAGCGCCAACTCGAAGAAGTGCTGGTCGAGCGAGGGATCATAGCCGAGGCGGCCCCATTGCATGAAATTATACCAGTGGCGGCCGATCTCCAGCTCGCCGCGCCGCTGCTCGTCCACGAGGGCGAAGTTGCGCGCCCACACATAGCCGTCGGAGCCCATTTCAAAACCCGCGGTCTGCTCGCGTGGGAAATTCCGGATCATCGCGCGCGCGAAATCGGGATCGCCCCAGCGGAGGCAGAAGAGGTCGTCGTTGCGGAGGGTCCACCAGGTTTTCAGACGGTGCTGCTCCAAATCTTTGACGAGATCGTCGCCGATGGCCGCGTCGGGCATGGTGTGCATCCGCGCGCCGGCATATTTGAAACTGATGTCGAAGGGGCCGGGGTAGCCGCCGAATATTTTTACCACGGAATCGAGGCCGGTCTGCCAGTCGCGATGGATGAAACGGATTTTGCGTTCGGGCTGGAGGGCGACGACGTCTTTGATGCCGAGGCCGTAAGTGGCCCACAGCCATTGCTCCTTGGCCTCGTTGGTGGGGAACTGCCCCATGCTCTCGCCGGCGGTCACGCCGAGGCCCGCGAGATCCGGATAGGTGAGGAAAAGCTCACGCGTGCAGGCGCGCACGTATGCGACAGTGGCGGCATTATCGGCGGCCGCGGTGATGCCGTATTTGCCGTAAGCCCCATCGAGGAGCACGTTCCAGTTAATGAAGTAAATCGCGATACCGCGGTCCTTCGCGTAGGCCATGACCTGCCGCCAAAAAATGATTTTCTCCTCGATCGTCAGCTTTTTCAGCACGACCAGATTCTCCAAGACTTCAGGGGCCACGCCGCGCGGGTGCTCGCGGTAGTCGTAGCGGTAGGTCGTGGTGCAGACATCCGCCAAGGCCACGTCGGGATAATCCTTCAGCTTCACGAGCGACGGAAACGGATGTGGATTCCAGAGCGTGAGGGCGTTGTAGCGATGGCGGGCCATCTCGTCGAAATGCGCCTGCCAGAAACTGAGGTCCCACATCGTCGCAATATTCCAGAGCGCGGAGTCACCCGTGTCGTCGTAGCTCGGCGTGCGCGCATCGAGGGGGATGTTCATCTTCAGGCCGCGCTGGGCCAGATAGGGCGAACCGGATTCCTCGCGGATGCGCGCGATGGGCCGGCCCTGCGCGATCAGCTCGGCCAGCCGCAAGCCGCCATACATTAACCCGAGCGTGTCACCGCCCGTGACGGTGAAACGCGCCGGACCCGCGATGGCGATGCGGTAGGCTTCGGCCCCGAGTTTGGGGTCCGCGATGAAAGTCACGCTGAGATCGGCCACGGTGGGGCTGGCCGTCGCGCAGGCTTTTTTCAGGTCGGCCAGGGCAAACGATACGCGCGGCGAGCTGGTGTCACCGGCGATGGTGAGCGCGGCCGAGGCAAGGGGGGCAACGCTGAGCAGGAGCAGTCCTGCAGCGAGGTGGGGGAGGAGGGAAAGGGATTTCACCGTGGCTCAGAACTCGATTTCCGTCGTGAAACGGAAATTGCGGGGCTCGTTCAGATACACGCGGCGGAGCGCCGTGAAGTCGCCGGTGTATTTCGCGGGGAGGACGCGGCTCTGGTTGAAGGCATTGCGGACGTTGAGCTGGAAAGAGACGGAGCGATCACCGAAGAACCGCAGCTTCGTGCGGTAGGTCGTGAAGAAATCCCAGGCCTCCTGCGTGTGGCCGTAGAGTTTCTTGCCGAGGTTGGGATTGGCGACGCCGAGGACGGTCGTGCGCTGGTCCTGCTGCATATAGTTCGCGGCGGCCCAGCGGACGGCGCCGCCGGCCGCGAGACCTTTGAGCGCTCCTTCGGTGAAGCGGTAGCGGCCGTTGACGTTGAACTTGTAGGGGCGCGAGCCGAAGGCCTGGAGTTGGTTGCCGCCGGTCACATCGAAGAAATTGTCGATCTCGCCTGTGATGGTGTCCTTCGGGGAACGGGTGAGTCCGTTGAGCGTGAGGGGTGCGACGCCGGTGTCGTTGACGGTTTTGAGAAACGCGTAGAGTGCGGGCACGAACGGATCGCGCTCCTTCACGAAGTTCTCCCGGTCGCGCGCGGAGTAGGAGAACGCGGCGCGCAACGTGAGATTGCGGGTGGGATTGGCGATGGCCTCGGCCTCGTAACCATTCGACGCGACATCGACGCTGAATGCGCCGGGGTTCACGCGATACGGCGCGGCTTGTGCGGCGGTGATGCGGCCGGCGGCGACGAGCGCGTCGAGCCCGAGGCCGAGGCCCTGCGCGGGCTGGAAGGGATTCGTGCCGGGCAGCACGGGCGTGCTGTCGAGGTAGGTGGAGTTGAAGTGCGTGACGCGAAGGAAATAACGGTCGTCGCCGAAGAGGTCGAACATGAGGCCGTAGTCCTTGCTTTTACCGGTGGTCGGCGGCGGTGAGATGCTCGCGGGCGGCGCGATGGGTGGGAGGATGCGCGCGGTGAAGGCGGGCGCGCCGACGTTGTCGGACTGGTTGTAGAATCCGGAGAGGCGCTTCGTGGCGTGGACGACGACACCGGCGGTGAAGGTGTGCGGCGTGAGCGTGGTGCGGTCGAACTGGCCGGGCACGCTGGCGAATTCGTTGACGAGGCCGGAGCCGTTGATGACGGCGGGATCGGTGGCGGCGAGGCGCGCGTTGATGCCGCTCTTGAATTTCACGCGGTCCTGACGGTAACCGAGTGTGGTGACGATACGGTCGCGCCAAAAATAATTTTGCGTCGCGAGCATGAAGGTATCGGTGAGCTTCAGGTCCTCGCTGTTGTTGTTCGCGTTGAGCGCAACGTAGCGCGAGTGGTAGGTATTTGAGCCGACGGTGAAGCTCGGAAACGCGATGCGCGGGTCGCTCATGTAGTAGGTGTCAAACGCACCCTCCGTCGCGTAGTGGCGGCGGAAGACCTGATTCTGCGCATTCTCGGGTGTGGTGGCGTTGACGATCGGGACGTTGTTTTGGTTGACGAGGATTTCCTGGAAAACATGGCGGAGCTGATCGACCTTGCCCGTCTCGGCGAGGCCGGCGAGGCGGTGGCGACCGAACTTGCCGAAATCGAATTCGTAGGCGGCGGTGAGGCGGAAGACCTCGTTGCGAAACGCGGTGTCCTCGGGGCGCCAGGTGTTCTCGATGTAGAGGCGGCCGACGGAGGGATTGGCGACGCTCGCGCCGGCGTTGAGCGGGAGAAACTGGTTCGGATCGGCGCGGAGATTGATCGAGTTGCCGGGGACGGCCCAGCCGTTGGCGCGGGATTTGTTGAACGTGGAGATGAACGCGCCTTCGACGACGAGCTTGCCCCAGCGCTGTTCGAACTTCGCGCTATAGTTGCGGTAGGAGCCGGCGAGGAACGAACCGGGGCCGGAAAAACTGTAGCGCGCCATCACGTTTGGGTTCAGCAGCCCATCGGTCGCGAAGGCGACGCCCGCGGCGTCCTGACCGGTGAAGGTTTGATACTGGTTCTGCAGATTCACGACGGCGGAGGTGTTATCGAGGAGCGTCCAGTGGACGTTCGTGTCCACGCGGTTGATCCCGAGCGGGCTGAACGTCGCGGCGACGAAGGGTGTGGTCGCGCTGTTGATCGTGGGGCGGTTGGCAGTGAG
>JBBRLB010000105.1:0-22810 GCA_038231575.1 Opitutales bacterium | reverse complement strand
GCAGCCGGCAAGTCCAATAACGATTGAAACGATGAGGTATTTCATGGGCGGGAGTGAGCGGGCGTGTGCGCCAGCGCGGGGTTGCGCCGGGTTTGGCTCCGGTCGAGGGTTTGGGTGATATAAAGGTAGAAGGGCTTGCCGGCCGGCACGCGGAGGTAGAAGCCGTCGCGCGCAATGGACTCGCGGATAGCCAGGGCCTGCTCGCGGAGCACCGCGCCGGTGCCGGCCAGCATGGCATTGCGCGCAGTCGCGGTCGGAACCGACGACTCGCCGAGCAACCCGGCCGTCGGTCTGCTCTCCTGCAGCGCCGCGGTGGCGGTCGCGAGGAAAGTGGCGGCGAAGAGTTTTAGCTCCCGGTCGTTGTCGGTCTTGACGATCTGGCCGCGCAGGCCGGCGGAGCCGTCGCGCTCGCCCCATTGCTTTGTGTCGGCGTCAAACTCGCGATCCAGCGCGAGGCCCTGCACCGCCAACTCGGTGCCATTATCCCGGTCCGGCGTGCGCCACACGATCCGCCATTCGCCCTGAGCCGCCAACCGTTCGCGGGCGCGATCAAGTGAGGCACGGCCGTGGACTTCGGCCCCGGCCGGGATGACCAACCGCCCATCGTGCCATACGTCTTCGGTGACGAGGCCGATGACCGGGGTCTCGAGCCGGTTGGATTCAAGGGCGACGACCGTTTCACAGGGAATGAGCCGGCCATAAGGCGCGGACGGTGATGCCGGCGGCGGTGGAATTTCGCGCGGTGCCGTCATAATCATCAGCGGCAATTCGCGCGGCGCTTGCGATTTGGCGGCCGGTCCGGTGCCGCTCGCAGACGGGACGGTGGCAGGATTCGCGGGGGGCGTAGGCGGCCGGACGAACCGCACGCCCTCCCGGGTGAGGATTTTCGGCAAGGCCGGCGACGGCGTGGATTTTGCCACCGGCAGCGACGGCGCGGGCCGTGGTTGGTTTTGCCACCGTATCGCGAGCACGCCCAAAAGGAGCACCGCTCCCACGAGTATCATCTGGCCGGTGCCGGAGGTAAGAAAGTCGCGGTCGAATTTCATGGGCGGGGCACGATGACCGAGAATTTTTCCCGGACGGAGAGATTGGCCCGGCCGGCCGGTCCGCCGACGATGACGAGGTAGGCGTAGGAGATGCCTCGGGGCGGAATCGCGCCGGAAGCCTCGGCGAACGCGGCCGGGAAGAATTCGCGGTCGCGCCGGATGGCGAGACCCGCCGGGTCGTAGGGCACCGCCACGGCCAGCGGATTTTCCAAGCGCACACGGAATACCAGGGCGTCTTCGGCCTCGAAACGCGTGACGGATTCAAGCGTCGCGGTGAAATTCCGATAGGCGGTCACGTTGCCCGGCTGCGCGCGGTCCATGACAATCTGCATCCCGGGGCACGGCGCGTCGGCCCGGTCTTGCTGCCGAGCGCGTTCGATCAAGGCGCGCAGGATTTCCGGAGTCAGCTTCCGGGGATTCCCGCCGGTGAGCGGCTCGTCCAAGAACACGACGGCGCGGTCGGCTTCCGCGGCGGTGGCAAATTCGAGCGCATAGACTCGTCCGCGAAAAAGAATATTGAGCGCGCCCGCGGCGTTTTCCTTGAGTGCTCGCAACGAAAAATACTCCGTGCCCGCCTCATGAGAGAGGAGCACGCCGGGATTGTCCTCGATCCGAGTGGAGACGTTTGCGCCGACGATGGCCTTCAGCGCGCCCGGAAACACACACGTGGTCGGCTCCTCGCGGCTCAGCCGCACGGTGTAAACCGAGCGTTCATCGAGCGGGTAGCTCTTCATGGGCGCGGCCGCGATCTGCGCCACCGCGACGGCATGAATCAGAATCAGGGCGAAACGTCGTAGGTCCATAGGGCAAGAGGGTAGCGGCCGTTGGTCGCCAGGTTGGGGTTGCGCGCAAATTGGAATCGCACGGTGAAGGGCGCCGCTTCGCCGAAAACTTGTCCGCCGACCATACCGGTGCGGACCAACTGGCCCTCGGCCTGCACGATCACGACGTTCTCCCGGGTTTCGAGGACGGTGAGCTTCAACACCTCGGGTTTTTGATGGAGCGTCTTGGCCGTGAACTCCTCCGCGCTCGCGGCGACGTCGGCCCGCGCTTTTCGTGCGGCTTCCGGCAGGAAGAGTTTATCGAGCAGTTCGGGAAAATCGAAACCGGCCGGGTTGCGTTGGAATAACGCGAGACACGCCAGCAGCGCTTGCTGCTCGTGCAGCTTCGATGCTTCCTCAAAACCCAGCAGCGGGCTCACATGAAATGTGCCGCTGGGATCGAGCACGATCACCCGCTCGCGCTCGCGGTAGGCGCGGATGACGAGAAAGGGTTGCAGGGCGCACAGCGTCACCGCGATCAGCGCGACGACGCACCACAGGCGGGCCGCCATCGCGTGATCGGCAAAAAGTTCGAGCGGGCGCCACGGGCGACGCGGCCGGTTGGCCGGGTCGGGTCGCACATGGGGTGCGGTCGTTTCACGAAGGGTTTTCATCGTAGCGGTTCAGATGGAGGTTTGCGGAGCGGGCAGCCGGGCCATGCCGAGCGTCGCGGCGGCGCGGGCGTCGCCGCTCGGATCGGCCGGGGCCGGCGCGGGCGAAGGTGACGGCGGCGGCGCGACCGGCGGAGGGGGCGGAGGAATTCCCGGTCCACCGTTGCCGGCGTTGCCGCCCCCCGTCCTGACTGCCGCCTGGGTCGCGGCGGAGGGCGCAGCGGCGCCCGCCGTCTTCATGATCTTGATCATGGCCGAGATTTGGTGGAGGGCGAAGAGCTGTTGCAGCGCGGTGCCGCCACCGCCCGAGATGGGCGACCCGGAGCAAATGAGACCCTGCATCAAAAACGGCGTCGCGACCGTGCCGATGACGAGCCAGAGCGCCGCGAGGAGCCCGCCGAGCAGGCTCGCGAACGAGGCGGCATCAATCTGGCCCGGGGTCAGGTCGTAGGCCGTGGCGAGATTGTCCGCGTAGGCGGTGAGCAGGTGGTAAGCGACCAGCTCGGTGATCGCGAAGCCGACCGGCCACGCGAGGACCGCGAGGGTTTGCTGCACATAGCGCGTCGCGAGCTGCGCCTGCGAAGGGATCATGTAGAGCGCGAGGGCGATCGGCAGAAACAGGTAGCACAGGAGTTTCAGCACGAACTGCAGGACGAGAAACGGCAGTTGGAGCAGACTCCCGATGAGCACCACGAGTTTCGCCGCGCCGTAGAGAAACGCCTGGTAAACCGTCTCGCCGATCCGCCGTAGGCTGAACTCGGTGCTGCTGCCGCTGACCGTCTCGCGCAAGCGGGCCGAGGTCCGCATCGGGTGCTCGGTGTAGCCTACATGCACCGTGTCGGCGACCGTCAGGAAAACCCGCTCGGTGAAGCCGAACCAATACGGCAGCGTGGCCACCAAGCCCACGATCACGGTGGCGCGGATAATCGGTCGCGTGATTCCCTCCACATCGGCGCGGGCCTGCTGGATTTGCAGCACGAGCCCGACCACGCAGACGAAGAACACGATCGCGCGGAAGGCGTCGGTCAGCGAGAGAATGCTCTCCCTCAATCCTGGAGCGAAGTTTTCCATCAGTTGCGTTCCTCCTGCGGGCGCTGCCGCAATTCTTCCCGCCGGAGTTTTTCCATGAGGCGTTTCGTCGCCGCCGGGTCGGACGCGTAGTCGGTCCGGGTGTCGGGCTTGATCCCCGCCTGCCAAACATCCATCGGGTGCGACGCTGACGGCGTCGGTGCGGGCAGATCGGAAACGGGCGGAACCGTGACCGCGGTCCGGACCGCATGGCGGAGCGCGAGCGCTCCGCAGACGGCGAGACCGACGATGACCGCGACGATGAAGAGGTGCATTCGCTTCATGGGCGCGTGTAGCGGGTCGGGGTCACTTTCACGGCCTGCTGCCACGCTCCGACGACGGCCAAGGTCTGGCGCTCCTCCGCGAGCTGCCTCTCCAAAAAATCCTGCCGCTCCTTCGCCGCCTGATTCTCGTTGAGAATCTGCTGCGTCTGAAGCTTGTCCGCCTCGTCGCGTCTCTGCGCGTCGAGATGGGCGAGTTGGCCCGCGAGGACGGCCAGTTTGGCGTTGTGCTTGTCCACTTCGGCTTGCGTGGCGGCGCCGCGAAGCTGTTCGAGAGTCGTGGCGATTTCACCCTGCAACGCGACCGAGCGCGCTCCGGTTTCTTCGTGGACGGTGGCGAGATTGTCCGCCTGGCGTTCGACCGCCGCGTAACGCCGATAGAGCGGCTCCTGCCGGACAAAATCCCGGCCCAGCGCCGTGCGGTTGTCGAGCTGGCGGTAGATGCCGTCGGAGGTCCGCCGCAGCGTGTCGATGGCGTTGGCGAGCCGGCGGGCCGCCGAAAGGGTTTCGCCGTAGGTGCGCGCGAGGTCGCCGGCCCCGAGGTCGCGCAGCACCATGCCGGCGCCCGCCGCCGTGGGATCGCCGATCACATCGCGGATGCGCTGTTGCACCGCGAGCTGGGCCTCGAGTTCGCGGAGCTGGCGGTTGAGCTGCTCCAGTTGCGCGGCCCATTGCCGCAGCACCTCGATGTGGTTGGCCGCCTGTCCGGCCTGCACGGCGGAGTTGACCGCAGTGTTGACCGGATCGTTGACGATCCATTGCGCGGACGCGGGCGCGACGAGGAAAACGATGAGAAGAACATGTTTCATGATGTGGCGGGGTTGGGTTCGGCCGGCGCGGGCCGGCGTTGCTGGTTTTGAATGAGCCAATACTGCTCCTTCACGGCCTGCCGGAAGCCGCGCTCGTAGCCGCGCGCCTCGGCGGCGGTCTCGCGGTCGGACAGGCGGGCCGGAGTCGCGCAGCCGGCGAGCGCGAGGCTCCACAATAGGATCAGGCAGCGCGGCATGGCTCCTCCTGGAAATGGCGCAGGGTGCCGCATTGCGGCGGCTGCGCGGTCGGCGTGAAAAAGCAAAGGGACGAATGGCGCTGGTCCGCCGGCAATTGCTCGGGCAGCGGGTAGCGCTGGATAGCCTCAAGGGCCGTCTCCGGCAGCGGCAGGTCGCGCGCGAGGTCGGCCAGATCGCCGCGGTCGTTTTGCCGCATGAGGAAAAACTGTTTCGCGTTGCCGATGACGGCGGCGCGGATGCGCGAACCCTTGAAGCGCGCGTATTGCTGGATCACGGACACGGCCCAGCAGTTGTGCTTGCGGAGCTGCGCGTAGCTCTCGGCGACGATCTGCTCGCCGCCGGGCGTGTCGAGAAACCGCGCCAGTTCCTCAAACAGAATCCGTTTCCGCTGCGCGCGCGGCAGTGCGAGAATGTGCTGGCGGCCGAGCCCGCTGATGAGCAGTCCGGCCGCGGTCTTCATCTCGACGGCTTGCTCGGGAATGAAGCCCAGCTCGAAGTGCGTGATTTTCCGCTGGAGCGAGACATTGGTCACGCCGTCGAACAGCCGGCCGTATTGGCCGTCGGCCGTCCACGCCCGCAGCAACGTGGCGAGCCGGTCGATTTCGTCCCGGTTGTGCTCGGGCAATCGGGCGTAGGCGAGCAGTTCGACCAAGGCACCGTGCGTCGGAAATTCCTCCGGGGCGTAAAAGGCGCACGCCGTCTGCGCAACCAGCCGCTCCGTCGCGGGGTCTTGGGCGAAGTGCGTGATCGCTTCCTCCGTCAGCCCGCCAACGAAGGCGAGCGCCTCGTCCTCGCGGCTCGCCCGCCGGTCCCGCAAGTCCACGAACGCCTCCAGTGCTGTCGCCCCGGCCAGCTTGCCGCGCCACGCGTGAACCGCGCACGCCAGGCGGCGCACGTCTTCCGCCTCGGCCGGGTGGCGTCTCGACCAATCGGTAAACGTGTCCCGATAGAGCTGGTGCAGGTATTGCGTGAGCTGCGCCTGCCGCAGCGCGAGTTCCTGCGCGTGGTCCGGCTGCCCCACCATGCGCGCGAGAAGCGCGACGGCGGTGGCGAGGTGCAGTTGGGTGAGGGGCAGCCGCTGGGTGTCGAGGTAGTTGAGCGTCAGCGCCGAGTCCGGATGGATTACGATGGGGGTTTCGCCCATCGCCTCGGTGAAACGCTTGTAGGAAAAACCCTCCTCGATCAGCAGGGAGTGGCTGAAATGATCCGCTGTCTGAAAAAGCAGATCCTCGATGAAGGCCGATTTGCCGGCCCCGGTCATGCCGATCAGCACCGCGTGTTGCGGTGACCCTCCGACAGCGGCGCTGACGCCGACCAAGTTACCGTGGCTTCCGTCATAGAGCGCTTCGGCTTGGTCCAAGGATCCGACGAAGGTCGCGGAGAAGGGAAGCAGGTCGGCGAGATAGGAGTCCTCGGCATACAGCTCGCGGTGGTGGTAGGACGAGTGCGTCCAGCCGGGCCATGAGGCGAAGAAGAGTTTTTTCGCCGTGGTCGGCAGCGCGCACTCGAAGGACTGCGCGCCGTCCATCGCGTTGACGGCCGCCTGCACCGCCGCGACTTTCTCGCGCAACGCCTCGGGTGTCGGCGCCCACAACCGCACCAAGTAGGTCACGTGGAACGGCCGGGTGAATCCACCTGCGAGCGACTCCACCTTGCGTTCCTTTTTGCGGAGCGCGACGAGGAGCGACGCCCGGGGCTTTTCGGCGTATTCGCCGCGGAGACGCTCGGTGGCCTTCTCCTCCCGGTGAATCTCCTGCCGGCCCGCGACCGGGGTCACATTCACCGTGATGGCGTAGTCGAGAAACGGCAGCCCGGTCAGATGTGTAACGATGCCGGGGCGCGTCCGTTGCGGCCAGCGACTCAGGGCCAGCACGGTATGATAATACCCGTCGAGGTAGAACCCGCCGCCGCGTTGGCCGACGCCCTCGCTGTGCCAGCAGTTTTCCTGCATCGTCAGCTCCGGGTCGAACCGCCCGGCCGTGTCTTCCGCGGTGCGTCGCGCGTGACTGGGATTGAGGAACCGTCGCAGGCAGGCGCAATGTTCGGCGTCCGCCATCGGATGCACCGGCGTTTCCGGCCCGAACACGGTCCGCAGCGTGCTCGCGAACTCCTCGAATTGCCCCGCCAGTTCCTGCAACACGACGGTGTAGTGCTCGTGAAGCCCCTCCCGGCCTCGGACATTGCCGGCGTAGGAGTCTATTTCGATCGAGAGGAAGACCGCGAGATGTTCACGCCGCAGGGTGCCGTTCAAGGTTCGCGGCCAGTAGCGGGTGAACCGCTCATTGCGGACGGCGCGGATGGTGGGGTCGGCGACTTCCTGCGTCCTCGCATGATAGGCCAACAGCGCCTGCCGGTAGTCGGAATCCGGCCACCACTGAATCTGCAGCCGCCTTCCGGGTGAGGCCAAGGCGAGCAGCGCCCGCACCCGGTCTTGGAAGGCGTTTAGTTGCTCGAAGCTCGCGCCCCGCAGATCCGGCGGTTCCAGCCGGAAACCTTTCGCGACCACGCCGCCGCGTTCCGGCGAACCGAAGACCAGCATGCCTTCGACAAACCGCCCGTCGGGGGCCGAGGCATGGGTCTTGGTATGGGTTATGGGTTCACCTTCACGCGAAAAATCTGCGCCGCCGAGAAGGTCATCCCATTTGTCCCGGTCATAGCCGGCGGGTTGGCCCTGACGGAACCCTAAAACCCATACTAGCGACCCGACCATCGGAATTGCGGCCACTGCCCCCGCCACCGGATAGCCGGTTCCAGCAAACCCGAGTCCCGCGAACAACACGACGCTGGCGACGAGCCCGAAGACCACGGGAAGGTAAAGGTTCCCATCAAGTCCGAAGACCCGGCCGGCGGAATCGTCCGCCGCATTGGTGTCGGTGAAACGCAGTTCGTTCATGGTATTCAGTAAATCCATTAAAACCGCGGTGACAGGATGGCGTCCTGCATCCCGAAGATCGTGAACAAGGCGGCCATAATTCCGGCGGCGGCGGCGATGATGATGCCCGCCAAAATGCCGGCCTTGCCTTCGCTGTCCCCTTTGGAAATGGCGTTCGCTCCGCTCCAGATTTTGAGGATACCCCAGAAGAACCCGATCATGAACACGAGCACGAGGGCGGAGCCGAACCCATCCCGCAGTGACTGGAGCTGCGCCAGAAGCGGGGTGCCGAAGGGGCGCAGCGCGAGTGGAACGTGCAGACCGGAGAGCAGAGACAAAAGCATCATGGTTCTAAATCCCATACGAAAATTGCCGCTTGTCAAATATTATCGTATGGGTTTTAGATGGGGCATGAACGAACCGCGGCCGATCAAGGTCAGTTTCTCCTTTTATCCGACCGACATGACCGCGTTGGCGGACCGCGTGGCCGGACTCAAAAAAGCCGGCGTGATGGTGCGCAGCGCCACCGTGCTCCGGGCGTTGATCCACCTTACGCCTCCCGGCGAAATGATCGCCCACACGGTCCGGCTGGCCGGAGAAAACGCGCTCGGAGCGACCGTGCCGAATGACGACAACGTCAGCGGGCACCCGACGGTCGATTTGCCGAAGGACGATGTTAAAAAACTCGATGCCGTGGTGTCGCACTTGGCCAAGGCGAAGATCATCGCGACCCGCGCCTACGTGGTCCGCGCCATTTTGCGCGCCGCACCGGACGACAAAAAGCTGGCGCCGGGGGTCAGGAAATTTCTGACGGACTTTCCGAACAAGCCGCGCGGACTCTCCAAGATCAGGCTGGCGCGACTGGCCAAAGCCAATGGCTGACGCCGCCCGCATCGCCCACCTGCAGGGCCTCGACTCCCACCTGCGCACGCATCTGCGCGGACAGGATCACGTCGTGGCCCGCGCGGCGGCCGTGTTCACCCGGGGCGAGTTGGGCTTGGCCCGTCCCGACCGTCCGCGCGGAGTGTTCTTGGCGGTCGGTCCTACCGGCACGGGCAAAACCGAACTCGTGCTCCTGGCCGCCCGCTATCTTTTCGGCGAGGATCGGGTGCGGCGATTCGATCTCTCGGAGTATCAGCGGACGGACGCGGTCGAGCGATTGCTCGGGGCCGATGCCTCGGACTCGGGCGCAATCGGGCGCGCGGCCACCGGCGCGTCACCGCGGGTCTGGCTCTTTGACGAACTGGAAAAAGCGCACCCGAAGGTTTGGGATCTTTTTATCCAAATGCTCGAACCGGGTCGGATCACGCTCGCGAACGGCGAGGTGGTGTCGTTGCGGGATGACTACCTCGCGTTCACCTCAAATCTCGGTGCCTCGGAGTCGATGCGGATGGCCCGTTCCAGTCCCGCGAGTATCGAGCAGGCGGTCTTGCGCCGTGTGACCGAGTCCTTGCGGCCGGAGCTGCTGGCGCGCATCCCGGACAAGCTGGTTTTCGCCCGCCTTGCGCCCGACGTGCAGCGTGAAATCGCCGGGCTTCATCTGGCCAACGAGGTCGCCCGGTTGAAGTCGGTTGGCTTCGATTTACAGGTGTCGAGCGAGGCGCTGGAGTTTTTGATTCGGGAAGGATTTCATCCGCAGATGGGAGCCCGGCCGCTCCGGCAAACGATCGAGCGCCAATTACAGGATGCCGTGGTGCGGGGACTTTTTGCCTGCGGGTCGGGTGCAGGGCGAGTCGCCTTCGATCCGAAATCCAATACGCTGCGGCTGGTTCATTGAAGTTGAGCGCGGAGTGTTATGGGCCACGATCTCGTCATCTACCAATTCAGCCGTGCGAGAGTGGAGTGCGGAGATTTCAGCCATTTTCTCGGCATCTACGCATCGGAGAAATTACCCGCGGGGCGGCGGCTGCGGGAGATGATGAATACGCTGACGTTCATGGTGGAAGGCTTCGACGACGATCCTCGGGAAGTCCACTCCATCCCGGAAATGCGCCGGTTCTACGCGGCGTTTCGCGAGGGGTGGCCGTATTGGCTCTATTTCTGCAACCTCGATTCGGATGAATTTCGGACGATGGTGCTCTGCTGCCTGCCGTCGATTGCGGCCGTGAAAATCGATCGGCAACCCAACGTGGCGGTCGAATACGACCGGCTGGAATTGTTGGAATTTCTCCGCGCGAATTTCAGCCCGATGAACGCGATGTGCGAGCGCGGCGAAATGTTCGAGCGGCTGGTCTACGACCGCACGAAAGCGATATTCGAGTATTTCAAGGTGCCGTTCGAAGCGGCCCCGCCGTGAATCTCACTCCCAATCCGCGTTCTTGAATCCGAGTGTGCGCGCGTTTTCGGAGACGGTGCGCTTTGTCTGGTCTTGGGCGCCGTTCGGGAATGTCGCTTGAATCTCGACGCTGACATTGACCTCGGCGTTCGGGTCGGCGGCGAGCGCGGCGATTATTTCATCGGCAAGCCGCGTTGCGGAAACGCGAACCTCGACGTGATTTGGAAGGTGAACCGTATTTGGACCCCGCCAAACTGACTCCACAGAATTAGCCGCGTTGGCCTTGTAATCGTCAGTCGAGACGACCTTGTTCTGCGGGCCGTAGGGGTTTGCGGATTTTGCGGGAAGCATCGGAGGCTCTACGCGCACGGACTCTTCAGATGGCGGACGATTTGCAGCCGTGGGTTGGCCTTGGCTAGTTGAGCCAACGCGATGGGCTTGGCGTCGAACGGAAAAAACAGATTGCTCGCGAATAGCTGTGACTGCGGCATCGAAGATTTCCACGTCGCCAGCAATATCCCAGTGAGCCGGCCGATAACCTGCACAAGAGGTCGCAACAAGATTCAGCTTGTTCTTGGCTCGCAATGGAATGCCCGATAGGGTGGCGCGATTATATCCAGCGATGCGAAACGTATTCCAGTTCCGAGAGAACCTAATCAAAGAATACTCCACCTTCTCTCGCAGCTTCACGAAGATTTTAGCGAAAGACATCGCTGACCACGTCGAAGCAGAATACGCGAAAGCACGCTACTGGCCGGAGCCGCTCATCCAGATTAACCCAAATTATCTCCGGGCGAAGAACGTCGAAGAGCTTGTGGCAGAAGGCAGCCTTCATCCGACCTGCGCGAAAATATTCCGCTTCCGCGACGCACAGGGAGTATCCCAGTCGCTACGGCTCTTCCAGCATCAACAAGAGGCGCTCTCGAAAGCGAATGCTACCGAAAGCTACGTGGTGACGACGGGCACGGGCTCAGGTAAGTCGCTCGCGTTTTTCGTTCCCATTTTCGACCGCATCCTTCGGGAAAAGGCCACTGATGCCACCCCGCGCACCCGGGCCATCATCATCTACCCGATGAATGCCCTCGCCAACAGCCAGCTGGAAGAGGTGCGTAAGTTTCTCGACAATCTCGGAGCGACACCGGGGCAAGTCACCGTTGAACGTTACACCGGTCAGGAAGAAACATCTACCCGAGAACGCATCGCGGCCAACCCGCCCGACATCCTGCTCACCAATTTCATGATGCTGGAGTTGATCCTTACGCGCTACGAAGCCGTGGATCGCCAGGTGGTGGAGCATTGCTCAGGCCTTCGCTTTCTAGTTTTGGACGAATTGCACACCTATCGCGGGCGGCAGGGCGCCGACGTCGCCTTGCTCGTGCGGCGTTTACGGGAGCGATTCAAAGCCGAGAGCCTCGTCTGCATCGGCACCTCCGCAACCATGTCCAGCACCGGAACCAACGCTGACAAGAAAAAGGTCGTCGCCGAAGTAGCCACAAAACTTTTCGGCCAATTCATTCCGCAGGAAAACGTCATTGGTGAAACGCTAGAACGCGCGACGAATCCCCACCTGAGTCTGAAGGTCGTCCGTCCTCAGCTATCCGCGAGCATCTCGCGCACGACATTTGCTTGGCCGAGCCAAGATGACTTTGCCAACGACCCTCTCGCGGTTTGGGCGGAGCTTACCCTCGGTCTCACCTTGTCAGAAAACGGCCGCCCAGAGCGGGCCAAGCCCATTTCCCTGAGTGAAGCCGCCCAATTGCTCGCGCGCGATGCGGGCATTGCACCCAAGATCGCCCAGGATGCGCTGGCACGTTTCTTGATTGCGGCGCAGGACGTTAAGGCCACCGACGGTCGTGCTCTCTTCGCCTTCAAACTTCACCAATTTATCAGCGGTGCAGGCAAGGTGCTCTGCACCTTGGAACCCACGGCGCAGCGTGTCATCACCCTCGACTCCCAGCGTTTCGCTCCCAATCGCCAGGAGCAAAAAGTGTTTCTCTTTGGCACACACTTTTGCCGCGATTGCGGGCAGGAATACCACCCGGTATGGCACGACGCCAATAACTCGCCCCATTTCGCGCCCCGCGAAATCGACGACACCGGGAGCGACGAGAGCAAAGAACTTCGTCCCGGCTTTCTCGCTCCTCGCTCCGCAGGGCAGGAGTTTCAGGGCGAGATTACTCAATACCCCGATACGTGGCTGGACACATCGAAAGAAGAGCCCGTGCTCAAACCCACCTACAAGGTGTCCGCCCCGTTCGCGGTCCGCGTCGATCCACAAGGCGTCAAAGGCAACGGCCGAGAATATTGGTTCATCCCCGGGAAGTTTCGATTTTGCCTCCAATGTAGCGTAGTTCACGACGCCTATGGTCGCGACATCAACCGTCTGTCGAGTTTGTCGGGTGAAGGACGTTCGTCCGCCACCACGATCCTGACGCTGTCAATCCTACGCCAGCTCTTCGCTGATCAGGCCGGCAATCCCGCTTTGCCTGACTATCGAAAGCTGCTCGGCTTCACGGATAATCGCCAAGACGCCGCTCTCCAAGCCGGCCACTTCAACGATTTCATCTTTCTGCTCCTCCTCCGCGCCGGCCTGCTGGGGGGACTGAAACAAAACGGCGGCAGCCTCACCGACGAAAACTTGGCTGAGGCTGTGTTCAATGCCCTCGGTTTCGGGGGCAGCGATCCCGGCGTGCTCGCCGAATACCTGCGCGATCCTGCGTTGCTAGGCCTCGCGCAGAAGGAGGCTCAAAAAGCCCTTCGCTTCGTCATCGGCTACCGCCTGATCCGCGACCTCCGCAAGGGCTGGCGTTACAATAACCCCAACCTCGATCAGCTCAAACTGCTCGATGTTGGCTACGACGGCTTGGAGGAATTTTGCGCCCACGAAGCGTCGTTCAAAGATCACCCCGTGCTCGCTCGCCTCAAAACCGGAGAGCGCGCCGAACTCGCCCGTCTGATTTTTGGCGAATTAACCAGAAATCTGTGCATTGAATCGCGCTATCTCGACGGGCAAGAGCACGAGAGCATCAAGGGGAAAATCTACAACTATCTCACCGAACGCTGGTCCTTCGGCGACGATGAGCGATTGGCGACGACCTGTTATCTCCTGCTCGATAAACGTCCCGACAGCAAAGGTCGGAAACGCTTCGATCTTATCGGCGGCGGCCCCGGCTCTCGCCTCGTGCGGCAACTGAAATACGCGGCGTTCTGGAAAACCTCCGTTTGCGCCGAGCACGCTGCTCATCTCAAAAATCCTGAGTGGGTGGATCTCTGTCGCGCCTTTCTCAAAGCCGCCGAAACCCACGGTTACGTCCAGAGCCAGAGTCTCGACAACCAAAAGCTCGTCGGCTGGACCCTCAAGTCTTCCGCCCTCCGCTGGACGCTCACGCTTGACGGTCCCGTCAACGCCACGCCGACCAATCAATTCTTCCGTCAGCTCTACCTCACTATCACCGAGGTGCTCACCAAGCCGCCTCACCCGTTTTTCGACTTCGTCGCCAACGAGCACACCGCCCAGGTGGATGCCGATAAACGCAAGACGCTCGAACAGCGTTTCCGTCGAAATCCCCGCGACCTGAAAGACTGGCAGGACAATCCCGACAACAAAGGCCCGATGCCGCGCCTGCCGGTTCTATTCTGCTCCCCGACGATGGAGCTGGGTGTGGACATTTCTTCACTGAGCACGGTTTACCTGCGCAACATTCCGCCCACGCCGGCCAACTACGCGCAACGCAGCGGCCGGGCCGGTCGCGCCGGTCAAGCTGCCCTCGTGGTGACCTACTGCGCCGCTATGAGCCCGCACGATCAGTGGTTTTTCGCCCACCCCACCGATATGGTGCATGGCATTGTCCGCGCTCCCACGCTGGAACTCGCCAATCGGAACCTCGTCGAGAGTCACCTTCACGCCGTCTGGCTCGCCCAAGTGGAATATGAACTTGAGACCAGCATCGCCCCATTGCTGGACCTTGAGCAGCCGAAAAAGCCAATCCGCCCGACCTTGCAATCCCGCCTCGCCGCCCCGGCGGCCGAGGCTCGCGCCCTCGATCAAGCTCGCCGCGTGTTGGCCCAGATCGAAAGTGAACTCACTCCCGCTCGCGCTCCGTGGTTCGGTCCGCACTTCGCCGAGCAGGTCATTGCCGCGAGCGCGAAGGAGTTTGCCGCCGCTTTCGACCGCTGGCGCACACTCTATGATGGCGTGCAAAGCCAGATGGAGGCGGCGGACAAAATCATCCGCAGTCCCTCCACCAGCGCGAAGGACCGCGAAAACGCCAACCGGCGCTACATGGACGCCAAGAATCAGTTCACGCTCTTGCTCAAGACCGGCAACAGCCAGAACACCGACTTCTACACGTTCCGCTACCTTGCCAGTCAGGGGTTCCTGCCCGGCTACAATTTTCCCCGCCTACCGCTCATGGCTTGGGTGCCCGCCACCGGACGGAAGCGCAACGGCAAGGACGATCAGGGCAGTATGGTCAGTCGTCCGCGTTTCCTCGCTTTGGCCGAGTTCGGCCCACGCAGTCTTATTTACCACGACGGTCGCATGTTTCGCGTGGACCGGGCCAAGCTCAATATTAGCAGTTCCGATTCCATCTCGTCCGACTCCAAGCTCCCGACCGTCAGCGCCCGCGTTTGCACCGCTTGTGGCTACGGCCATCTTGGCGACGAGGCCAAACCGGAGCCGCTCGCCGATGTCTGCGAGCACTGCCACACGCCGCTCAGCGACGATGGTCGTGTCAACACGCTCTACCGAATTGAAAATGTGGAGACAACCGCCCAAGAGCGCATCTCAGTGAATGAGGAGGAGCGCCAGCGTCAGGGCTACGAATTGCAAACCACCTATCGCTTCATGCCCGGTCCCGGCGGCCTGCTGGAGCGCCACGATTCCGAGGCCGTTACAACCGATGCCGCTGATCCGGTCGCTCGTTTGGCCTACTCGCCCTCCGCCCGCATTTGGAGGATCAACAAAGGATGGCGGCGGCGTAAGGACAAGAAGCAGCTCGGATTTATCATCAACCCGATCAACGGCCGCTGGAGCAAACAGGACAACCCGGACGAAGCCACCGACGCGGATGAAACGCCGGAGCAGCTCGATAAGAAAGAACCCACGCAACGCATCGTCCCCTTCGTGGAGGACCATCGCAATATCCTCATCCTGACACCGACAAAGCAACTGACCGACTCCGCGATGGCGACCCTACAAGCTGCCATCAAACGCGGCATCACGCAGACCTTTCAAATCGAGGAGTCCGAGTTGGTCGTCGAGCCTCTACCCGACGCCAAGTGCCGTAAATCCATCCTCTTTTACGAGGCCGCCGAGGGCGGAGCTGGCGTGCTCAGTCGGCTTGCCCAGAGTCCCGAGCAGCTTGCGGTTGTCGCCCGACAAGCCCTCGAAATTCTCCACTTTGATCTCAGCCAAATTAAGGGGCCATTCTCCGTCACTGATCTCGCCGCCGTCGAGCGCCGCAGGCCGACGGGTGAACGTATCTGTGAGGCCGGCTGTTACCAGTGCCTGTTGTCCTACTACAACCAGCCCGATCACGAGCATATCAATCGGGGTGACCCCGCCGTCCAAGAGTTACTGGTTCAGTTGGCCCATGCCACCGTGCGCCCGGCCAAGGCCCCGGACACAGGGGCCGCTGCGTCCGCCACCATCGCGCCAGACCTGCTGGCCTCATGGCTCGCCACCCTCCGACAGCTCGGCCATCGAGCCCCGGACGACACCCGCTACGCGCTCGCCGATGGGCTGGGCATTGTGGATGCACGCTACAAGTCCGCCCGTGCCCTCGTTTTCCTCGCTCCGCCGTCCGCCGCCGTGCAGGCCTATGCCGCAGATCGGGGCTACACTACCGTTGAGTTCTCCTCCGATTCCACCGCTTGGCCCGGCACTTTTGACGCCCACTCCCCGATCTTCGGTCCACCTACACCCGCCGCTTCATGAGTTCTGCTGCGCTCACCACGTTCAATCCTGGGGCCTTGGTTCGTGCGCGTGGTCGCGAATGGGTGGTGCAACCAGGTTCCTCCGACTCACTCCTTCGTCTCCGTCCGCTCGGCGGCTCTGAAGAGGATGTCACCACGCTATTGCCTGAGTTGGAATTTGAAGTTCCGGCCGCTGCCACTTTCCCCGAGCCCGATCCAGCACTGCGCGGTAACCATACCGCCGCTTTGCTGCTCCGCGACGCCCTCCAACTCAAACTTCGCGCCGGTGCGGGGCCCTTCCGCTCATTCGCCAATATCGCGGTCGAACCCCGGGCCTACCAACTCGTGCCGTTGCTCATGGCTCTCCGCCAGCCGACCGTGCGTCTGCTGATCGCAGACGACGTCGGCATCGGCAAGACCATCGAGGCCGGGCTGATTGCCCGGGAACTCTACGACCGCGGAGAAATCTCCCGCTTCGCGGTCCTTTGTCCTCCGCACCTTGTTGATCAGTGGTGCACCGAACTCGCCCGTCATTTCCACTTTAACGCGGTCGCACTTACGTCCGCCAGCGTCACTCGTCTGGAAAAAAACCTTCCGCCGGGCGTCTCCCTGTTTGAGCACCATCCGGTCGTTGTCGTTAGTCTCGACTACATCAAGAGCGACCGCCACCGCGCCCACTTCCTCTCCATCGCTCCTGAGTGCATCATCGTGGATGAAGCCCACAGTTGCTCCACGGGAGGCCAGGGTCGCCAGCTTCGCTTCGAGTTGCTCAAACAACTCGCCGACGACGCTGAGCGGCACCTCATCTTGCTCACCGCGACGCCGCACTCCGGCGATGACACCGCTTTTCACAATTTGCTTTCGCTGCTCCGCTCCGATTTCGCCCGGCTTGCCGATGCTGACGCCACCACGCGCCAGCGTCTCCGTGAAGACCTCGCCAGCTACTTCGTTCAGCGTCGCCGCAAGGACATCGAGGAGTGGCAGGATGTCAGCGTGTTTCCCCGTCGTCTCACGGCCGAGGTCACCTACCGTCTCACTGGCGAGTGGGGCGAATTCTTCGACGCGGTGCAGAACTACTGCGTGGGACTCGCCGAGCGCACCGAAGCTATCGGCGGTGCCGGCCGGCACATGATCTGGTATGCCACGCTCGCCCTATTGCGCTGCGTCGGCTCCTCTCCCGCTGCGGCCGAGCGCGCCCTCAACACCCGGCTCACTGGCACCGTCGAAGAAATGGAAGCCCTCGCCGATGAAGCCCGCCTCCAAGACGGCGACGAAGCCGACCTCTCCGCCAACGACCTCGAACCCGCCGGAGCCCTCGCCGAGACGGCCCAGCTCAAAGCCCTCATCGCCAGCGCCCGTTCCCTTGCCGGTCAGAAGGGCGACCCCAAACTCAAAGCCCTCTGCGAGCACCTACAGGAGTTGCTCGCCACCGGCGCGCGCCCCGTCGTTTTCTGCCGCTACCTCGCGACCGCGCACTATGTCGCCGCCCACCTCCGCGATCATTTCAAGAAAGCCACCGTGGACGCCGTCACCGGCGAACTCACTCCCGAGGAGCGCGAGCTGCGCGTATCTGCCCTCGCCGAAGCCGAGCAACCCATTCTGGTCGCTACCGACTGCCTTTCCGAGGGCGTGAACCTCCAGCATGGATACACCGCAGTGGTCCACTACGACCTCGCGTGGAATCCAACCCGCCACGAACAACGCGAGGGCCGCGTAGATCGCTTTGGACAAAAAGCCAAGGTGGTCCGCTGCACCATGCTCTACGGACAGGACAACCCCGTGGACGGATTCATCCTGAACGTCATTCTCCGTAAGGCCGAGGCCATCCGCAAAGACCTCGGCGTGCTCGTGCCGCTCCCGCAGGACGCCGCGCGCATGAACCACGCGATGATCAAGGCCGCCTTGCTCAAGCGCAACCGCGCCACCCGCAACGCCGATCAGCTCGACTTCGGGTTTGAAAAGCTGCTCGGCGAAGAACTCAAGCCCCTCACCACCGCGTGGGAGGACGCCCGTGAGAAGGCCAAGGCCAACCGCACCGTCTTCGCCCAACGCCGCATCAAGCCCGAGGAAGTTCTCCCAGAGTGGCGGCGCCAGCTCGACTTGATTGGCGACGAAGCCGCCATCGCCCGGTTCGTCCAAAATGCCTGCGCCCGACTCAACGCACCGCTTGAGCCGGCCCGCAACGCCTGGCGTTTTCTCCCGAAGCACCTGCCGCCCGCCCTTCGTGAGCGCCTTGCTCAGGAGGAAATCGACCGCGATCTCCTCATCGATTTTCACTATCCGCCGGACCCGCGCGCGCAGTTCATTCACCGCACGCACCCGCTGGTCGCGATCCTCGCCGACCATTTACTGGAGGGGGCGCTGCAAGATGCGTCACCCTTGGCCGCCCGTTGTGCCGCCACGGTCACGACCGACGTCACCGTCGTCACCACGGTATTTTTGCTCCGCTTGCGCCATCAGCTTTCTTCCCAGAGACGTGCGATCACCCGCACCTTGATGGCGGAGGAAACCGTCGCCATCGCCCTCGAAGGCCGGACTGATCCGCGCTGGCTCGATACTACGCACCTCGCCCGCCTCTTGGAAGTGAAGCCCAGCAGCAATCTCGCGCCTGATGCCGCCGCCCGGGAGATCAACCATGCTCTGGCTCTCCTCCGGGCGAGCACCGGTCGCCTTGAAAACCTCGCGCGCGAGCGGGCCGACGCGCTGCTTCAGGATCACCGCCGCGTCCGCGAAGCCGCAGCCGACCAAGGCCGCTACGCCGTCACTCCGTCACTGCCGGTGGATGTTATCGGAGTTTACGTGCTCCTGCCCGATGGCCTCTGAGCGCCGCCAACTCCATACCCAGTGCCACCGTTTCCACCTCGCACTTGTTGAAAATATAGACCTACACTTTCAACATGATTAAAACATCGTCAACCTACGGGCTACTGTCCGGCAAACTCTTACGACGCATTCGTGCGAAAGGTGCCCCGTGGGCTTTTACCCCCAGTGATTTCGCGGATCTTGGCGATCCGCGCGCCATCGGCATGACGCTCACCCGCCTCCTGCGTAAGGGCACCATCCGCCGCGTCCAGCGCGGGGTTTACGAGACGCCTCGTCAGCATCCGCTCATCGGCACGGTCGGGGCCGGGGCCGATTCTGTTGCCCAAGCCATCGCCCGTCGCGATGCCTTAAAACTCCTTCCCTCCGGCGCTCATGCCGCCAACGCCCTCGGCCTCAGCACCCAAGTGGCTGCACGCCTGAGTTACGGCATCGCCGGCCGTTCCCGCATCCAGCCCGCCCAAGGAAAATCCGAAGTCATCTTCCGGCGCCGCTCCTCCAAGACGATGGCTCTCGCCGGCCGGGCCAGCGGCTGGCTGGCCGAGGCCCTCCGCAACATCGGTCGCGTTCACATCACGACCGACCGCCTGCGCCCGCTCCGCAGCCGACTCGGCCCAAAGGACAAAAAACAACTGCTCGAAGACCTGCGCTACGTCCCCGCTTGGATGCGTCCCTTTTTCCGCGAACTCGCGCGCGATGAATAAGCCTCCGCTTCCTGATCTCGCCAGGCCCGACCTCGTCCAGCTTCTCCAGGAGGCGGAGACAGTCACCGGCATCAAAGCGCTCATGATCGAAAAGGACGCTTGGGTGTGCTGGACGCTGCGTCAGCTCTTTGCGCTGCCCGATGCGCGCGCCCACTTCATCTTCAAGGGCGGCACATCGCTCTCGAAGGTCTGGAAAATCATCCACCGCTTCTCCGAGGATATCGACATCTCTCTGAGTCGCGAATGGCTGGGCTTTACCGGAGAACGCGACCCGGAGACCGCCGCCAGCCGCAAGCAACGCGCCCGCTTGCTCGACGAGTTGTCCGCTGTCTGCGCCGCCAAACTCCGCACCGAGGTCGCCCCGGCACTCCAGGCGAGGTTCACCGCCGTGCTCGGCCCCACCGGCTGGAGCCTAACCGTCGCCCCTGACGACGCCCAAACCCTTCTCTTCGCCTATCCCACGGTGTTAGCGACCGATCCCGGTGCAGGTTACGTCCGCCCGCTGGTGAGGATCGAGTGCGGTGCGCGCTCCGACCGCTGGCCGGTGACCGAGCAAAGCCTCACCTCCTACATTGCCGAGGCCTTCCCTGCCGCCTTCCCAGACGCCGCCTTCCGCGTGCCCGTCTTGGACATCGAGCGCACGTTCTGGGAGAAAGCGACGATCCTGCATGCCGAGGTTCACCGTCCGTCCGACAAGGCGATACCAGATCGTTTCTCCCGCCACTATGCCGACCTCGCCGCCTTGGCCGCGCACCCAGCCGGTGACGCCGCCCTTGGTCGCGAGGATCTCCGCGTCCGCGTGGTCGCCCATAAACAGGTCTTCTTCGCGGCCGCGTGGGCCAACTACGAGACGGCCGTCCCCGGCACCTTCAAACTCATCCCGCCACCGGCACGGCTCGCCGCCTTGGCCGCCGACTACCGTGCGATGCAAGAGATGTTCTTCCGCCCACAGCCGACCTGGCCTGAACTCGTCGCTGCACTTCAGGCACTCGAATTAAAACTAAACACCTCCGCTTGATGTCCCTCACGCCTTCGCCTCTGACTGAAAGGTATTTTACGCATTATACACCGCTGGTGCAGCGCTTCGTCCAAGAGGCGTCGGCAATCTCGCACCCTGACATTAAGTTGCCCGAACCTTTCCTTCCGCTATTTGGGAAAGGCTACGAGCATTCGTCTCTGCGCCTGGCGGTTGTCGGTCAAGATACTCTCGGCTGGGGCGACTTGCGGGAGTTTCTCTCTACCGAGACAAAGTCCCCCAGTGCAAAGCTGCGCGAGGGATTGGACTACTTTGATGATCACCCCTTTCGCGAGTGGGGAGCCACGCGCCAGCGTTTCTGGGGATTTACCATGATGCTCCTCGCCGCACTGCATGGACAGCAGGACTGGCATCGCATGAAAGCCGGGCACATGCGCGAAATTCTCGATGGTTTCGCTTGGGCGAACTGCAACGCGATTGAGCTATACGGCAGCACCGCGAAAGGTATGGGCGCCTCCGCCGATTATTGGGCCGCGATTCGCAAAGCAGGAGAACACTTTGACCGACTACGCCATCTGCTCGATGTGCTGAAACCCCAAGTGGTGCTTATCATGTATCGCGGGCTTAATCGAGCGACCTACTTCGATGGTTGTGACGTCGAGATACTCGCCCAAAAGGGCCGGCTCACCCATTACTTTCTCCCCAAGGAAAAAGTGGATGTGATCCATGTCCCGCACCCAGGCAGCATGAACCGGATCGAAGGGGCGGATTATTTCTGTGCCGCGCTCAAAGAGGTGTTCATCGCGCGAGGACACAGTATCGAATTTCCTGCGTTCCTCAATGGGCAACGAGATGCGCGACAGGTTATCGACCATCTCCGCGACCAAGCTCCGGGACGAGGGCTGGGGTTCGACAAGTTCGCTTTCGTATCCTGGCTCGCCGACGAACTCGCCAAGCGAGGCACCTTCATGTCCGTGCCTGCCTTGGCTGAGTTGCTCAATGAACGAGGGGAAGAAACTAACTACGGCACCGAGTATACGGGAGGGCGAGGGACCTATGCCTTGGTCCGATACACTTACCACCGCCAGAAGCGATTGGGCAGTCCCGAGGGCGAGGCGAAGGCGCACAACATCGCCGTAGCATTTCGCCGTCCCGATTTTTCCTACGCCTACGATACCGAATAACAGCGAATTCCCCTATCTTCTCCCGCCCCCATGCCCCGCCGCCCCACCGACTCCCTCATCTTCGACACCCTCCACTTGGAGGGCGGCCTCTTTGTGCCCGCCGTGCTCGAAAAGGCCGCCCGTGGCGAACATACCGCGCAAAAGGCCGCGGACTACGCCCTCCCCAAGGGCCTCACTCTCGTCGATGAGCAGGGCCGCGCCTTCCGCATCGCCTCCGCCCTTGGCAAAGCCTTCGACGCCGCCCGCGCCCGCTCGGACATCGACGCCGCGCGCGCCACCACCGGCTTCGTCATCGAACTGCTGCGCGATGCCCTTGGCTACGCCGACCTCGCCGCCTGCACCGCGCCCGTCGTCCTCACCGACCGCGCCTACCCAATCACCGCCTTCGCCTGCGCCGGCCGCGTGCCCGTAATCGTCGCCCCCCACGGCCTCGACCTTGATGCGCCCGACGAGCGCTTCGCCATCCAAGGCTCCGGTGCCCGCCGCCGCTCCGCCTACCAGCTCGCCCAGCAGTTTCTCAACGCTTCCCCCGGCGCCACCTGGGCCATCGTCACCAACGGCCGCCAGCTCCGCCTCGTGCGCGACGCCGATACCCTCACGCGCCCCGCCTTCCTCGAAGCCGATCTCGACCTCATCCTCCGCGCCCAGCGCTACCCCGACTTCGCCGCCGTCTGGCGGCTCTTCCACGCCACTCGCGCGGGCGCGACCGACACATCCGGCGATGCCTGTCCGTGGGAATCGTGGAAAAAGGAAGGCCAAGAGCAGGGCCAACGCGTGCGCGAAGGTCTCCGCTCCGGCGTCACCGAGGCACTCATGGCGTTCGGCACCGGATTTCTCGCTCATCCGGCCAACGAAGCCGTCCGCGCCCGCCTTCAGTCTGGCGAGCTCTCGGTGGACGCCTATTTCCAGCAACTCCTCCGCCTCATCTACCGCTGCCTCTTCGTTTTCACGGCCGAGGAGCGCGGCCTCCTCCACGTCGAGGACGCCAGCCCCGCCCCCCGCTATGCCCGCGATGCTTATGCCCAGGGCTACGCATTCCGCCGCCTGCGCGCCCGCGCCCTGCGCCGGTCCGGCTTTGACCGACACGCCGATCTCTGGACCTCCTGCCGCATCGTCTTTCGTGGCCTCACCGCTGGCGAACCTCGCCTCGCCCTGCCCGCACTGGGTGGCCTGTTCAGTTCGGGCCAATGCCCCGATCTCGACGCGGCCGCACTGGAAAACCGCGTCCT
>JBBRLB010000104.1:0-22860 GCA_038231575.1 Opitutales bacterium | reverse complement strand
CTCATTGATTTTGCAAACACGCCCTAGCTGCGTGGGATCAAGCGGAAAAATAAAATGCGTGTCCGCGGCGTGAGAGCGGCGGTTAAAAAAAACCACGAGCGAGCGTGGCAGAGGACAGGAAGCGGGCGCAGTAATTGGAGGAAACGCGTGCGTCGGTTGCGTCTCAGGTTTTCATCGTGAGCGTGCTGATCTGCGTGGGTTTTCTAAATACCACGGTTCATGGGTGCGTCATGCCCGCATCGTGTAGGCTCGGACCTCGGCGCGGAGTAAACCCCGCACCCGTCCCGAACGTTCTCCTGCATGGGCCGGCCGCCCCCGAGTTTGCGCAGGACTTTTCCAAGGCCCCGAGATCACTGCTGATCGTGCCGTAGACGCGGACTTGTTCGATTCACTGCCCGCGGTGCGGGCACTCGTTCACCTCACCCATCGCTGCGCTCAGGGCTGCGCCCTCTCCGCGCTGCACGCTCCGTCACCGGCGCGGCCGCCCTCGGCGACCGCAATCACCGTCGTATCTTTATGGACATCCAGCCCGACATATTTATCTAGGTTTTTCATGGGCTTGTCTCCGTTTCTGGCTGTTGCATTCACCACTGCACCCATGCGGATAGACCCGGATGCTCTCCGGGCAATCCGCGTCTGCGGGGACAAGCGTTCTTTTCTTTTTATCCGCTGCGCTCGCACGCAGCTATAATGTCTGGGCAAAAACGCGAAGGACCGAGATGACGACTTCAAACCAAAAGAAAATCGCCGTGGGACTGCTCGTAGTTCCACTGCTTGTCGGAATAGCGCTGCAGATCTTCGGCTCCGATTCATTTGTTGTGGAGTGGAAGGGCACGCTTAGCAGTCCCGAAAGTGCCAAGTTCGAGTTCCACAATTTCGGAGCAGTCCTTGTAGCGACCTCGTTGATCGGCTTGCTGTGGTTGGCGTATCTCCTGATTCGCGGCTTGTTCTCGGAGCCGCGACGCCAATGACACAAATGAATAGTTTCAGGTTTGAAGTGCAACAGGTGATGGGTGGGAAGAAGGAGAAGTAGACCCTGCGCGTGGGGTGGAGCCGGTGGGTCGCGGCCGAGGACCGGAGCCGAAGAGCTTGCCGCAGACCGCGTCGAGGCCGTTCTCCGTTTGGTTGTTGTTCAAAACGTCCGCGTCGGCGGGTTCGAGGGTGAAGCGTGAGGTCTTTTGAGCCCGCAGGACACGGATGGCAGGCGTTAAGCCTGCCCTACACTTAGCCGATCAAGCACTCCGCTGCTTTAGCCACGCTAACGAATATCGTTAGGAATATGCGCTCACGGCGTTTCGCGGGGGCGTTATTCTCACGGGGTCGACGGTCAACCCGGCAAACACGCCGGGCACCGGAGACACAGAAAGTGAGATAACATGAAAACTGAAACGTTAGGTAACATTGCGGGGCCCGTCCTTCATCGGGCAGGCGCCGCTGGCCGGGAGCACCTCCCGGCCCTCATCGGCGGTCTCTGACCGGGAAAACAAGCCTCATGTGTGGAGCTACAAGCTTCATCAGAAGGGATGAGAGCTTCGAGCAAGGGTCTACACTCCAGATCGCAGGCCCAGCCGGATTGCTGGCGAAGGAGGGAGCTAAGATTACGGACGGCCCGAAGTCGGTCTTCTGCCCTCGGTTCTCAGTCTTCCGTTTCTCTGCGCTCTCTGCGGCCTCCTGTAAAATTCCGGCTTAGAACCGCGTGATGGCGATCAACTCTTTCAACCTCGCGTCGATCGTCTTGCGGCCGGAGCCGGAGAGGCGGTTCACGCTGAAGCTCTCGACCGTGAGGCTCGACACCGCGGTCGCGTAGGCGACGGCTTTTTTCATCGCCGCGAAATCGGTGCGGTTGACCGAAGCCAGATAGCCGATGATCGCGCCGGCGTAGCTGTCGCCCGCGCCGGTCGGATCGGTGAACTTGGTAACCGGATAGGCGGAGATCGCGAAATAACCGTCGCGGTGGAAGAGCAGCGAGCCGTGCCCGCCCTTTTTGATCACGACCGACTTCGGGCCCATCTTGCGCAGGTGCTGGCCGGCGAGCACGAGGTTGCGCTCGCCGGTGAGCAGCAGCGACTCGTCCTCGTTGATCACAAAAAGATCGAGGCGGCGCAGCAGCTTCTCGAGGTCGGCGCGCATCGTGTGAATCCACAGATCGAACGTGTCGGCCAGGATGAACGGCTTCTTTTTCGCCGCGGCGAACTGATCGACGACCTGGTTTTGCAGGGTCGGCATGATCGCGCCGAGCATCACGAACGGCGTGTCGAGCAGCGACGGTGTCAGGATCGGCGAGAATTTCTCGAAGACGTTGAGCTGCACCTCGAGCGTGTCGCGGCCGGCGAAGTTCTCGTGGTATTTGCCCGACCAGAAGAAGGTCTTCTCGTTCGCTTCGACCTGCAGGCCGGACAGATCGATGCCGTGTTTTTGGAGGCGTTTCCAAAACGCCTTCGGGAAATCGCCGCCGACCGCGCCGACGATCCGGGTGGGCGCGAAATAGCTCGCGGCGATCGCGGCGTAGCTGGCGGCGCCGCCGAGGAGGTTGTCGCTTTGGGCGACGGGCGTGGCCACGCGATCGATGGCGACGGAGCCGATGATGAGGGCAGGGCGGGCGGACTTGGGATAGGGCACGGGGAGAGATGGGTTATCGGTTATCGCGGGTGGGTGGTTTTCAATTTCGGGCCGAGGCCTGGCCGATTCGGCAATGGCGCAATGAGCGATCCGCAATGGCCGAGGGGCAATCCGTCGACTTAGCCGACGGTTGTGACCGCGATATTCGTCGCGAGCAGCGGCTCGTCGTCGATTTCCACCAGCAGCGCGTAGTCGCCGGGCGCGGGGAAACTCAGATTGCGGATTTCGTTGATGAGATTGATGCGGTGCAACGGGCTCTGCGATTCGAATGGTCGTTCGAGGAGCTGTTGCATCCGGGTCGGCCCGAGGCCCATCGAGATCTTCAGCTTATGCTGGCCCGACGAGCAGTCGGTGATCGTCAGAAACCAGATCATGAACGGATGCGTGACGGGGAACTGCCGCGCCTGGATGTTCGAGAAAATGCCGAGAATCGTGTGCTTGCCGGAGCCGGGATCGATGTGGACGCCGTCGCAGGTGAGCCAGGCCAGGAGCTGAGGTTTTGATTGCACTCAACCAACAGGGCCGCGGGCACGGCGCGGGGCAAATCATTTTACGTGGGGCAAAAACCGGTGGGGGCCGCGGCGCTGCGGAGGACAAAAGGGGTGGCGCCGGCCGGTCGGTTTTTTGCTTGGAGCCGCGCGGCCGCCGCGACTTCGTGGAGCCGTGCTTCTCGCCGTCCTCACCAAGGTCACCACGATGTCCGACTCGCTGGCGGATTACCCGCGTTGGTTCGTGGTGGCGTGTAGCACGATCGTGCTGGCCGTGGTGCTGTGGATGGGGATGAAGCTGCTGAAGTTGGCGCTGTGGTTGTTGATCGGGACGGTGCTGGTCGTGGGGCTCGGCACGGCGGCATGGCTGCTGATAAAATAATTCTCCCTCGATAGACGGACGTTTTCCGAAGTTTTCCTTGCGCGGTCTGGACGCACGGCCTCAGGTTGTCGTCCCGTGAAATACATTTTTGTCACGGGTGGCGTGGTTTCTTCCTTGGGCAAGGGCCTCACAGCGGCATCGCTGGGAGCCTTGCTCGAAATGCGCGGCCTCCGGGTGCGGATTCAGAAGTTCGACCCCTACCTCAACGTCGATCCGGGCACGATGAGCCCGTTTCAACACGGTGAAGTCTACGTCCTCGAGGATGGCGCGGAAACCGATCTCGATCTCGGGCACTACGAGCGTTTCACCAGCGGCAAACTCTCGCGGCTCAACTCGCTGTCCTCCGGCCAGGTTTACGAAAGCGTGATCCAGAAGGAGCGGCGCGGCGACTACCTCGGCAAGACCGTGCAGGTCATCCCGCACGTCACGAACGAAATCAAGGATCGCATCTACGCTGGCGGCAAGGGCGCGGACATTCTCATCACCGAAATCGGCGGCACGACCGGCGACATCGAGGGCCTGCCGTTTCTGGAGGCGATGCGGCAATTCGCCCTCGAGATTGGGCCGAAGGATGTGATTTTTATCCACGTCACGCTCGTGCCCTACGTGGCCGCGGCGGGGGAATTGAAGACGAAGCCCACGCAGCAGTCGGTCGCGAAGCTCCGCGAAATCGGCATCCAGCCCAACGTGCTTGTCTGCCGCACCGAGCGCCCGCTCGATCCCGATATGCGCGCGAAGCTCTCGATGTTTTGCAACGTGCGCCCCGCAGCCGTCATCGAATGTCGCGACGTCGCGCACTCGATCTACGAACTGCCGCTCGCGTTGCAGAAGGAGGGCATGGACCAACTCGTGATCGATTTGCTCGGGTTGAAAAACCCGCCGGCGAAGAAAAATATCTGGAAGGAAATCGTCTCGCGCCTGCTCACCCCGAAACACGAGGTCACGATTGGCGTCGTCGGCAAATACATCGAACTCCAGGACGCCTATAAATCCGTCTACGAATCGATCACGCACGCGGGCATCGCCAATAATTGCAAAGTCCATGTCCGCCGCATCGACGCCGAGGATCTGGAGCGGAAAAACGGCCTGGCGCTGCTCCGCGGGCTCGACGGCATCCTCGTCCCCGGCGGCTTCGGCGATCGTGGCACCGAGGGTAAAATCGCGGCGGCGAAATATGCGCGCGAACACCAGGTGCCTTACTACGGGCTGTGCCTCGGCCTGCAGATCGCGGTGATCGAGTTCTCGCGCAATGTCCTCAAATTGAAAGGCGCGAACTCCATGGAATTCGACGCGGCCCCCGCGCATCCGGTCATCAACATGATGGAGGATCAAAAAAGGATCACCGACAAAGGCGCGACGATGCGGCTCGGCAGCTACGACTGCGCGCTCACGCCCGGGACGATCGCGGCGAAGGCCTATGGGGTGCCGACCGTGAGCGAGCGTCATCGCCACCGCTACGAGGTGAACAACGCCTACGTCGGCCAGCTCCAGCGCGCCGGCCTGATCGTCAGCGGCATCAACCCGAAGCGAAATCTCGTCGAGGTGATGGAGCTGAAAGGCCACCCGTGGTTCCTCGGCACGCAGGCGCACCCGGAATTTCAGTCGAAGCCGAACAAGGCGCATCCGCTCTTCGCGGCGTTCATCGGGGCGGCGATTGCCCAGAAACGCAAAGGCGCGAAGACGCGAAGGCCGAACGCAAAGTAAGACGGTTCTTTGTTTCCGAGCTTTGCGTCTTCGCGTCTTTGCGTTTCAAAGGAGCGATGCTCTTCAATCCGAAAAAACTTCTCGTCATCGCGGGTCCCTGCTCGCTGGAGAACGAGCGCGTGTGTCGCGCGGTCGCCGAAAAGCTCGTGACGATCGGCCGGGCGCAGCGCGATCTCACCCTCGTGTTCAAGGGATCGTTCGACAAAGCCAACCGCACGTCGGTCGCGGGTGCACGGGGCACCGGCCTCGACGCGGGTTTGAAACTGCTCGCGATGGTGAAGCGCGACTACGGTTTTCCCGTCCTGACCGACATCCATGAACGCGAGCAGATCGCGGCGGTCGCCGAGGTGTGCGACGTCTTGCAGATTCCCGCGTTCCTCTCGCGCCAGACCGATCTCCTGCTCGCGGCGGCGGCGAGCGGGCGGATCGTCAATGTGAAGAAGGGCCAGTTTCTTTCGCCGCAGGAAATGGTGCACGTGACCGCCAAACTCCGCGACGGCCAGGCGAAGGAGATCTGGCAGACGGAGCGCGGCACGACGTTTGGCTACAACAATCTCGTCGTCGACATGCGCTCGTTCCCGATCATGAAGCAAAACGGACTGCCGACGATTTTCGACGCGACGCACGCCGTGCAGTTGCCGGGGGCCGGCGGGGGCAAGAGCAGCGGCGAGCGCCAGTTCGTGCCGCCGCTCGCAAAGGCCGCGCTCGCCGCGGGCGCCGACGGCCTGTTCATCGAGACGCACCCGAATCCTGAAAAAGCGATCAGCGACGGGCCCAACATGATTCCGCTCGCGGAGTTGCCGGCGTTGCTGAAGTCGTGTCGGGCGGTTTGGCAGACGGTGCGGGGTTGAGGCGGGCCCGGCCGGTAGGCCGGGCTGCCCGCCCACCGGGCGGGCCTACATCACGGAGGGCGAAGTGAGCTTGTTCCGTCCCTTGACCAAGGCGTTCCGCATCGCACACTCGCGGGCAACAAAACCTCCCGAATGGCTAATTTTATCATCGACGTGCCCGTGCCGGCCATGGGCGCCACCGTCAACGAACTCACTGTCATCTCCCTCAAGACCAAACCCGGCGACCGCGTGACCAAGGGGCAAAAAATCGCCGAGCTGGAGAGCGACAAATCGGTTTTCGATTATGAGTCCCCGGCGGACGGCACGGTGGTGGCGTTGCCCATCAAGGCGGGCGACGTCTTGCAGACGGGCGTGTTGTTCCTGCGGCTCGAGACCGATGATGTCTCGCTGAAGCATCTCGAGTCGAAAGGCGGCGCCATCGCCACCGCGCCGACGGCAGCGAAATCCGCCGCCGCGCTCGTCTGGACGCCGCGCGCGACGAAGCTGGCGCAGGAAGCCGGGCTCGATCCCGCGAAACTGACCGACATCGCAGCGACCGGACCCGGCGGACGCGTGTCCGGCGACGACGTGACGAACTACCTGGCGGCCCGGAAATCTTGAATCGACGCCGCCCCGGACGCGGCTATTGGTAAAGTCGCTTGAGCATCCACGTTGATACGGTCCGCATTGCAGGTGTCGGCCATGCCGCCCCCGCCACGATCCGCGCGAATAGTGAAATCCTGAAGGCCTTTCCGCACCGCACGGAGGACGAGATGGTGCGCCTGACGGGCATCAAGGAACGCCGGCACGCCGCCGACGACGAAAGCGCGACCGACCTCGCCACTACCGCCGTGCAGCACGCGCTCACGCAGGCCGGCATGACGGCCAGCCAGATCGATGGCATCATCATGGCGACCATCATCCCGGATCAGCCGGTGCCCTCGATGGCGAGCGCGCTCGCGCGGCGGCTGGGCATCCCGCGCGCGCTGGCGTTCGATCTCAATGCCGCCTGCTCCGGCTGGCTCTACGCGCTCGAGGTGGGCCGTTCGCTCATTCTCAGCGGCACGGCGAAAAACTTGATCGTGGTGACGGCGGAGCTGCTGTCGCGCATCACCAATCCGCAGGATCACGAGACGGCATTTCTTTTCGGCGACGGCGCGGGCGCGGCGATCCTCACGGGCGGCGAGGGCGGCCACCGGTTGCATCACATGGGCCTGAGCGGCGACGCCAACCAGTTTGAGTCGATCCAGCGGACGGGCGGCGGCGCGCTGATGCCGTGGCCGGGCGCGGAGGGCGGCGACATGGAGCATTTTTATCTCCAGATGAACGGCACGTCGGTGTTCAAGCACGCGGTCATCGGTTTTGCCGAGCAGATCGAGCAGACGCTCGCGCGCGAAAGCCTGAAGCCGGAAGACATCGCGTGGATCGTGCCGCACCAGGCGAACGCGCGCATCCTCACGGCGGTGAGCAAGCGCGTCGGCATCCCCTACGAAAAATTCGTCGTGACGATCGGCAAATACGGCAACACGAGCGCGGCAAGCGTCTCGATGGCGCTGGGCTGGGCCGCCGAGGAAGGCATCTTCAACGACGGCGACAAAATTATTTTCTGCAGCGTGGGCGCCGGCCTGACGTTCGCCGGCGGGCTGCTGGTGTGGTAGGGTGCGATCAGCAGTCAGCGCTCCACTATTTCCAAGCGACCCGCTTGTTCGGTTCTGGCTGACCGCTGAAAGCTGACTGCTAATCGCCGATCGCTCGCGCTGCGCCGTCAGCGCAATTGCTTCAGCAGAAACGTATACGCCAGCGTGTTCATGTAGGCCTGCTGCTGGTTGTTCGCGGCGCCGCCGTGGCCGCCTTCGATGTTTTCGTAGTAGAGGATGTCCTGGTGCAGCGCGTCCAGCTTCGCGACCATCTTGCGCGCGTGACCGGGATGCACGCGGTCGTCGCGCGTCGAGGTTGTGTAGAGCGTGCGCGGATATTTCACGCCGGCCTTCACGTTTTGATAAGGGGAGTAGCGGCTGAGGTAAGCCCACTCCTCGGGAATGTCGGGGTTGCCATACTCGGCCATCCAACTCGCGCCCGCGAGCAGGTGGCTGTAGCGCTTCATGTCGAGGAGCGGCACTTGGCAGACCACCGCGCCAAACAGATCGGGGCGCTGCGTGAGCATCGCGCCCATGAGCAAGCCGCCGTTGCTACCGCCCATGATGCCGAGGTGCGGCGTCGACGTGACCTTTCGTTTGATCAAATCCTCGGCGATCGCGATGAAGTCGTCGTAGGCGCGCTGGCGGTTGGGCTTGAGCGCGGCTTGGTGCCAGGCGGGACCGAACTCGCCGCCGCCGCGAATATTCGCGAGCACGTAAACGCCGCCGCGTTCGAGCCACGACGCGCCCATGCCGGGGCGGTAGTCGGGGGTCATGGAAACTTCGAAACCGCCGTAACCGTAGAGGAGCGTCGGCGCGGAGCCATCGAGCGCGAGGCCTTGGCGCCCGACTTGGAAATACGGCACGCGCGTGCCGTCCTTTGAGACCGCTTCGTGTTGCGAAACTTCCAGACCGTCGGTTTTGAAAAAGGCGGGCAGTTGTTTCAACAGCTCGCGGTCGGCCTGGCCGACCGTGCCGCGGTAGAGACTCGAGGGCGTGAGGAAATCCGAGACGTCCAGCCAGTAGTCGTCCGACTCGTCATCGACCGCCGTGGCGGTGGTCGTGCCGAATTCCGGCGCGGGCAACGGGGTGCGCGACCAGGTGCCGTCGGGTTGCGGCGTCCGCACGTAGAGTCTGTTGCGGACATTATCGAGCTCGTTGACGATGATGGCGTGGCGCGTGTGGCTGTGGCCGGCCAGCGAACGGCGCGGACCCGGCGTGAACAGCACCGCGAAGTCGCGGCCGCCCGCGAGGAATTTTTCCCACGGCAGGGCCAGCAAGGCGCCCGCGGGAAAAGTTTTGCCGCCGACCGTCCAGTCGGAACGCAGCTCGACGGTGATGAATTCGCGAAACGTGGCCATGGTCACATCGTCCGGCAGATCGAGCTTGGTCAGTTTGCCGCCGATGCGGAGAAAGGAGATTTCCTTGAAAAACGCCGGCGTGCGCTGGATGAACTCGCGGTGGAAGCCGGGTTCGTCGGTGGTGAAACCATTCGAGGCCACGTCGGTGGCTTCGCCCTCGAACACGACGCGCGCAGCCGCGAGCGGCGTGCCACGCTGCCATTCCTTCACGACGCGCGGATAGCCGGAGGTCGTCAGCGAGCCGGCGCCGAAATCGGTGCCGACGAAAAGCCGGTCGCGGCTGAGCCAGTCGACGTTGCTCTTCGCCTCGGGCAGCGTGAAGCCACCCGGCACGAAGGCCTTCGTTGTCAGATCGAATTCGCGCACGACCGTGGCGTCGCCGCCCCCGCGCGAGAGATTGAGCAGCGCGCGATCGAAGGTCGGGTAGAGGAAGTTCGAGCCCTTCCAAACCCAGTTCTCTTTTTCGGCGGTGGCGAGGGCGTCGAGATCGAGGACGGTTTCCCAGGCCGGCTCGGGCTTGCGATATTCCGCGAGCGACGTGCGCCGCCAGAGTCCGCGCACGTGATCGGCGTCGCGCCAGAAGTTATAGTAGAACGCGCCGCGCTTCACCACCGCCGGGATGCGTGCCTTCGAATCGAGGATTGCGAGCAGCCGATCGTGGATCGGCTTGAAATCGGGCGAGGCCTCAAGTTCCCGTTGCGTGAGGGCGTTGTGCTCGCGCGCCCAGGTCAGCGGCCGTTCGCCGGTCACATCCTCGAGCCATTGGTGGGGATCATCGGCGGGCATTTGCGCGAGCGAGACGAGTGGCGACAGCCACGCCAGAAAGCAAGCGGCGGCGATTTTCATCTGCCTACGCTTGCGCGCGCTCGCGGCGCGCCAAGGCAAATCGAGCCCGCCAGCTCCTCGCGCTCCGGGCGCGTCCTTAAGCAGGGCGATCGCGGCGATGACGCCACGCCCGCCGACTTCCTTCGGGAGTTGTGCGATCCAGCCCTGGAGCGCGGCGCCCCAAAGGGCGGTGGGGATCCCGGGATTTAGGTTGCAGCCAAAACCGACGAGCTTGATCGCGCCGGTCCCTCCTCTAGTTCTGCAGTTCGTAACTCAGCACGCTCAACGCATACGCGGCCGCGGTTTCGCAGCGCAGCACGAGCGGCCCGAGCGTGATCGGTTCGAAGCCGGCGCTCTTGGACTGGCTCATTTCTGCCGGGGTGAAGTCGCCCTCGGGGCCCACGAGCCATAGCACTTTTTTCGGCGCGCGGTTCTGGGTGGTCTGAAAATTCGCGAGGACGGCCTTCAGCGATTTCGCGCCGGGCTGCAGGCTGGCGATCAGTTTTAGATCGTAGCCCTTCGCGGCCTCCATGAAGGCGCCGGCGTTTTGCACCGCGAGAATTTCCGGGACAAACGCATTGCCGCACTGCTTGGCGGCCTCGAGCGCGGCGTTCTGCCATTTTTCGATTTTCTTGTCCGAGCGATCGCCATCGAGATGAACCTGGGTGCGCTCGCTTTCGAGCGGGGCGATGCGCGCGGCGCCGAGCTCGGTGGCCTTGCGGACGATGGCGTCCATGAACTGACCCTTGGGCAGCGCCTGCCCGAGCGTGATTTCGTAAGGCAGCGGTGTGATCTTTTGCTTGAACCGCACCTGCAGGACGACCGCGTTTTTGCGATCGCTGGCGAGGCGGCAAATCCACTCGGTGCCTTTGCCGTCGAACGCGACCACGGTATCGCCGACTTGCGCGCGGTTCACCGCGACGAGATGATGCGACTCTTCGGGCGAGAGCGAAATTTCAACGGGCTCGGCCGTGGCCGGCGAGCAGTAAGCGCGAAAGTCGGGCATGCGGAAAGTGATGAGTGCCGGGGAACGAGTGACAAGGCTCGGCTGCGCCGCTGTGCGTCATGGTCGAGGTCCAAAAACAGTAAGGGCGCCGGGAATGACCCCGGCGCCCTTGCCGACTTGAACTGCAAACTATGAACTAACCAAAAAGAACAGTTACCACTACCAACACTGGGAAAGACGCGGAGGTCTGCGAATTGTTCAAAGTTCGAAGAAAATGTTTTTGCGGCGGAGGTTAGGCCTCGTGGCCGGGCCCATCTCCCGTCGTCGCTGCGGCGAGGGGGCCGGAGCGGCGGGTGGACGCGGCTATTTCTTCACCTTCTCGAGAATCTCGATCGCCGGGGCGTTTTTGAAGTCGCGGGCGAGGTCGAGGGCGGTCACCCCGGGCTGGGATCGAATGGCGGGGTCGGTGCCGCGATCGAGGAGGAGTTGCACCATCTCGGCGCCCGCGCCGGCAGCGGCCTCGTGCAACGGCGTGCCGCCAAGCTCGCTCAGAAAATTCGGAGGGGCGCCGGCGTCGAGCAGCAGCCGGGCGATTTCCACCTGGTTCTTGGCGGCGGCGTGATGGAGCGGCGTCCAGCCAGTGCGATCGCGTTTGGTTAGATCGGGGTGACGGGCGAGCAGGATTTTCACCATCGCGACGTCGGCGCGTTCGACCGCCAGGTGGAGCGGGGTGCGATTCGCGGCATCCGGGAGGTTCAGGTCGGCGCCGTTCTCCAAGAGCAGCGCGGCGATCTCGGGCTTCTTGCGCAGGATGGCTTGGTGCAGCGGCGCGAGCTTGGCGGCGGGGGTGGCGTCGCCGCGGGCGAGACCCGGCGTGCGCGCCAGGTGTCGTTTCACATCGGCGATATCCCCGCGCGCGATCGCCTCGTCGAGGGTGCCGAAAAACGGGGCCGAGGGACTCACGAGCGGCACGCCGTCCGCCGGAACCTCGAGGCCCGCGGCCCAGACGAGGCCGTTGAGCACGAGACGGCGGACTTGGTCGTCATACCACGTGCGATGCGCGTGGCCGCCGGTGAAGCCGAAGCCGCGGGCGCCGTTTTCGTTGAGACAGGTCCAGGCGATCGTCTGCGGCTCGGCACGGGCGAGAGCGGCGCGCACCGCGTCGTTGCCGGAGCGGGGACCGTTCGCGGCGACCAACGCCGCGGGCGGCAGGGCGAGGAGGAGGGGCGCAACCTCGCGCTGGCCGGCACGGAAACGAAGGTGAAAATAAATTTCGTCCTGAACGTTCAACTCGCCTACGCCGCCCGCGGCCGGATGCCCCGGAACCGGGGCGGCTTTGAGCGTCCACACCGGATTGACGGACCAGTTCGCGTCGAAGCGTGCGCCAATCGCGTCCATAAAAAACAGCCGCAGCGCCGGATCGTTCTCGGACGGCTCGAGTGCGAAGTGCAGCACCGCAAGCGACTTTCCGGCGGTGAGTCGCGCGCGCAACGCCGCGACGTGGCCTTTGGCGACGTGCGCGTCGAGCCCGTCGGAGTAGAGGACGACCAAGCCAGCCTGCGCGACCGCGGCGTCGGACGGAGGCCAACCGAGTGAAACCGCGGCGGCGATCGGAAGACCGGAACGGTTGAGGGCCTCCGCGAGGAGTTCGGCGCCGCGGGGAAATTCGTGCATGTCGCGGTCGTGGCTCTTCGGGCCGGCGATGAAGAGCACGCGACGCGGCGGCTCGGCGGCGAAGCCCCCCGAGAGCGTGAGCAACAGGAGCGTCGCGAGCAGTTTCATGGCGCTTTCGCCTCGGCGGCCGCGCCGAGCTTGAGCAGGTGCGCGATCCGATCGGCGTCGAACACGCAGCCTCCCCAGGTGCCATCGCTCGCGTGCTGGAGGGCGGCCCAGAGCCGCGTATCGGCAGGCAGATTCGGATCGGGCGCGAGGGACGGGTGTGGCGCACGGGCCGCGAGTTGGCGCGCGCCCTCCTCGGGGGAAAACGTCGTTCCATCCTCGCCGGTGAAATTGACGGAGCCGGTGAGCCGGATGCGATCGATGACGATCGTGACCCGGTCGCCGTCGCGCAGCCGGCCGATCGGTCCGCCGGCGAGCGCCTCGGGTCCGATGTGGCCGATGCACGCGCCGGTTGAAACGCCGGAGAAACGCGCGTCCGTGAGCAGCGCCACTTTTTTTCCAAACGGCAAAAACTTGAGGGCCGACGTGAGTTGATACGTTTCCTCCATGCCGCTGCCCATCGGACCGCGGCCGGCGAGCACGAGCACATCACCCGACACGATCCGGCCGTCCTTGATTGCGGCAATGGCATCGGGTTCGCGGAAGAAAATTTTCACCGGCCCTTCGTGGCGATAAACGCCGTCCGTGCCGACGGCGTCCGCGGCGATCGCGGTGGCCTTGATGACCGCGCCTTCGGGGGCGAGATTGCCACGGGGAAAAACCACGGTGCTCGTGAGCCCGCGCGCGCGCGCGACCGCGGGTGCCATGATGACCTCGTCGGGATCAACGCCGTCCTGCGTGCGGAGCAATTCGCGGAAGCGGCGGCGGCGCTCGGAGTTCTCCCAGAGATCGAGTTCCTCGCCCCAGGTGCGGCCGGTTGCGGTGAGCGCGTCGAGATGCAACACGCCGAGCGGACGCAGGTGCAGCATCACCTCGGGCACGCCGCCCGCGAGAAACACGCGCACGGTCGGGTGATGCTTCGGCCCGTTCGGCAGCGCGTCGACGATCCGCGAGACTTTTTGGTTCACCGCGATCCAGTCGTCGACCGTCGGGCGGCGCAGGCCGGCCGCGTGGGCGATCGCGGGAATGTGGAGCAGGAGATTCGTGGAGCCGCCGAACGCCGCGTGCACGACCATCGCGTTGGAGATCGCGGCGTCGGTGAGGATGTCGCGCGAGGCGAGGCCGCGTTTCTCGAGCGAGAGCAGCGCGGCGGCGGAACGGCGCGCCATGTCGAGCCACACCGGTTGGCCCGACGGCGCGAGCGCGGTGTGCGGCAACGCGAGTCCGAGCGCCTCGGCGACGACCTGCGACGTCGCCGCCGTGCCGAGAAACTGGCAGCCGCCGCCCGGAGACGCGCACGCGCGGCAGCCGAGCTCGGCCGCTTCCTGCAGCGTGATCATTTTGTGGGCGTAACGCGCGCCGAGGGTTTGCACGGCGCCGGCGTCCTCGCCGGTTTCGGGCGGAAGCGTCACGCCGCCTGGCACCAGCACGCACGGCAGATCGCGCAGGCCGGCGAGCGCCATCATCATCGCGGGAAGTCCCTTGTCGCAGGTGGCGACACCGAGCACCCCGCGGCGCGTCGGCAGTGAGCGCGCAAGCCGGCGAAAGAGGATCGCGGCGTCGTTGCGGTAGGGCAGCGAGTCGAACATCCCCACTGTGCCCTGCGTCCGCCCGTCGCACGGATCGGAACAATAACCGGCAAACGGAATCGCGCCGCGGGCGCGAATCTCCTCGGCGGCCGCGCGGACGAGTTCGCCGATTTCCCAGTGGCCGGTGTGATAACCCAGCGCGATCGGCGTGCCGTCGGGCGCGCGGACGCCGCCCTGCGTGGAGAGGATGAGAAATTGTTTCCGCCACAGCTCTTCGGGCTTCCAGCCCATGCCCGCGTTTTGCGTGAGCCCGAACAGATCGCCGCTCGGCTGGTTGAGCAGCATGTCGCTGGTGAGTGGCAGCGCGCCGGCGGGGCCGGCGGCTTTGGTGATGAGGCGGAAAATGTCGTCGGGGGTGGACATGGGTGCGGTTCAGGGTGGGGCGCGTTATTCTTAACGCGCCGCTCAGGAGTTCATAGGCATCGGAGGTGGCGGATTAAGGATAATCCGGCCTACCATCACACCACGACCACGGTGTTCACCAACGTGCCGATCGCGGGGACGGTGATGGCGATCTCATCGCCGCGACGGAGCGTGAAGGTGTCGTCGGGCACGACGCCCGTGCCCGTGAGCAACATCGCGCCGCGGGGAAAAGTCTGCGAACGGAACAGATATTCCCGCAGTTGCGTGAACGGGCGCTTGATCCGATCGATCTTCGTGGCGCCGCCGAAAACTTCCTTTCCCGTGCGGGAGATGCGAATCTTGATCGTCCACGTGCGGGCGGCTTTTTCGGTTTCGCCGACGACGATCCACGGGCCGAGCGCGCAGGCGCGGTCGTAGATTTTGGCCTGCGGGAGGTAGAGGAGATTTTCGCCCTCGATGTCGCGCGAACTCATGTCGTTGCCGATCGTGAAGCCGACGAGCGTGCCGCGGGAGTTGAACACGAGCACCAGCTCGGGCTCGGGGACGTTCCACTTGGCGTCGCGGCGGATGCCGACGGTCTCGCCGGTGCCGACGACTTTCTGCGGCGGCGATTTGAAAAACAGCTCGGGCCGCGGCGCCGCGTAAACGCGATCGTAGGCCGTCGCGCTGAAATCCGATTCCTCCATCCGCGCCGCTTTGCTGCGCAGATAAGTGACGCCGACCGCCCAGACTTCCTGCTCCTCGACGGGCGGCAGCAGGGTGACGGCGGACAGCGGGAGGCGCGGCAGCGTGGCGTCGGCGGCGAATTTTCCGAGGCGGGCGAGAAACCCGCTTTCCTCAAGCAGTTCATCGATCCGCTCGACGCTCGCGCGCGTGAGGTCGATGACGTGACGCGAATTTGCGGTCAGCAGTCCGACGCGGGGGCGCGCGTCGCCATGGCGGAAGCGGCAGAGTTTCATCCGGAGTAATCGAGGTAAACGGTCTTCGTGCGCGTGTAGAAATCCAGGGCCTCCACGCCCTGCTCCTTGAACGAGTCGGTGCTCGATTGTTTCACGCCGCCGAACGGCGCCTGCAACGCGAGCCCGGTGGAAATCTGGTTCACCTTCACCACGCCCGCTTCGATCTTTTCCGCGTAGCGCAATGCGCTCTTGAAGTCGCGGGTGACGAGCGAGGCCGACAAGCCGACGTCGACGCCGTTCGCGATCTTGAGCGCGTCGTCGAAATTTTCCGCCGCGATAATTGCGATGACCGGTCCGAAAACTTCCTCGCACGCGATCGGCATCGTGGGCGTGACGTCGCCGAGCACCGTGGGCTCCATGAACCAGCCATGCGTGAGATCTCCCGCCGTGAGGCGATGGCCGCCGCAGTGAACCGTGGCGCCGCCGGCGACCGCCTTCTCGACCCACTGCAAATTTCCGTGGAGCTGCGCTTCGCTGACGGCCGGGCCCATGTCGATTCCCGCCGTCATGCCGTTGCCGACTTTCAGCGCGCGCGCTTTGGCGACGAGTTTTTCGGTGAAGGCGGCGGCGACCGATTGGTCGACGATCACCCGGCTCGTGGCCGTGCACGCCTGGCCGGTGAGCCCGAAGCCCGCGCGCACGACGAGCGTCGCGGCAAGATCGAGGTCGGCGTCGGCGAGGACGATGGTCGGATTTTTCCCGCCCATCTCCATTTGGCCGCGCGCCATCCGCTGCGCGAGTTGCTGATAAATCGCGTGACCGACGCCGTAGGAGCCGGTGAACGACACCGCGGCGATCGCCGGGTGCGTCGCGATGGCGCCGCCGACGGCGCGGCCTTCGCCGTGCACGACGTTGAGCACGCCCGCCGGCAGACCGGCGTCAGCGAGCACGCGCGCGAGTTCGAACGCGAGGGCGGGGGCGAGACCGGAGGGTTTCAACACGACCGCGTTGCCGGCGACGAGCGCGGGCGCGAGTTTCCACGCCGGGATCGCGACGGGGAAATTCCACGGCGTGATGAGGCCGACGACGCCGAGCGGGCGCCGCACGGTGTAGAGCAGGTTGCCGGGAAGATCGTGCGGGATAGTGCGGCCGCCGAGCGTGTAGCTCAGCCCGCCATAAAAACGAAAAAGATCGATCGCGCGCTGCACTTCGCCGGTGGCCTCGGCGAGTGTCTTGCCTTCCTCGCGGGTGAGCAGTTCGGCAAGTTCGGCTTTGCGGGGCTCGAGCAGTTGCGAGGCTTTGCTGAGCACGCGGCCGCGCGCCACGGCAGTCGCGTCGGCCCACGCGGGCGCGGCTTTTTGCGCGGCGGCGATGGCGGCGAGCGCCTCGGCGGCTTCGCTCGCCGGATAGGCGGCGACGACCTCGCGCGTGTCGGCGGGATTGCGCGTTTGCGTGGTGCGGCCGGAGGCGGCGGGCGTCCAGGCGCCGCCGATAAAATTCTGATAAGTGCGCATCGGAGGGGAACGCCGCTCAGCTCTTGCCCTGGCCATAGTAGGCGCCCGCGCCGTGCTTGCGGCCAAAATGCTTGTCGAGCAACTCGGGCTCGATCGGCTTCAGCCGCGGCGCGAGTTCCAGGGTCATCAACGCCATCTGCGCGACGCACTCCAGCGCGACCGCAGCCTCGACCGCCTTCGCGGCGGTCGCGCCCCAGGAGAACGGGCCGTGCCGGTTGACGAGCACGCCGGGAAAATCGAACGGATCGAGATCGTCGGCGAGGAAACGCTCGATGATCACGTTGCCCGTGGACCACTCGTAGGAATCCTCGATTTCGATCGAGGTGAGCTTGCGCGTGATCGGGACATCGCCGTTGAAGTAATCCGCGTGCGTCGTGCCGAAGATCGGAATCGACATGCCGGCCTGGGCGAACGCCGTCGCGTGCGTCGAGTGCGTGTGGACCACGCCACCGATTTTCTTGAAGCCGTTGTAGAGCCGGCGATGCGTCGGCGCATCGGACGAGGGCTTCAGGTCGCCCTCGACCTTTTTGCCCGCGAGATCGACGAGCACCATGTCGCCCGGGGAGAGCTGATCGTAGGCGACGCCACTCGGCTTGATCGCGAAGATGCCCTTGCGGCGATCGATGGCGGACGCGTTGCCGAAGGTGAGATTGATGAGACCTTGCTTGGGGAGCGCGAGGTTCGCCTCGTAGGCTTCGCGTTTGAGTTCAGTAAGCACCGGGAAGAATTGTCAGACGCGAATCCCCTGCGCGAGGTGATAATAAATCTCACTATTGCGCAGCGTCTGCTGAAAGTCGCGCAGCTTGGTCCCGGCATCGATCGTGACGAGTTCGATGCCCGCAATCGTCGCGAAGTCCTCGAGCATCTCGGTCGTGACGCTGTAACTGTAGCCGGTGTGATGCGCGCCGCCGGCGTAAATCCACGCGGCGCACGCAGTCTTGAAATCCGGCTGGCATTCCCAGACAGCGCGCGCGACGGGCAGCTTCGGGAGCTTCGGCGTTTTCACGGCGGTGACTTCGTTGACGATCAGCCGGAAGCGATTGCCCAGATCGATCAGGGAGGCGTTGAGCGCGGGGCCGGCGGGGGCGTCGAACACGAGCCGCACGGGATCTTCCTTGCCGCCGATGCCGAGCGGGTGAATTTCGACGGACGGTTTGGTCGCGGCGATCGTCGGGCAGATTTCAAGCATATGCGAGCCGAGCACCTGGTGGCCCTTCGGCGACAGGTGATAGGTGTAGTCCTCCATGAACGAAGTGCCGCCCGGGAGGCCGTTGCCCATGACTTTCATCGCGCGGAGCAGCGCGGCGGTTTTCCAGTCGCCCTCGGCGCCGAAGCCGTAGCCGTCGGCCATCAGCCGCTGACAGGCGAGGCCGGGCAACTGGCGCAACCCGTGCAGATCCTCGAAGGTGGTGGTGAAACCCTTGAAGCCGCCCTCCTCGAGGAACGTGCGGAGGCCGAGTTCCTGACGCGCGGCGTAGCGCAGCGCCTCGTGGCGCGCGCCGCCGGGGCGGAGATCCTTCGCGATTGAATAGAGGTCGGCGTAGCGGGCGCAGAGCGCGTCGATTTTTTGGTGGTTGATGCCGACGTCGGAAATTTTTGCGACGAGATCGCCGAGGCCGTAGCCGTTGGTCGCGAAACCGAAACGCATTTCCGCGGCGACCTTGTCGCCCTCGGTGACGGCGACCTGGCGCATGTTGTCGCCGAAGCGCGCGAACTTCGCGCCCTGCCAGTCATGCCAGGCGTGCGTCGCGCGCATCCACGCGCCGATGCGCTCGTGCACCTCGGGATCGCTCCAGTGGCCGACGACGACCTTGCGGCCGAGCCGGAGCCGCGTGTGCATGAACCCGGCCTCGCGGTCGCCGTGTGCGGCCTGATTGAGGTTCATGAAATCCATGTCGATCGTTTTCCACGGCAGGTCGCGGTTGAACTGCGTGTGCAGGTGGAGAAACGGTTTCTTCAGCGTCGTGAGCCCGCGGATCCACATTTTCGACGGGGAGAAGGTGTGCATCCAGAGGATGAGGCCGGCGCAATAGGCGTCGGAGTTCGCGTCGAGGCAGAGCTGCGCGATTTCGTCGGGGGTGGTGAGCAGCGCCTTGAACACCGTCTGGAGCGGCAGCTTTTTCGCCGCGGCCAGCGCGCCGGCGACTTCGCGGGCATTGGCCGCGACCTGCTTAAGCGGGCCGGGCCCGTAGAGGTGCTGCGAACCGCAGACGAACCAGATGACGGGGGAGGAGAGATTTTTCATTCGGAAATCTTAGTAGCGCGGATTGGCTTGAGCGGAAATCCTGATGGCTGTGGATTCACTCGCTGCGGATCGTCGGCTCGTGCAGCAATTGCGAAAATTTCTGACCCGCCACCATACTCAAACAGAAACTCGACGCCGTGACCCGTCATTTTCGCGCTTACGGATGGCAGAATCGGTAAAACGAAGCGCGTGTCTTCTCGATCCACTTTGGTGTCGGGTCGCACTGCATAGAACAATTCGCGGTTTCCATCGAAGACCACGAAGCCGTGTTGATCAAATTTGGTTGTAGCCCAAAGCGCGACTGGAGCGCTTGCACCAGGGGCGATTGCGATTTTCCGCCCTTCGACGTTCTGAACAGAAATTTCGTGATCGCTACGATTGAATATGCGCGCCCACGCAGCAAGCGAGCAGCTACTCAGCGATAGGCAGGCGCTCGCTGCAACAAGCAGAAGAATTGAGAATCGCACGCTCTTCATCCGGGCAATCGACGGTGTGCCCTCAGGCAATCTGCGCGTCCTTGAGCGCGAGCAACTCCTTCATCACGCGCGAGAGGTCGGCGGCTTTGTTCAGGCCGCCGAGCGAATCGTGAAGCGAGCGGTAGAGCGCGTAGAGTTGGTCGTAGGTCCTTTGGTGCTTCGCGATCGGGCGATAGGTCTTGAGGTGCTGGGGGACCATCGCGCGCTGGGCGCTCGGAAAATCCGGGTGGACGCCGGCGACGACCGCGGCAGAGATGGCGGAGCCCAGCGCGCAGGTTTGCGATGAGCCGGAAACCTCCATCGGGCAGCCCATGATGTCGGCGTAGATTTGCATGAGCAGCGGATTTTTTTCCGCGATGCCGCCGGCGCACACGACGCGATGGATCGGCACGCCGTATTCCTTGAGGCGTTCGATGATCGCGCGCGCGCCGAACGCGGTGGCTTCGATTAACGCGCGGTAGATTTCGGCGGGTGTGGTCGCGAGGGTCTGGCCGAGGAGCAGGCCGGTGAGACGCTGATCGACGAGGATGGTGCGGTTGCCGTTGTTCCAATCGAGTGCGAGCAGGCCGCTTTGGCCGGGGACGAGTTTCGCCGCGGCTTTTGTGAATTTCACGTGGGTGTCGGCGTCGCCGGCGCAGACGACCTCCACCCACCATTTGAAAATGTCGCCGACGGCAGACTGACCGGCCTCGATGCCGTAGAAGCCGGGGAGGATCGCGCCTTTCACGATGCCGCAGATGCCGGGAATATCGGGCACGGTCTTGCTCGCGGAGACGACGCCGCAATCGCACGTCGAGGTGCCGATAACTTTGACGAGCGTGCCTGCCGCGACGCCGCTGCCAATCGCGCCGTAGTGCACGTCCATCTCGCCGATCGCGATGGCGATACCGGCGGGGAGGCCGAGCTTCGCCGCCCACACGGGGCTAAGCGTGCCGGCGGGGACGGTGGCGTCGTGCGCTTTTTCGTAGAGGCGGTCGCGGAGCGCGGCGAGTTTCGGATCGAGGAGGGCGAGAAACTCCTGGTCGGGCAACCCGCCCCAATCGTCGGCGTAGATTGCTTTGTGTCCCGCGCAGCAGATGCCGCGTTTAATTTTCGTCGGGTCAGTGACGCCGGCGAGGACGGACGGCACCCAGTCGGCGAGTTCGACCCACGAGTGGGCGGCGGTGAAGACGTGCGGTGCGACCTTCAGGCAGTGCCAGATTTTCGACCAGAACCATTCCGAGGAATAGGTGTTGCCGCACTTCGCGATGAACTGCGGGCGGTATTGGGCGGCGAGGGCGGTGATCTGGGCCGCCTCGCGCCAGCTCGTGTGATCTTTCCAGAGCCAGCACTGGGCGTGCAGGTTTTTTTTCCACTTCGGGTGGAGCGCGAGCGGGACGTTGTGCGCGTCGACCGGAAGGGGACTTGAGCCCGTGGTGTCGACGCCGAGGCCGACGATCTTCGCGGCGTCGAAGCCGCGTTTCTTTTTCGCGGCGGCGAGCGCGCCCTTCACGGATTTTTCCAGGCCGGTGAGATAGTCGCCCGGGTGCTGGCGCGCGAGATGGTGGTCGCGGGGATCGAGCAGCACGCCTTGCGCGCCGCTGGGATAGTTGACGACACAAGAGCCGAGCTCCGCGCCGTCGGCGCAGCGCACGACGAGCGCGCGGACGGAATTGGTGCCGTAGTCGATGCCGAGGGTGAACATGGGATTTTGAAAGAGGAGGCGTGAAAGATTTTATGCTTGGGCGATCGATCCAAAGGTGGAACTCAGGAAATCAGGAACCAGGGCAAGGCGCCGGAGATTTTTCCTGCTTTCCTGAGTTCCACATGGATTGTCCTTTATTGATCGTCCTTCAGGACTTGTTCGAGGTTGGCGCGGGTCATGAAAATGCCGGTGGTGCGCGTGTCGAGCGGCGGGGTGACGCCGTCCTTGATCCAACGGAAGAGCATGTCGCTCGTGGCGAAACCCTCGCTGAGCGCGGAGACGCGGATCGAGCCGAAAAATCCCGTGGGCTTTGATTTCCGCAGCTCGTCGATGCAATCGGTGCCGTTGATCCCGATGCCGATCACGTCGGCGGCGGCGAAGCTGCGGCCCTCGGTGGCGCGCACGGCGCCGAGCACGCCGGTGTCATTGAGCGCGCAGATCAGCCAGTGCTTCACCTCGGGATGCTGCGTGAGGAGGATGTTGGCGGCGTCGAAACTGCCCGGGATGTCGGTGGTTTTCTGCGGCGTCTTGAAGAGGCGCTTTTCCGGAAAACCCGCGGCCTTGAGTGCGGCGATCGCGCCGTCGGTCCGGTGGCGCGCGGTGTCGAGCTCCTCGAACGTGACGACGCACGCGCCGGTTTCGTCGGCGGGCCAGTGGCGGACTTTCATCTCGGCGGCGAGCGCCGCGCCGACGGACTCGCCGATCTTCGTGGCCGACATGCCGAGGTAGGGGACGTCGGTCAGAAATTTCCCGCCCGCGGCGATGAACTGATCGTCGACGGTGATCACTTTCAGGTTCGCCCGCTTCGCTTGATTGACGATCGCCGGGCCGAGACGGACGTCGGGCGTGCAGATGACAAAACCCTGCGCGCCGAGCGCGGCGAGACTGTCGATCGCGGTGATGACCTTTTCGCCGTCGGTCACGCCGAGCTTCACCACCTCGAAGCCGTATTTCGCGGCGGCTTTTTCCGCGCCCTGCCACTCGCTTTGAAACCACGGCTCCTCGGGTTGCTTCACGAGAAACCCGATTTTGATTTTCGCGGAGGGCGCGGCGGCGGCAGTGCCGGGCGACGCGGGATCGGCATTTTTGGCGCAGCCACCGAGCAGACCAGCGCCGAGCACGAAGGCACTGACGAGGAGAAGTCGGGAGGATATCATGCGGGGAGCGAGCGAGGCCGGAGGGCGGGGAAGGGGGGATGAAGGCGCGGCCTGGACGGAAAGACGAGTCGCAGATCGGATGACAGTAAAGCAATCCAAGGCTCGCATCCGACCGCGCGCAAGGTTGGGATCGCGGCATGATTTGCAGCACGCGATTTTTTCCGAGGTGGGCGGCCGTCGCACTAGGGACCGGGACGCTCGCGATCGCGGCGGAGACGAACGCGGGCTTTGCACCGACGGTGGCGAACCGCGCGTCCGCGTCCGCCGCGGCGCCGCCGGGCATGGTGTGGATCCCGGGCGGCGAGTTTTCGATGGGCAGCAACGATCCGACGCGCGAGATTTGCGGCGGCAGCGATCCGATG
>JBBRLB010000103.1:0-22948 GCA_038231575.1 Opitutales bacterium | reverse complement strand
GCCGGCGGCGGGGGCGCCGGACGCACCCTCAACTTGAGCCGGAACCGGATTGGCCGGGCCGCGACCGGCGACAACCGTGTCGGGATACGCGAGACCGATCGTTAGGCTGGTGAATTTTTTCAGCGGCGTGGGCGCGAGTGGATCGTTGAGCACGAGCTGGCCGGTCACGGTGGCGCGTTCGCTTTTGTGCGGGTAGTCCACACCTCCGACCCAAGCGTAGGGCCACTTGGCGGTTTCGTTTTTCGCCTGACCGAGGGCGTCCTGCCAAAGTGCGGTCGCATTGTCTCTCCACGCGGGCGGCACGGTCGGATTGCCCGCAGTTGCCGCGAAGGTATCGAGATCTGTTTTCGAGGGAGTCTTGAATTGGTCGAGCGAGTTGACGTAAACGAACATCGGACCGACGACCTTGCTCCATGTTTCGCCAGCGGAGATGTTGCACGAAGCGCCGCCGCCATAGTGCGTGCCGCGCCAGTAATTCAGAAGGATGGGATCGGGGTTGTCGTTGTCGCCGTAGTGGCAGACCAGTTCCTGTTTCGAGGCGCCGCCACTGAGGTATTCGATCGTGGGATTGATGAACCAGACGCCGACGCGCTCCTGCGTGCTCGACCAGCCATAGGCGGGAATTTTGTATTGGATGGCGTTGTAACTATACTTGTGCTCCACCGAATTTTGGTAGGGTCCCTGACTCATGATCCGCTGCTCTTTCGCGTGAACGACGACACCGGTGCCCCAGTTCAGTGGTCCGGCGGCGAGCAGATTTCGGTCGGCGTCGACGGAGATCCAATCGAAGGACTGGTTCACGCGCAGGATGAAACGGCTCTCGCCGAGGTTGAGCGCACCGTATTCCGCCGGATGCGAAAAGATCGCGTAGGTGTAAACGCCACTGTCACCGCGGCCCATCGCGTAGCGGATCTCAAGATCGACGTTCGCCGTGCCGTTGGTCGAGCCGGGCGAAGGCGAGAGCGAAACCTTGCCGCCGGTCACACCCTTGATCGAAATTTCGGCGCGCGCGCCGCCGTTCTTTGCCGGATCGATCGTGATCGACTGCGTGAGGCCACCGACCTTCTCAGCCGCCGAGGGGTTCTGCTCCCACGGTCCCACGGCGCCCTGATCGTGGCCCGCGCGATCCACGCCTTTGTAGACGACGCCTTCGAGGTCGCCGGTGCGCTTGTTGATGCGCGCGGCAACGATGCCGTTGTCGAGCGTAAACATCTTCTCGTCCTCGTTCACGGTGACGGGCGTGTTGCCCGCTGGCTTGGCGACCGTCGGCACGGGCTCGGCGGCGCGCAGTGGCAGCGAGAGCGGGGCGAGAAGCAACGAGGCGAAGGCGAAAGCGGCGCGGGGGTGCATGCGGTAGGAGAGAGACGCAGCGCAGCGTTTGAGGATGCGAGCCGGAGCGCAACGCGACGCGAAACGGACAGTCTGCGCAGCGTGAACCCACATCCTTCGCCGCGCCGGCGCGGATCACGGCGGTAGGCAAACACCGTAATTACCCGTTGCTCCCGGAACAGTTTTCGCCGCCGGCCTACGTTGGCGTGATGACCTCATCTTTTGCCGACACCCACTCGAACCACTGCAGCAGCCACGTTGCTTTACCTCGTGCTCTTGTTTGGAGCGCTGTTCAGCGCCACCGGAGCACGCGCTCAGGAATTTTCCTTCCTGTATGGGACCGCCACACTCCCCAACCTGAAATCGTCCACCTACGCGTGGGATGTCGATTACAGCCAGCAATTCGCCCGCAACCTCAGCGGGTCAATCAGCTGGATTAACGAAGGTCACATCACCGGTCACCATCGCGATGGCACGGCGGCCCAACTCTGGCTCGACGTCCCGTTTCGGGACGGTCGCTACACGCTCTCGGCCGGCGCCGGCGGCTATTATTATTTCGACACCCAGTTTATGCCCAGCGGCACGTCGCTGGATGTCCATGGCACCGCGCCGATCGTGAGCCTATCCGCCACCGCCTATTTTTCCGACCGCTGGTTTGCGCGCCTGCTCTACAACCGGATCAACCCGCGCGATAATTTCCACTCGAACACCGCGCTGCTTGGCCTCGGCTACTGGTTCGGCCAGGACCGGCGGCCAAGGCCCGGTAAACTGGGCACGCCGCCGGAAGAGAAGGGCTTTCTCACCGCCAATGAACTCACGAACTTTGGCGGCGTGAGCGTCGTGAACGCCTCCGGCAACCTTCGGGGCGTCGCCAATGCCCTGGAATATCGGCGCGGGTTGATGGCGCATTTGGACGGCACGATCTCGTTTATCCATGAGGGCGATCCGCGCATCGTCCGCCGCAGCGGTCTCGGGGTGCAGGTCTGGCCGGTCAACACTTTCTTCAACGACAGCTTCACGGTCGGGTTCGGCATTGGCACCTACACTCACATCGACAACAAGCATCTCGGAGCGAGCCGCCAACTGCCGTTCGGCGGTTCGGTCAACACGCCCGCGCTGGCTCCGTTGATTTCGCCGACGTTTTCCGTCCGGCTGTCCGAGCAGTGGGTGGCCCGCCTCGTGTGGGATCGAGTGGTCACGAATTACAATCGTGATTCCGATGTGTTCCTGCTGGGCGCCGGCGATCGCTGGTGGTAAGCGGGAATCGGCGGGAAGCCGCGGAGGAAACGTCGCAAATCGTCGCACGCAGACGCGCTTGGGAATCCGCGGCGCGGGTGGCGGTGGTTTATTCGTTTGCCGAACGAGGCGCAGCGCCTAAGCAGGAGTCACCCCGATGAAAACGATCCCCATGCTCCTGCTGGCCGCTGCCTTGGCCATTCCCGTGTTCGCTCAATCGGCTGCGCCCAAATCCGCTTCCGGCGCGGCCGCCCCCGCACCATCCCTGCCCGCCTCGGCGGCCGAACTCACGAAGCCGTTCGTGTTGAAAGACGGCGCGATCTCCCAGCCCGAGCGCACCGAGATCGCGACCGGCGGCAAGGCGGTCTTCAGTTTCACCGTGGCGAAGGCGGGCACCTACGTGATTCAAGCGGTGGCGAACGCGGCCGATGAGGATTCGAATTCGTTTTTCCTGAACATCGACGCCGCGCCCGACGATGCGATGATCTGGGATGTCGAGGTCACGAACGGGTTTGAAGAGCGCGTGGTCAACTGGCGTGGCAACGGTGACTCTGGCAGTGGCGAGTTCATGTCGAAGAAATTTACCCTCACCGCGGGGGCGCATAAACTCATCATTGTGGGCCGCGAGCCCGCGGCGTTGAAGAGCGTTTCGATCCGCCCGGCGAATTGAGGGCAGATTTACACCGGTGGCGGGCCGGATGCGATGGGGTGATGAACTACGCCGCCGGCGGGAAGCGCGACCCGGAAATCATTACACTGTGATGGTCCGAGGATGATCGCGGGATCACGATCGGACCTTTGAGCGTTCCCGCAGCTTTACAGTTTCACACGATACGCTTTCAGAATCTTGATCGCGGGCGCGAGCGTCTCCGTGCCGTAGTCGCCCATTGGGCCGGTGGGGGAGGTTTGAATTTTTTTCACCACGTCCATCCCGGCGGTCACGCGGCCAAAGGCGGCGAAGCCCTGGCCGTCGGCGTTGCGCTTGCCCCCGAAATCGAGGGAAGGCTGGTCACCGATCGTGATGAAGAACGAGGACGTGGCGGTGTGGGGACCGTCGCGCGCCATCGAGATCGTCCCGTTCAGGTGCGACAGTTTGGTTACGGTGGTTCGCTCCAACGGAATCGGCGCGGATAACTCCGATTTGCGCGCGGGGTTCGATTGCAGTTGAATGACCTGAATCTCGACGTCGTGACGCGTGGTGTTGTCGGGCCGCACGGAGCGATTGATCCGGCCACCGTCGTAGAATTTGCCGTCGACGTATTTGAGGAAATTCGCGCCGGTGATCGGCGCGTGCGCGACATCGACCTCCAGCGTGATCTTGCCAGCTTCAGTTTCCAAGACGACGAGCACCGGCTGGTCGGCGGGTTGGGCAAACGCGAGGGCGCTCGTGAGAATCCACAGCAGCGGGGCTTTCATGAGTGGATGCTGAGCGACAGACCGACAACGGCAAGCGCGTGACGAACGGGTCGCATGAGGCGCGGAAGATTTTCCGTTGGGAGGGCGTGCCTCAGTTCTTCGCGGCCGATTTTGAACTCGCCCTGACGCCGGAGCCGGCGTGGTAGGTCGCGCAATAGCGGTGGGAATCTTCCACGGAAGATCTGTTCTCCAGGTCCACGTCATTGAGGCTGGATTTTTTACCCCAGGAAAAAACGTTCTCAAAGAACGGCAGCCACCGGCTCGTCTTGATTTGCGCGAGGAAGTAAACCTCGTGCTCCTTTTCCTTCAGGCCCATTTCGTAGAGGATCTTGTCGTGGTCCTTGATGCCGAGGGAATGAAAGTAGTGCATCATGACGAAGTATTCGCACACGTTGCCGCTCTCCAGCTTGCCGGCGAAGAAGTAAGGCATGAACCAGCCGATGACGTAGCAACTTCCGGCGATGAGTTTCCCCACTACGTAATAGCGCACTTCGTAAGCGCGGGAAACCGGGATGTCGTAGCGCTGCATGATCGCCAGCACGTGCCGGCGATGATCCCACTCGTCGTTCTCGATCTGCTTCACCGCCGCCTTGGCCGCCGGATCCTTTAAAGACCCGGCGTGGCCGATGTAGGCGAAGGAGGCCGCGCGCTCGGCGGAATAGGCTCTTTGGAGAAGCTCAACGAGTGGTGGGTGGTCGAGCTTCATCGGCGCGCGGCGGTTTGCTCACTTTACCGGCGCGGCTGCGGCCGGCTTCTTCCCCGCCTTTTTCTTCTTTATCCGCCGAGCCCGCGTCTTGTCCGTTTCGATGATGATTTCGGGATCCGCCGACACGACGATGCCATCACCGTTGAGCTGCGTGAGGATGACGCGGTAACTGTATTTTCCGTCTTTGACCTTCTTCGCGAGCGTGCCTCCGGCGCTTTTCGCATTGCCGGCTTTCACTGCGCCCAAGGGATTTCCATTGTCGTCCTCGATGGGGGTCGGGCCGTCGAAAAACACAATCCAATCACCGTAGCTGCAAATCCAGTTCAGGATGTCGTCTTTTTTGAATCTCGGTTTGCCCGCGTGATTGAGCGGGGGCTTCGGATTGATATCATACTGCCAGTTGTCGTTGCTGGCGTAATAGGCGATCGTCGTGGTGTAAGTGACGGGCGTGTGTGGGACAGTTGAGTTTGGCATGGGAGTGCTGATTTATTTTTCGCTGACAGTTGAAGACGCGGACAAAAGGGAAGGAAAACGCGGATCGTCCCGCAATCCCTTCAGGTCGGGATGCTGGGTGATCTCGGTGCGCGAGTAGCCGCCCGTGAGCGCGAGCCCGAGCGCGTCGAGGGCGCGGTCACGCTGGGCGGCGCGCTCGAAGACCAGCGCGGCGTTGAACATCACCGGGACACTCGTCGGCGCGAGTGCACGGGCCTGCGCGATTTCAGCGAGCGCGCGCGTGGGATTGCCGCTGAAGGCGCAATACAGCGCGACGCTGGCGTGCACGGCGGGATCCTTGGCGTTCACCAGCAGGGCTTCGTCGGCGAGGCGGATCGCGCGTTCGTAGATGGCGGGAGCTTCGCTCGCGCGGGTTGGGACATAGCGCAGGGCGTCGCCGAGATTGCCGAGCAACAGGTGTTCGCGGGGTTGGAGCGTGCAGGCCCGTTCGAAGAGGGCGGCGGCGTCGGCATAGCGCGCTTGTTGGAAACGGAGCGTCCCGAGATTGGAGAACGCGCCGGGGGTCGGCATGATCGCGAGGGACTTCTCCAGGGCCTTCGCGGCGCGATCGGGCTGATCCATCATGACGTAGAGCCCGCCGAGGTTGCGATAAACCGCGGAGTTGTCGGGCATCAGCTCGACGACGCGGAGAAATTCCTTCTCGGCCTCGGCCTTGCGGCCGGCCTGCCAGTAGAAAACGGCGAGGTCGCTGTGGGCGAAACCGTTCGCGGGATTGCGCTCGATCGCGCGCGCGAATGTCGCCTCGGCATCGGCGGGCCGGTTGAGCCGGGCGTAGGAGCGGGCGAGGGTGCGGGTCGCTTCGGAACTGGCGGGGTCGAGCTGTAGCGCGGCCTGGGCCTCGGCGACGGCCTGCTCATACTGACCGGTGCCGTTGAGGAGGATGGCGAGCGTGAGGCGCGGCGCGGCGAGGCCCGCCCCGTATTCGAGCGCGGTGGTGCAACTGCGGCGGGCCTCATCGATCCAGATGCGGGCTTTCGTCTCGGAATATTTCAACCAGAAGGCCTCGCCGAGCGCGGCGTGCGCGAGGGCGTAATGCGGATCACTGAGCAACGCCTGTTGCAGGTGGACGATCGCCGCGTCGAGGTTGCCCGGCAGATCGCGGCGCGGCATTTCACCGCGTCCCTGCAGGTAGAGTTCATACGCCGTGGGGACTTTAGTCTGTCCGGCTGTGAGCACGCGTCGCGCTTCGTCCGACAGCGTGAGGCCGAGCCAGTCCGCGGTTTGCGCGGCCACCCGATCCTGCAGGCGGTAGAATTCGGAGGTGGAATGATCGAGGGTCGCGCTGCGCAAAATCCGGAGCGTGCGCGCATCGACGAGACTGACGGTCACGCGCACGAGGCTCTCCTGGCGCTGCACGCTGCCCGTCAGCGCGAGCGTCGCGCCGAACACCCGGCGTGCGAGGCTCGGCGTGCCCACGGCCTCCTTGCGCACTTCGCTCATTGGCACGACGAGCAGCGTGCGCTGGAATTGCTGAAGCTGCGTGAGCTGCGATGTGATGGTTTCCGAGAGCCCATCGCTCAAGGCCTGGTTGCCGGGCGCCTCGCCGATATTGCTGAAGGGCAGCACCGCCAGCTGTTGCGGGCCCGCGAGGCTGCCGCGGAACGTGAACCATCCCATCCACTGCGCGAATCCCAAGACGGCGACGAGGCACGCCACCGCTCCGAGCACGACTGGCCAGCGGCGGCGCGGTGGCGGGGCCGGAATGGCCCGGCTCGGCTGCGCGGGAGGTGCGAAGCCGGGCGCGCTTGGCTGCGGCGCGGGGCCAAGGGCCTGCAGCAACGCTTGGACCCGCGCGACGAAGGCCGTCGGGACCACGTCGTCGGGAAAACGCGACCACTGCACGCGCAGGAATTCCTCCGCCACGTGCGCCTCGCGCTCGGTGATGCCGTTGACGACGACGGGCAGCAGAAACGGCCGCGTCGGTGCCATGTCGAGCATCCGTTGCGTCGCGAGATTCCATTCGCGCCGAAAATATCCTTCCGTGCGCGCCTGCGTGTGAGCCGAGATGATCGGCACGAACAGCGCGCATTCGCGAATCTGCTTTTTGATTTTCGCGTCCCACAGATCGCCGCCCACGAGTTCACTGCGATCAAACCACACCTCGATGCCTTCGGCGCGCAGCGTCTCGCAAATACGCGTGGCAGTCTCCGTGTCTTGCGACGCGTAGCTGAGGAAAACGGCACCCGAAGCCGGAGGCATTGGTGACATGGACGAAGGGACCGGCGCGAGAATCGCGCCCGCCCTCCGGCACCGCAAGGCGGATGTGCCCGCCCTGCCGCCAGTCATCCACGTATTCCCCCAACTCAGCGATCCGTCAGGACGCTTGTTTTGAGGAACAGCTCGAACGCGTTTCGTTTGTCCAGGACGTCGTTGTGGGCAAGGTCGGTGTGGATGAAGACAAACTGGGTGCCCGGGAGTTTGTCGGCGGTCAGGGCGGTTTCGTCGGTGGCGTAGATCGGGGTGCGGCGCGCGGTGAGGCGGTTTTTTAGCTTTTCCGATTCGTCCTTCGTGCCGCCGTGGTCGGTGTAGAGATTGAGCAGGCGGCCGTGCGTTTGGTCGGACCACTTCAGATACGAATCGACCTGCCCATAGAGAGCGTCGAAGAGCCAGACTTCGTCCGCGTTCTTGGGCAAGCCGCCGCGGTCGAGGATGCCGGCGATGACGTGATAGCCGCCGCTGTGACCCGAGAGGATGATGCGGCCGGCGGAAAAATCGCTCACTTTGAAGACAGCGCACTCACGGAGCATGGTTACGACTTCGGCCATGAAGCGCTGAAAGCCGCCGGCGTCCTCGAGTTTGCCGCCGAAGGAATCGGGGGCGTTGTGCGGACCCTCGGGCACGACGAGCACGGCATTCTTGCCGCTGGCGACGAGTTGTTCGATCAGGTGAAACGTGCCGAACGTGCCCGCGACGGTGTTGTTCCAGCCGTGGAAATGCACGACGAAGTCAACGCGAGTCGATTCGCGAAATCCTTTCGGGATGAAGAGCGCGACGGTGCGGTCGGAATAGTGCTCCTTCGCCGGGTAGAGTTTATTTTGGTAAGTGTGACCCTCCGCGCGCGCCGGATGCGGAAACGGCGCGGAGGCGAGCGACACGAGGATGAGCCGGCCTTGGGCCGCGTAAGTTTCTTCGAGACTTGGTGCCGCCGCGGCGAACGACGGCGCGGCGAGCATCAGCGCGAGTGAGAACAATGCTTTCACGCGCGAACGATGGAGAAGCCGCGGGCGGAGGACAGACGAATTCGCGAGCGGAATAGAACGGAAGATTGGCTGCACCGAGGCGCCGCAGGCGCAAAGAAAACCGGAGTTTGCGCCTTTTTTTGAGCCTTCTGTGCCTTTTTGCGGCCAACCTGAATTGCGTCGGCTGCCCTCTCACGTTTACCTCACGCCACGGCATTGATGCCGCCGAATTTCTCGGCTTGTTTCACGAGCGCCATGGCGGCGGCGAGGTTTAGGTCCTCGAGTTGCTTGAAGTTGATGCAACTGCGGCCGGTCTTCACCTTGCCGAGCTTCGCGGCATTCTTCTCCACGAGATAGCCGCCCTCGCCGCCGACACAGATATGAAGGGCGTAGCCGGTCTTCCCCGCGACGAGTCCGATGATGAACCAGTCGCCTTCGCGACCGCTGGCCGACTTGTAGTGATACTTGCCGTAGCCGATGAGGGGCGACGGGCCCATGCCCGATGTCATGAACGGCGCGAGCTTCGGCACGGCCTTGCGGATGGCCTTGTGGACGGTCGTCATCGTGTCACGGCGATCGGCGGGCAGGGCGGCGAGGAACTCGTCGAGGGTGGGGAGTGCTTTCGGCATGCGGCGAGGCTGTGGGCGCGAGGCTCGGCGATCAAACCTGAACCAGCGCCGCGCGGGCTAAGTCTTTTGCGTGGCTGCCTCCGAGCCCAAGATTGAGCGGCCTGACACTTTCTAGTTTTCTGAAGTCGTTATTTTCTGTCGAATGTTCGAGGTCTTCCTTTTTGCACCGTCTGCGCCTTTTTGCGGCTAAATGGATCGGGACAAGAAGCGGCTACCTCCCCGCGATCGGATAACCCTGCCAGATCCATTGGAGGGCGGTGGGGTAGAGCTGTCCAATCGTCGGGCGGTCGGTGTGGGCGGCGTTGCGGGCGAAGACAAATTTGTAGTGATAGCCCTTTTGGGTCAGGACCTTTGCCATGGCTTCGTTGGCCTCCACCCAGTCGCGCATCGGTCCGCTGAGATTATCGCGATCGCCAACTTCCATGTAGATGCGCAGCGGTTTCGTGGGGCTGTTGGGGATCAGTGTTTCGTGGAGGCCCCAGGCGCCGTGCGGATACTGCGGATCGACCGGCCACTGGTTGTCGGTGAAGGTGCCGGAGAATGTGAGCACGCGCGTGTAGCGCTCCGGATGAAGCCACGCCATGACCATGCTCGCGGCCGCGCCGGAACTCGTGCCCATCACGGCGCGTCCGTTCGGATCCTTTGTGAGTTTCACGTTGGCGATTTTCTCCGCCATCGGGAGGACCTCGGTCTCGACGAAGTCGCTGTATTTGCCGGAAACGGTGTCGTATTCGAGATTGCGCTGACCGCCGCGTCCATCGGGTCCACCGGGAGGAATCGAAACCACAATCATCACGGGCAATTTTTTCTGCGGGATGAGATGATCGAGCACGTTGTGGGCCCGTCCGTCGCCATCCGTGGTGATCATGACGGGCGCGACCGTGCCGGGCACATATTGCTTGGGCACGTAAACCGACACCGATCGGGTGTAAGGCTTGGGGTGATTCGTGATGTTGTTATTGTCCCGGGGACCACCGGCCGCACCCGCTGCGGGGGCATCGCGCTCGACGCCCGGGTAGAACTTACTCTCGGTCGAGTTGAGCGTGAACTTGTAGACGGTGCCTTTGAGCGCGGGGTCCGTGACGGGACTCATCTCCGGCGCCGGCGTATGAGTCGGGCCGATAATGAAATTTCCATCGGCCTCCATCGGCGGCACCTCGCCGTCGGGCAATTCGGTCGCCTTCACGTAGCCGGCGGCGAGCGGATCGCGAGTCGGCGCGGGAGGACGTCCGGCGGCGCGTCCAGCCGCGGGAGCAGGCGCGGCGTCGGGCGTTGACGCAGGCGTGGCGGCGGGCTGGGCCGAAGCGAGGCTCACGCCAATCAAGAGAATCGTGGCAGTGAAGAGGGACGATGGTTTCATGGGGTTGCGAGATTGACGGTCAAGACGGGGAAACGTTTTGGCGCACTGAGTCCAACGCTGCGGAGGGATTCGTGCGAAAGTGAACGAGCAGAACCTAACCCGGTCGGTGACCTTCGTCTCACTCGCGCTATTTTGCCCGCGCGCTCGGCGTGGTAATCGCCTTACGAATGGCGGCGAGCGGAGCTTGGTCATCGAACGTCGTGACGCCGTTGGTGCGCGCGATGCCGAGTTGTTTCCACAGGGCGGGCAAGTCGACCATCATGGGTTGCCCGCTCATCTCGTCGTAGAGTTCGCGCAGCACCGGCACGCCCGTCGCGCCATCGCCGACGGCGATCACGCGATCCATTGTCCAGTCGCTGCGCACATCGCCACCCTCGGCGAGAATGGCGCGCAAGGCGTGCTCCAATCCCAAGCGGTTGTCCGTGCGACGACGGATCTCCACGTCGGCGCGCAGGCAGAACAACGCCCCGCCCCAATACGTCCGGCCCCACGTGTGCGTGCGGTCGAGACCTTGATCGTTCGTCGCCGGAAGCCCTTGGGGGAGATCGCGGACGACGTCGCCCCACATCCGCTCGGCGCTCAGGAAGCCGGCGCGGACGCGTGCGATCGGTTCCACATACGTCGACAAACCTTCCTCCAACCAGTGATGCGGACGCCGCAGCGACGGAAACGCCAGATGCAACAGCTCATGCGTGAGCATCCAGTCCTCCGCAAAGCCCTCGGCGGTGGTTTCGGTGCCGACGCTGATGGTGATGCGCGCCGCCGGGGAACCATAGGTCGTTCCGCGAGAGACACCGCGCCCGCTGCGCGGTGAAATACGGAGGCTGACCACGTCGACGGGGAATTTGCCGCAGTAAGTCACGACCGCTTGGGTCGCCATCGCGAGCCAGCGATCGATGAGCGGACGCTCTGCCTCCGGCGGCGGAGCGGTGAACTGCAGATCGATCTTCCCGCCCGGCACGACGATCTCCTCCGCCCGCGCGGCGACCAGTAGGGAAAAGCAAACGCCGAGCGAAATGAGTTTCATGGGTGCGGGGAAGCGAGGCGCCTACCGTTGCCCTCAGAACCCGGGCTCAGCTGAGCTTGCGCTTGAAAAGTGCGAGGGTGCGCGACCAGGACAGCTCGGCGGCCGCCTTGTCGTAGCGGGGCGTGGTGTCGTTGTGGAAGCCGTGGTTTACGCCGGGATAAAGAAACGCCTCGTATTCGACTTTCGCGGCCTTCAGCGCGGTCTCGTAGGCGGGCCAGCCGGCGTTCACGCGCGTGTCGAGTTCGCCGTAGTGGATGACCATCGCCGCCTTGATCTTCGCGGTGTTCTCCGCGGTCGGCTGGCCGCCGTAGTAGGGCGCGGACGCCTTCACGATCTCGGGGAGCCGCCACGCGAGGGTGTTCGCAATGCCGCCGCCAAAGCAGAAGCCCGTCACCCCGATCGCGCCCGTGCAGTCGGCGTGCTTGTGCAGGAACTCCGTCGCCGCCACAAAATCCTCCGTGATTTTTTTGCTGTCCAGCTTGGATTGCATGGTGCGTCCCTCGTCGTCGGTGCCGGGATAGCCACCGAGCGGGTAGAGGGCGTCGGGCGCAAACGCGATGAAGCCCGCGAGCGCCACGCGGCGCGCCACATCCTCGATGTAGGGATTCAGCCCGCGGTTCTCATGCACCACGATGATGCCGGGAAGTTTGCCCTTCGCGTCGCCGGGCCGGGCCAGCAAGCCGCGCATCTCGCCACTGCCCGCGGGCGAGGGATATTTCACGTAGTCGGACTTCACGCGCTTGTCCTCCTTCGGCACCTCCGCCGCAAAGGCGTAGTGCGGGTTGAGCATTTCCAGCAGCGCGACGGCAGTGAGCCCGCCGACGGCAAACTTGGTGGCGCGTTCCAAGAAGGTCCGCCGGTCGATCTGGCCGTGGACGTAGTAGTCGTAGAGGTAAAGCAGTTCCTGATCGAATTCCTGGGCTGTCTTGCGTTCCATGATGTTTGTCTCCGCGGGCTGGGGTTCGTGGGGCGGTCGGGGAGGAAGAAATTGCACCGGCTGCGCCGGCGGTCAAATGGGAAGGTGCGGGGACAATCGCGGACGTGCGGAAGGGCGGAGATGCGGAACAATTCGGTTCTCAATCGCACTCGCTTTGACGGAGGAAACGCAAAGACGCGAAGGCGCTAAGTTCGATCGCGAAGAATGGCCCTGCTCAGACCTTCGTTACTTTGCGTCTTTGCGCTTAACGCAGGGGATTGAACGCATGGACGATTGAGTCGGGCGAATCGGATCGGAGTTGGCCGCAAAGAGGCGCAGAAGGCGCAAAAGCGAAGAGCCGAATCGGCTGACGTAGGGCGTCTGTCTTGACAGATGCCCTACGGTCCCAGACTTAGCCTTCGGGCTTGCCACGTTTGGCGTGCCAGAAGCGGACAACTTCAGCGGTGTCATTTTCGCGGATTCGGTAAATAATACGAATCGGGTCGTGAATGACCTCACGGAGATCATCCCGCGCGAATTCCGGGACGACGCGACCTGCGCGTGGAAAGGCGCCGAGTTGCTCAGCGCGATCGAGCAAGGCATCGCCGAACTTCACCGCCCGTTCGGGCGCGTCGCCTGCGATTTCTTGGACAATAGCGAAAAGGTCGCGCCGAGCGCCGGGCGCGATGATTACCCTTTGACCCATGTGCGGAGTTCGCTGCGAACCTGCTCGAGGGGAATACCCTCGCCGCTGTCTAGTTCCGCCATGCCTTCGCGCACCGCCGCAATGAATTCGATTTCCCGCGCCACTTCGTGCAACGAGACGTCCGCCGGAAGTTTATCGAGGATAAATTGAACTGCCTCGCGCGTGCTCATGCGAACCACCGTGGTCGGATTTCGCGCGGTTGGCAAGGCGCGGGGTTAAGCGCAGAAGCACGAAAGGACGGAAACACGGAAGGAGGCGAATCGGTCGTAGGGCGTCAGTCCTGCCCGTTCGACGCGCTCAGGGACATGGCTTAAGCGCAAAGACGCGAAGCCGCTAAGTTAGATCGCGAAGAATTGCTTTGCTCATGCCTTCGCACCTTTGCGTCTTTGCGCTTAACTCCGCGGCTGCAGATCGATCACGCCGCGGATTTTGGCGAGGAGGTCGGCGGGCGTGAAGGGTTTCATCAGGGTGGCGCTGACGCCCAAGGCCGCGATCTCGTCGCTATCGTTATGATCGGCGGGCGAGGTCAGCATGATGACCAGGATCGCTTTCAGCTGCGGATGCTCCCGGATCAGCTGGAGCGTTCGCACCCCATCCATGGTGGGCATGTTCACATCGAGGAGAATCAGATCGGGCACCACGCGATCCATCGCGTAGAAGTCTTTGTAGCCGTTGTCGGCTTCGTTCACGTCGCAGTCGAAATCGCTGAGTGCCGTTTGCGCGAGTCGGCGCACGGTCTTGGAATCGTCCACCGTCAGGATGGTGGGGCGCAGGGGACGAGCGGGAGTGGAAGTTTGCTTGGGCAACGTGAGCTGAGAGACGAGGGTTGAGCGCCAAGCGCAAAGCCAATCGGCAAGGAGGCTCAGTCGTAGGGCGTCTCTCGTGCGGACGCGCCTGCGACGAGGCGCCAAAATTCAAGCTGCGCGGCTGCCCGCCGAGCCTAACATGTAACGGCCCGACCCCTTACGTTTGCTCCTTACGTTTGCCCGCCTTCGAGCGAGGGCGACGTGATGCGCGTTCGCTAGTATGGCACATGGCTTTGATACACCAGTTGCCGCAGGAATGCCCTTGTTCAGGAAGGTGAAACCGGTAGTATCCACCAAGACTCACCGTATGGCACTTATCGAACAGACTCCGGTTATACCAAATCAGCCGAAAGCTGTCCCACCTGTTTACTTCAGTTCTGTTACAGTGGAGAATCTCAAATGTTTTCGAGAGCCGGTCACACTGAATTTTTGTGACGCTCAAGGGCGCCCGGCGCGCTGGACAGTAATACTCGGTGGGAATGGTGTTGGAAAGACGACGATTCTTCAGTGCTTGGCGGGTCTGTCGGCACGGCCTGATACCATGAAGGAAAAAAAAGGCGGCAAGGAAGTTGAGAAATTCCTTGTTAACACCGTGATGTCAGACCCCGGCTGGCTTGCTTGGCACAGAGGTAGTCAACGGCTTGGCAGCAGCTCCAACCACAAAGTCAGTGCGGTATTACGGGTTGGAAGTAAACTCGAGGGGTTTACTAATGCAGAAACATTTCCTTGGTATGCCGAATATTCGGCGGGAGACCCAAATACATTCACGATGGGTGGAACAATGGGGCCTTCCGAGAAGTTCGCGGCCCTTATTTGCTATGGCTACGGAGCGTCGAGACTAATGGCCCCGAGTGGTCGAGCACGACCTGCTCGGCCTGATCGTGACCGGATCGAAAGTCTCCTCGCGGAAAACGTAGCGTTACCGAATGCTGAAGAATGGCTGCTTGAGCTTGATCATGCTTCAAAAATAGAAGGTGGATCGCAAAAGACTTTTCTAGGTAGGTTTGAAACAATTCGGGCCTTGCTGCTCCGGGTTTTACCTAGTGTCCGAAATATCCGTGTCGCCGTTTCGAGCGCTGAGGCGGCTCCTACGCCGCCTGTTCACGTCGAGTTTGAAACCACCTATGGCTGGGTCAGCCTTTCGAGCCTTAGTTTGGGTTACAAGTCGATGATCGCGTGGGTTGTCGATCTGACTCGAAAGCTTTTTGAGCGATATCCCGGGAGCCCGAATCCAATCGCAGAACCGGCGATTGTGCTCGTGGACGAACTTGACCTCCACCTCCATCCACAGTGGCAGCAGATGGTGATCGACTATCTTACAGAGCGATTTACCAACACGCAATTCATCGTAACGGCGCACAGCCCGCTCGTCCTCTATTCTGGAATCGATGCAAAAGTGATTTTGATGGAGGATGTCGATGGCGTCGTGCGAGCGAATCACGATCTCGATGCAGTCAAGCGGTGGCGCGTCGACCAAATCTTCACGAGCGATCTCTTCAAATTGAAGAGTGCGCACCCGCCTGAGATTGCGAACGCGATTCTTAGACGTTCAGAACTTCTCTCTAAGTCTGTTTTATCCGATGCGGATGAAGTGGATGTCGCCAACTTAAACCGATTAATTCACAGCGTTCCTTCTGGTTCGTCCGACGTCGAGCGACGCGCCGAGGAATTGATACGTCGAGCGGTTGAGCTCCAAACTGGACCGCGAACATGATCGGAGTCGTCCGACCACAGCCGGCACCGGCGGTTCTGACGACACTCGGAGGTCCTCATATCCGCAAGGCCCTGAAGGCACATAAGCGAAATCCAAAACGCCTAGCGAAAAACTGGAGTCCTGACCGCGCAATTTACGGACATGCTACGGTCAAGTCTGCGCTGATTTCAGCTCAATACGGTAAGTGCTGTTATTGTGAGTCAAAGGTTGAGCACGTGTGTCCTGGCGACGTCGAACACTACCGGCCCAAAATGGGTTGGCGCCAAAACGATAACGACCCGCTTCAGATACCTGGATATTTTTGGCTAAGCTACGAATGGAGCAATTTGCTCTACTCCTGCGAAAACTGTAACCGTCGCTACAAGAAAAACCTATTCCCGCTTTCTGATCCGTCGAAACGAGTAGTCGCACCGTTTGGTGACGTGAGCCAAGAGCCAACCATTTTGATCGACCCTTCAGCGGAAGATCCGTCGACAAAGATTTCTTATCGAGGGGATACGCCATTTGCGATTAATGGTGATCTTCGCGGTGAGGAAACGATCAAGATCGTGGGGCTAAAGAACGAACCTCTGCGCGCACGACGGGCAGATCTTTTAAACAAACTAAAACTCACGTTTCAAATTATCGGCAGACAGCCTCAAGATCCATTACACGCCGAGCTTACCGCTCTACTTGCAGAGGCGAGTGCGGCATCGAGCGAGTATTCAGCCGCCGTTCGTGCGGCTGTTGCGGACAATTTCAAATACGTCTGAAGGACTAAGGATTCTTATCCGTTACCGCGCCCTCGGACGCGCTCGTGACGTGGCTCGCATACTTGGCGAGGACGCCGCAGGTTTCTCTCGGGGGGGCGCGGCTTCCAGGCTTTCTTTTGCGGGCGGCGATTCCCTTCGTGGGGAGGGCGACGGCAAGCCTGCTGGCGATGTGATTGGGAGAGCGCATCAACCGCGTTCTTCCAGCCGTCGGAGATTCATCGCGGTGTGAAGCACAGCAATCACTCTCACGGCGTCGGAATCGACCCGATAAAAGACGGCGTAGGGAAAACGTCGGGGCAGGACCCGGCGGAGGCCGCGATGCACTGGAGGGAAAAGATCCGGTTGGCGGCCAATGTCGGCGAAGGCGGCATCCACCATCCGAACGAAGTCCTTGCCCAAGCCGGGCGAGCGTTGCTCATACCAGTCGTGGGCCGCGAGCAAGTCGGCGCACGCCGCCGAAGTTGGGCGCACCACCCGGGACATCAGCGGCGGAGCAATTCGTCACGGACTTCGGTCCAAGGCCGCCCGGCATCCGGGGTTTTCTCAAGCGCGTCGAGCCGTCGGTCGAGTTCCGCTCGTTGCGCGGCCGAAACAGGCACGGCGTCGGGCTCGGCGGCGATGCGATCCCAAATCTCCTCAACGAGGAGGATGCGCTCGGCGGGAGACAGGGCATGAAACTCCGTTTCGATGGTCGCGTTCATGACGAACGAAGATGGATGGCTTGAACGTGGGTGCAAGTCAGGAGGCGCTGGGCACCCGCGGGTTTCCGTCGGGGGACGCGGTTTCCAGGCTTTTTTTCGGGTGGCGATTTCCCCGGCGGGCGTGGTGAGAGGACTGATAGGACTGATGGGACACTCGTGGGACGGGGGATGGGACGGATGCAGGGCGGGGGACGCATACCTAAATTTCGGGTGATGGAATAGATCGTCGCGGATGGAATTGGACGATAGCTCGGTGGGATGAAAGGTGAGCGACTGCTGCCGGCGTATGGAAACTATCGCGAGCTGCGGTCGTTTCAGAAGGCGGAGATCGTTTACGATCTGACTTATCGGTTTTGCGAGCGGTTTCTCCGGAGGGGCGATCGCACTATCGACCAAATGGTGCAGGCGGCGCGGTCGGGGAAACAAAACATCATCGAGGGCTCCAAGGCCTCAGGCACCTCGAAGGAGATGGAGCTCAAGCTGACGAATGTGGCGCGGGCCAGCCTCGAAGAATTGCTGGCCGATTATGAGGATTTTCTGCGGACGCGGGGCGGCACGATTTGGGATAAGGAATCGAAAGAGGCCGGCTACGTGCGCCGGCTCGGCGGGAAGGCCGGTGTGAAATACGAGGCCTTTCGAGAGTTTGCTGATACGCGGCCGGGCGAGGTGGTGGCGAACATCGCGCTATGCCTGATCCATCAGGCGAACTATCTGCTCGATCAGCAGATTCGGCGGCTGGAGCAGGATTTTCTGAAGGAGGGCGGGCTGCGGGAGAGGATGACGAAGGCGCGACTCGAGAGCCGGGCTCGGCAGCAGAGGTAAGACTGAATGGGACCTATAGGTCAGATAGGACTTATAGGACCCATGATTGGGAGCTGGAAGCGCGTTAGCGCTGGAGCCTCCGAGGCGCGTTAGCGCCGGCTCGAAGCCGCGTTAGCGGCAATCTGAAGGCTAAAGATCTTTATCTGTCACCGCGCCCTCAGACGCGCTCGTGACATGCGCCGCATACTTCGCGAGCACGCCGCGGGTTTCTCTCGGGGGGCGCGGCTTCCAGGCTTTTTTGCGGGTGGCGATTTCCTTCGCGGGGATCTCGAGACGGAGTTCGTCTTTCACGGCGTCGATCGTGATGGTGTCGCCGTTCTTGATCAGGCCGATCGGGCCGCCGAGGGCGGCTTCGGGCGTGATGTGGCCGACCACGAACCCACGGCTGCCGCCGGAGAAGCGGCCGTCGGTGATGAGCGCGACTTCGTTGCCGAGTCCGCGGCCCATGATGGCGCTCGTGGGCGAGAGCATCTCAGGCATGCCGGGGGCGCCGACGGGGCCTTCGTTGCGGATGACGACGACGTGGCCGGCTTTCACTTTGCCGGCAAGAATCGCGTCGAGCGCTTTGTTTTCGCCTTCGAACACGATCGCCTTGCCCGTGAAGAGGAGGCCTTCCTTGCCGGTGATTTTGGCGACGGCGCCGGTCGGGGCGAGGTTGCCGTAGAGGATGCGGAGATGGCTGTCGGCCTTGATGGGATTTGAGAGCGGGCGGATGACGTCTTGATCGGCCGCGTAGTGTTTCACGTCCTTCAAGTTTTCCGCGAGGGTCTTGCCGGTGACGGTCAGGCAATCGCCGTGGAGCAGGCCGGCCTCGAGGAGCATCTTCATGAGCGGCGCGACGCCGCCGACGCGCGAGAGGTGGGACATGCTGTATTTGCCGGAGGGCTTGAGGTCGCCGAGGACGGGGACGCGTTTCCCGATGCGGGTGAAGTCGTCGAGGGTGAGCTTGACCTTGACGCAATGCGCGATGGCGAGGAGGTGGAGGACGACGTTGGTCGAGCCGGCGAGGGCGATGGAGACCGTGATGGCGTTTTCGAACGCCTTGCGCGTCATGATATCGCTCGGCTTGATGCCGGCCTTGAGCAGGGCGAGGGCGGCGACGGAGGCGTTGTAGGCGTCGACTTTCTTTTCCTTGGAGATGGCGATCTGCGCGGAGGAATTCGGGAGCGACATACCGAGCGCCTCGATGGCGTTGGCCATGGTGTTGGCGGTATACATGCCACCGCACGAGCCGGGGCCGGGGACGCCGACCAACTCGATTTTGCGCAGGCCGGCATCATCGATCTTGCCGGCGGCGTGCTGGCCGATGGCTTCGTAGACGGAGACGATGTCGCACTCGTGCTTCGTGTCGGGATGGAAGCCGGGGAGAATCGTGCCGCCGTAAACGAAGAGGCCGGGGCGGTTGAGGCGCGCGAGAGCCATGCAGCAGCCGGGCATGTTTTTGTCGCAGCCGCCGATCGCGACGACGGCATCGAAGCCCTCGGCGGCGGTGACGGTCTCGATGGAGTCGGCGATGACTTCGCGGGAGACGAGCGAGTAACGCATGCCGGGCGTGCCCATGCTAATGCCGTCGGAGACGGTGATGGTGCCGAAGATGACGCCCTTGCCGCCGGCGGCGTTGGCGCCCGCCTCGGCTTCGCGCGCGAGGACGTCGATGTGCATGTTGCAGGGCGTGACCATCGACCAGGTGGAGGCGATGCCGACGACGGGTTTCTTGAAATCGGCGTCGGTGAAGCCGACGGGGCGGAGCATCGAGCGCGCGCCAGCGCGAGCGGGACCGTCAACGACGATGGAAGACTGGGGACGCAGGGGCTCGGGCTTGGGGTGGGCGGAGCTCATGGGTTAAGGAGATTCGGAAATGTGGAAATCAGGAAAGGGGGAAACGGAAAGAACCAAAGGATGCGGGGGCGGGCAAGTGCGGAAGCGGGGAAAGGTATACAGGGGTGAAGTTGCCGACGAAACACACGAAAAGACACGAAAGGGGGTTGGCCGCAAAGGGGCGCAGAAGGCGCAAAAAATGCCGAACCGGATTTACAGAAGGAAACGAAGAGAACGAAGCAAGGCCGATGGTCAGGCTCTTGGTGATCTTCGGTAGAATGTTTGAGGTCTTCTTTTTTTGCGCCTGCTGCGCCTTTTTGCGGCGAATGATTCATGGGCTTGGTCTCCTTTTATGTCATTCGGGTGTTTCATGGGCAAAATGGTTTGGAGGCATTCTTTTTCTTGGTTGCGTGGTGGGACGCGCGGCGCATCACTCGTCGCAACTTTACCCGCATGGCGTTCAACCTGAAAAAGGTGCTCAAGGCACTGTTGCTCTCGTCCAATCAACCGCTCGCCATCAAGGATGTGCAGGCGGCCTTCACGCGTTTTCACGACACGGCGACGCTTCCGGTGGTCGTGAGTGACGAGGGACCAGTGACGAGTGACCCTGCGACCGAGCCCAAGGCAGGCGAGCCCGCGGCTGAGCCAACCGCTGCGACACCGGCGGCGGCGGCGCCTCCGGTCGTCGACGCCGCGGAAGTGGTCGCCGAGGCGCCGCAGGATCCGGAGCTTTATGGCGACGTGCCGTCCCTCGTGACGGCGACGCAGATTCGCGAGACGATGGACGTGATTGCGGAAGAATTGCGCGTGGCGGATGACGGGTTGCTGCTCATCGAAGGATCGAGTGGCTATCGAATCGTGACGCATCCGCGCGTGGCACGGTGGGTGAGAATTTTGCGGCAGGAACCACCGCCAGTGAAACTCAGCCAGTCGTCAATCGAGACACTGGCGGTCGTGGCGTATCGCCAGCCGGTCACGCGCACGGAAATCGAAACCATCCGCGGCGTGTCGGCGGAGGCGGGCATCAACAAGCTGATCGAACGCGACCTGATTTACATCGTGGGACGCGCGGACACGCCGGGCCGGCCGATCCAATACGGAACGACGGAGCAGTTCCTGGAGTTTGTCGGCGCGAAGGCGCTCGATGAATTGCCGGCGTCAGACGTGTTGTCGTCGCGGCAGATCGACGAGTGGTTGCGGAATTCCTCGACGGCGCATCAACCGACCGACACCGACATGGGGCTTTCGGATGAGCAACTGCCGCTGGAAGGCGCGGGCGCGTCGAGCACGCCGCCCGCAGCGTCCGACTGACCATGAGCCTCGAACCGATTCGCCAGAAGATCGACGCGTTGGACAATCAGCTCGTCACGATCATCAACGAGCGGCTCGCGCTCGCGGCGGAGATTGGGAAAATCAAGCGCAAGGAAGGTGGGCAGATTTACGTTGCCGAGCGTGAGGACGCGGTGTTGCGCAAAGTCACGGGGCAAAACAACGGGCCGATCAAACAAGAGGCCTTGAAAGCGATTTACCGCGAGATCATGTCGGCGGCGATCGCGTTGGAAAAGCCGCTGCTGATCGCGTATCTCGGGCCGGAGGCGAGCAACACGCACGCCGCCGCGATGAAGAAGTTCGGCGCGAGTGTGGACTATCATGCGATGGCGACGATCGGCGACATCTTCACGGCGGTGGAGAAGGGCGAGACCGACTACGCGGTGATCCCGATCGAGAATTCGACCGAGGGGAGCGTGCGCGAGACGCTGGATAGTTTCGTCGAGAGCGACCTGAAAATCGTCGCGCAGATCCATTTGGAGATTTCGCACGCATTAATTTCAAATTCGCCGCTCGATCAAATCCAGCGCGTCTATTCGAAGGATCAGGCGCTGGCGCAATGCCGCCATTGGTTGCAGCGGCATCTGCCGCACGCCCAGCTGGTGGATGCGCCCAGCACGTCGCGGGCGGTGCAGGTGGCGAAGGAGGAGCCGGGCACGGCGGCGGTCGCGAGCGAACTCGCGGCGGAGCACTACGGGGTGCCGGTGGTCGAGCACAACATCCAGGACAAGGCGGACAACACGACGCGGTTTTTCGTGCTCGGCAAGAAGCCGTCGGGCTCGGCCGGCGGCGGCAAAGACATCACGAGTTTTCTGGTGTCGCTGGGCGACGAGGCGGCGGCGCATTCCGGCGCGCTGTTGAAGATGCTCATGCCGCTCGCGGAACGTGGGATTAATCTCTCGAAGATCGAATCACGGCCGAGCAAAAAGCGGCCGTGGGATTATTATTTCTTCCTGGATGTCACGGGGCACTTCGACGACGCCAACATGAAAGAGGCGCTGGCGGAGCTGAAGAAATTCTGTCCGCTGGTGAAGTGGCTCGGGAGTTATCCGGCGGCGAGTTGAGCCGCGGTGCGACGTGTGGCGGCTGGGTTGCAGACGCCGTTCAGGAATCTGTGGGCCGCAAAAAGGCGCAAAAAAAGAAGGACGTCGGGGCACCCGTGCGTCGCGCCGATGGGCGCGCGGGAAACATTCGTCGCGGCTCCGGATAATTATGGTGCCTCGTTGCGGCCAACCGACGGGTGAATTTTCCGGAGCGGTATCCGCAAGCCAGACGCCGTGGGGCATCACCGTCCGCGCTGAAAGAAAAAATACATTCCGACCACCACGAGGCCGAGCAGGACGAAGGCACCGACGAAATACAACAGGCAGCCTTTCTTGACGTCGGTCTTGGTCGCCTCGGGCGCGACGCGGTATTGCTCGATGATTTGGTTGGCGACCGCTTCGACGGCGGGTGAGGCGGCGTCGTCGCGAACGGGTGCGGCGGCGGTCGCGGAGAGGATTTGCGCGGCCTGGCTCGCGGCGAACGATTGGATCGGCCGGGCCGCGAGGATAGTCGGCGAGGGCGGTGTGATCGGCGACGGGATGACCAGCGGTTGCTGAGTGGCGCGCGCGACGGGGGTCGGAAAGGAGGCGGCCGGGCCCGACGACGCCTCTGCGATCTCATGATCGAGCCACGCGAGGTGCTCTTGCAGAAGTGCGCGCTGACGGAGGAGTTCTTGAAGACGATGGGGGGCGGACATGACTCAGTGCCGGGGACGCTGAGGACGCGGCGGGAGGCGGGCAAGATTTCAGATAGGCGGACGACATTGTGCGCCGGACCGAAAGGTGGGGACGGCTCCGAGTCGCCCTAGTATCCCGTAACGTCTATAATTTCGGATAGAGGCGAGAGAGTTTGATCCGCGCATCTTTGGTAGTGAAGCGCCAGTTTACTGGAGCGCCGCGATGGTTGCGGTCAGATTGCCAGGCTGCGATTTCACGTCGCATCTCT
>JBBRLB010000102.1:0-24106 GCA_038231575.1 Opitutales bacterium | reverse complement strand
GACGCCTTTCCTTTTTGCGCCTTCTGCGCCTTTTTGCGGCTAATGATTCCGTTTGCTCGAAGGCGCGCCGACGAGCGGCGGCCCTACAGACTTTGATTGGCCGCAAAGAGGCGCAGAAGGCGCAAAAAATTCAAACAGGGGGAGATCATTCATTGGCACTGATTACTCAGTTATCCCCGCGTGTTTGCTCGATGAGTCACTGAATCAGTGATCACGAGTGGTTCAACCTCCGACGCCTTTCCTTTTTGCAGTGAGCGTAGCGGCAGGCCGCCGCCGGCCGAGGGAAGCATGCGAGATCGGGAAAACGGCAGGCACGGCGGCCTGACGCTACGCACGAAAAAGCCCCGCGCTTTTCGGCGCGAGGCTTGAAAAGAGTTCAGACGCGGCGAGGGCGCCGCGTCCCGATGATGCAGCTTACTTCTTCAGGTCGGCGACCGCGGCCTGCGCCGCGGCGAGGCGGGCGACGGGCACGCGATACGGCGAGCAGGAGACGTAGCTCAGGCCGAGCTTGTGGCAGAACTTCACCGAGTCCGGGTCGCCACCGTGTTCGCCGCAGATGCCGAGTTTGATGTCGGGGCGCGTCGAACGGCCCTTCTTGATCGCGATCTCCATGAGCTGGCCGACGCCAGTCTGGTCGATCGAGGCGAACGGGTTCTTCTTCATGATCTCGGACTCTTGGTAAGCGCCGAGGAAGGAACCCGAGTCGTCGCGCGACATGCCGAGGCAGGTCTGCGTGAGATCGTTCGTGCCGAAGCTGAAGAACTCCGCGGTCTTCGCGATCTCGTCGGCCGTGAGGGCACCGCGCGGGATCTCGATCATCGTGCCGACGCTGTAGCTGATCTTCACCTTCTTCTCGGCCATGACCTTTTTCGCGACCTCGTGGACGAGCTCGGTCTGGAGATCGAGTTCCTTCTTGAAGCCGACGAGCGGGATCATGATTTCGGGCTTGGCCTTGAAGCCAGCCTTCGTCGCATCGGCGGCGGCCACGAGGCCGGCGCGCGCCTGCATCGCGGTGATTTCGGGATACTTGATGCCGAGACGGCAACCGCGGAAACCGAGCATCGGGTTGAACTCGTGGAGTTCATGCACGCGGTGCTCGATCTTGGACACGTCGACGCCGAGTTTCTTCGCGAGATCGGCCTGCGCTTCCTTCGTGTTCGGGAGGAATTCGTGCAACGGCGGATCGAGGAAACGGATCGTCGCGGGGAAGCCCTTCAGCGCCTTGAAGATTCCGAAGAAATCCTCGCGCTGGTAGGGGAGGAGCTTCGCGAGCGCGGCCTCGCGGTCGGCGAGCGTGTCGGCGAGGATCATCTCGCGCATGGCATCAATACGATTGCCCTCGAAGAACATGTGCTCGGTGCGGGTGAGACCGATGCCGACGGCGCCGAACGCGACCGCGATGCGGGTCTGGTCGGGGGTGTCGGCGTTGGTGCGAACGGAGAGCTTGGTGGCTTGCGCGCACCACTTCATGAGCTGCGTGAAGCTCTTGAACTTTTCCGTGGCCTGCGCGGCTTTGTCGCCGTTGACGAGGCCGGCGATGATCTCCGAGGAGGCGGTCGGAATCTGGCCCGCGTAAACGGTGCCGGCCGTGCCATCGATGGAGAGGAAGTCGCCTTCGGAATAAGTGTGGCCGGAGACGGTCACGGTCTTCTTGTCGTAATCGACCTGAAGCGCAGCCGCGCCGCAGACGCAGACCTTGCCCATCTGGCGGGCAACGAGCGCGGCGTGCGAGGAGACACCACCGCGAGCGGTGAGAATACCCTCGGCGGCAATCATGCCGCGGAGATCTTCCGGGGAAGTTTCGACGCGAACGAGGAGAACCTTCTCGCCCTTCTCGGCGGCTTGCACCGCGCGATCGGCGTTGAAGTAGATCTTGCCGGTCGCGGCGCCGGGGCCGGCGGGAAGGCCGGTGGCGATGACCGTGGCCTTCTTCACCTCGGCGAGGTCGAAGATCGGGGCGAGGAGTTGGTCGAGCTGATCGGCCGGGTTGCGCGTGATCGCGGTCTGCCAGTTGATGAGCTTCTCCTTCACCATATCGACGGAGAACTTCAGCGCGGCGGCGGCGGTGCGCTTGCCGTTGCGCGTCTGGAGCATGAACAGTTTGCCTTCCTGAATCGTGAATTCGATGTCCTGCACGTCCTTGAAGTGCTTCTCGAGCGTCGCGCGCACCTTGAGGAGTTCGGCGTAGGACTTCGGCATGACGTCCTTCAGTTTGAGGACGGGCTCGGGCGTGCGAACGCCGGCGACGACGTCTTCGCCCTGCGCGTTCACGAGGAACTCGCCGTAGAATTCATTGACGCCGTTCGCGGGATTGCGGGTGAACGCCACGCCGGAGCCGGAGGTGTCGCCGGTGTTGCCGAAGACCATGGCCTGCACGTTGACGGCGGTGCCCCACTCGGAGGGGATGTTATATTTCGCGCGGTAAACCTTGGCGCGATCGTTCATCCAGGAACCGAAGACAGCGCCGGCGGCGCCACGGAGTTGGTCCCACGGATTGTTCGGGAACGCTTTTCCGGTGCGCTCTTTGACGAGCGCCTTGAAACGGGTGACGAGTTCCTGCTGGTCCTGGGCGGTGAGCTTCGAGTCCTCGATGTCGGAGTGATATTTCTCGTGCTTGAAACCGTGGATGACCGACTCAAACGGATCGTGGTCTTCGCCTTCGCGCTTCTGCACGCCGATGACGACGTCGCCATACATCTGGATGAAACGGCGGTAGCAATCCCACGCGAAACGCTCGTTGCCGGTGGCGTTGACGAGCGCGATGACGCTCTGGTCATTGAGACCGAGGTTGAGAATCGTGTCCATCATGCCGGGCATCGAGTCGCGCGCGCCGGAGCGGACGGCGACGAGGAGCGGCATGCCGTCGGTGGCGCCGAACTTCGTGCCCATGATCTTTTCCATGTTGGCGACGCCGGCTTCCATCTGCGCCTGCAACGCGGCCGGATAGGTGCGCTTGTTGGCGTAGTAGTAAGTGCAGACGTCGGTGGTGATCGTGAAACCGGGAGGCACGGGGAGACCGATGCGCGTCATTTCGGCGAGGTTGGCGCCCTTGCCACCGAGGAGGTTTTTCATGCTGCCATTGCCATCGGCTTTGGCGGCGCCCCACGTGTAAACGTATTTCGGGCCTTTGACAGAGGCAGATTTGCCGGCTTTGGCGGACTTCTTCGGAGCGGGTTTCCTGGCTTTGGATTTGGCGGCCATATTGATGGGATTTGAGTTAAAAACGAACGGGTGCGCGGGCGCACGAAGGGCAAAAGGCAATAGGGCGGGGAGGGGGCCTGTCAACGATCCACCGTCGCGACGGGTAAAAAGAGCAATCGCGCTTCCGTTTTCCGGAAAACTTCCCACCATCCCCGTTCCCTTTCCCTGTGAGCGAACCCGAAGAATTTTCCAACGAACCAGTCCCCGCCTCCACCCGTGCCGTCGGAGGGCGCGAAAAGCCCATGGGATTCTGGGGTCATCTCGAGGAGCTCCGCTGGACGCTGATCAAGTGCGCCGTGACGTTCACCATCTTCGCGGTGGCGATCGGGTTCTTCCTGACGGAATTCAACCAGTTCCTGATGAGTCCGTTTTACAAGGCGACCTCCGAATATCCGGGGCTGATCGTCGATTTGGGCACCACCACGATCATGTCAGGGTTTAACATGATCATTCAGATGTGCGTGCTGGGTGGGCTGACCTGCTCCGCGCCCTTCATGCTGTATTTCATCGGGCAGTTTGTCGCGCCGGCGTTGTCCGAAAAGGAAATGAAGGCGGTGCTGCCGATGTGCGTGTCGGCCTTCTTGCTGTTCATCACGGGCGCGGTTTTCGCGTTCCTCATGCTCGTCCCCGCCACCGTGCGCATGGCGATCGAGATTAACAAGAGTTTCGGCCTGGCCTTTCGGTGGGACGTCGGGAGCTACTATTCCGTCCTGAGCTGGCTGGTGCTGGGCGTGGGCGCGTCGTTCGAGTTTCCCCTCGTGATTGTGCTGCTGGTCTGGATGGGCATCGTGAGCACGGCGTTTCTGCGGAAATACCGCCGCCACGCCTTCGTGCTGATTTTTATCATCGCGGCGGTCATCACGCCGACGCCGGATCCGTTCGTGCAGACGACGTTCGCGCTCCCGCTCTACGCGCTGTATGAGATCGCCATTCTCGTCTCGGCGCGGATCGAAAAGAAGCGGACCACGAAGGCGCGCTTCGGTTAAACGCCGAGGATCCGATGGGTGGGGCGGGCCCGCTGGACCCGCTGCGATCCCTCCTTGGCGCGCCCCGCTCCACGGCGCGGCTGGCGGTCGCGCCCGGCCTTATTCGGCGGCCGCTTAAATCCCGGCGCCCTGCGCAAACTCGAACACCGGCGGCCGCCACTCGTCGACTTGGCGACCGGTGATTGAAAAGCGCTTCATCGAGCGCAGCGGCGGCGAGTAAATGTGCATCGTCACCAGATTTTTGCCGGCCGCCTGGAGATTCGAGACCTGATGCGTGTCCGTGTCCTGCGACGCGGTGATATACCCCGCCGCGAGATTCGTGCTGTGCAACGCCACGACCTGTCCGCAGGGCGAATGATCGAACACCGTCTCGGTGCAGACGCCGTCGAGCACCTTGAGGCCGCAGGTGGACTGGGCGTGATTGTGAATCGGGCTGCGCTGGCCGCTCTGCCAGCAGATGACGAGGATCTCATACCACTCGCCCATACTGACGAGGTTGCGCCGGTAGTGCTCCTCGTCGAACTCTACAAACCCGCGGAGATCCTCCAGCGTGACATTGGTCTGCTCGAGCAACTCCTTCAGCCGCTCGATCGAAGCGCGGCCGGTCAGGCCGTCGAGGTAGTGAATCAACGGGAGGATTTTTTCCGGTGGCGTGGGAGCGGACATAGGGCGCGCGCGGCCGAGCCGCGGGCGTGCACGAAAAATGCCGCCGGCCGGAAACGAAGCAAAGGCAAATCTCACCGGCCGCGGCGCGGCCCACCGCTCACATGCCTCGTTTGACGAAGGCGATGTCCTTGTCGGTGTCCTTCATCCGAATCACCTTCTGGCCGTGCGAGTCCTTGCCGACATACTCAATCGTGGCGGCGGCGAGCACCGGCAGGGTTTTGCGCAAGTCGTGGCTTTCGCCCTCGCTCGTCACATCGACCGTCCAGATTTCGGAAGGCGGCCGGCCCTCGGCGGCCGGCTTGTTTTCCTTGGCGGAAAGGTGGAGGTGTTTCTCGTAGACGACCGTGGTGATGACGCGATCGCGGTAACCGATCATTTCCGTGCGCGGCGGCTCCTGCACGGTCACGGTTTGATAGATGGGATTGCCGTTGCGGTCGGTGCCGACCTGCACGCGCTCCGTGCGGATTTCGCCGGGCAGGGTGACGTAGACGGGCTCCGACACCGTTTCGTGGTGCAGTTGCGGCGGGCCAACCCCGTATTCGAGATCGACGACCATGTCGGCCTTTTCGGCGTCGGTGGTTTCATACATGCCCTTGCCGGAAAGCGCGGTGCGGACGAAGCCGACGGCCTCCTTGTGGCGCAGCGAATCCTCGGAAATCTCAGGATTGGCGCTGTGAATCTTGTAGGAGATCGCCTCCTCGGCGTTGGGCTTCGCGAGTGAATCGACCTTCACCTCCGTGTAGTTGGCGCAGCCGCCGAGAAGCAGACTGCCGGCGAGCAACAGCGCGCCCCAACCGGGCGTCCCGGCAGGCCCGTGGTCAGGTCGGGCCGATGAGTGGCGGGTCTTCATGGTGACGCGAAACTGCTAGCGCAAAATCGTCGCCGCGCAACAGCAAGATCGCGATTCCCCGGGGTGCGGGCCAAAAAAAACGCGCCGGATGCGGCGCGTGGGTCGAAGGGGCGAGTGGGCAGTTTACTTCCGGCCGGCTTGGATTTGCGCCCGCAGCACGACGCGAAACATCTGAATGCAGAGCCAGAACACGCCCGACATGCAGGCCGCGCACAGGCCGCCCCAAATCATAATCCACTTCGGATTGGTCGACGGCACGTGCGGCGCGACCAAGTGATAGAGATACAGGAAAAACGCGATGACGAGCACCGCATCAACCACGATGCTCACCGGCGTGACGGATTTGGTTTCGGACTGGGCCATGCCGCGAAAAGAGACGGACAACCCGCCGGTTGTCCACGGCAAATTTCGGTCCGTCGTCGTCGTCAGAATTCCTCGCGGTCAGAGCAATTATTTGCAACCATCGGGCGTGGGGCGACGTCTTCCCGCATGCTGTTCCAGCTAAACTTTTAATGGCTCGTCCTGTCTCCAGCCCGAACGACCAAGCTGCTACCCTGCGCAACCTCAAGGTGCTGGTGGTCCTCCTGGTCGTCTCCAACATCCTCGTGGGGGTGCTGGGCGTGTATCTGCTGCGGCTGGTGGATCAGCGCTACACGGATTTGGTGAGCCACACGGTTCCCGTGCTGAACGATCTCCAAACGCTGACCGCAAAATCGGTCTCTGCGATGCGGGCCACCTATCCGGGATTCTTCGAGACCCCAGGCGTCAAGCGGGACGCCGCGCTCCAGCATGGCCGGACCGAACTCGGTGAAGAGAGCGCGTTGCGCAACAAGCTGCTCGCCGCCGAATGGCTGCCGGCCACCTCCGCCAAGCGGAAAGAATTTCAGCAGGCGGGCACGGCCTTCACGGAGTCGGGCAACATCGTCCTCGGCCTCTTCTCGGCCGGGCAGGCCGCCGAGGCGACTCGCGTGCGGGAGGAGACCCTGCGCCCGGCGTTCGAGCGCTACCAGACCGCGGTGACCAAGGCCGCGGACGTCCTGCAGGATGAAAGCGCGAGTGTGAGCAATAATTTCACCGCCAAGACCTCCAGCTTTTCGACCATCGTGATGGGCGTCGCGAGCTGGCCGGTGATTGTCCTGTTCGGGTTGTTGGTGCTGACGGCGGTGTTCGTGATCGCGATGATGATCGCGTTTCGCGGCAAGGATCTCGCGGACATGCCGTGAGCGATGCCGGGGGGCGGAGCGCGGTGCCCCACCGCGCCGGTTGGAACCGCAGCGCCGACGAAGCGCGGGAGGGCACGCGGGCCACCTCACGGCAATCTCTTTGGAATCGCGGCGGTCAGGATTTCGGGCGCACCCGTCGTGACCAGCACGTTGTCCTCGAGGCGCACACCGCCGAGCGCGAGATGCTGCTCGACCAGCGGCCAGTTGACGCACGCGCGGAACCGCGCGCGGCGCGCCGGATCGTTGAGCAGTGCGGGGATGAAATAAAGTCCCGGTTCGACCGTGACGACGTAGCCCGCGGCGAGCGGTAAATCCAGGCGCAGCGTGCGCAGGCTCGTGCGCGGATCTTTCGTGCGGCCCGGCTGCAGGCCGCTGCCGTCGCGCACGCCGAGGCCGACCAGGTGGCCGAGCCCATGCGGAAAAAACAGCGTATGCGCCTCCTGCTCGACCAGCGATTCGGGCGCGCCGCGCATGACTCCCATCGCGACGAGTCCCGCCACGAGATCCACGGCGCACGCGAGGTGGATTTCTTTCCACTCCGCGCCCGGCACGCATTTCGTGATCGCCCGCTCTTCCGCCGCGAGCACGACCTGATAAAGATCGCGCTGAAACGGGCTGGGCTGGCCGACCACGAACGTCCGGGTGACATCCGTCATGTAGCGATCGATTTCGGCGCCGGCGTCCACCAGCACGAACTCACCCGCGCGCGCGGCGCGGGCCGACGGCTCGAAGTGCAGCACGGCGGCGTTGGGCCCGCTGCCGATGATCGTGCCGTAGCCGGGGCGCGTGCCGCCGGCGCGGAAAAACTCCGCCTCGAGTTCGATCTGCAGCGCGCGCTCCGTCACGCCGGGCCGCAGATGTTCGCGCAATTTGGCATAGCCGGCCGCGGTCGCCGTCGCCGCGCGGCGCAGCAGATCCACTTCGTGGGCGTCCTTCGGCCGGCGCGCGTGCGTGAGGGCGGCGCGCGCCTGCAGGCTGCGAGGCTCATCCGCGTGCACGCCGGCCCCCGGCGCGCCCAGCATCACGATGGGACGGCCGGCGCGGGCGGCGAGCCAGGGGGTGAGTTCGGCGAGGAGCGCGCCGGGAGTTTGCGTGCGGCCTTCCCAGACGCGTTCGCCCTCGGTGACCTCGGGCACGAAGGAAACCCAACCCTGGCCCGTTCCGCCGCGCGGATCGAAAGCGATCACGCCGCCGGCGCACTCCTGGCCGGCGAGATAATAATATTCCGCGTGCGAGCGAAACGGGTAGGTCTGATCACTGCCCTCGGGGAGCGGCACGGGGGCGCCGGCGCCGACGAGGAGAATCGCGTCGTGGAGCTGCCACGCGGCGGCGGCCCGCGCGCGGCGTTCCCAAAGAAAGTCGCTCATGGTGGAACAGGAAGGCCGGGAAGGACGGGGAGGCCAAAGCAAAAGTTCTTCCCGACCTGCGCGTTCTTCCTGTTCAAAAAGGTTTGCCCGAAACACGCTTCACCATGCGCCTCGATTTTGCCGCTCTTTCTCCGCGCGACGCTTACACTTGGATGATCGGCACGATTCTGCCGCGCCCGATCGCCTGGGTCTCGACGATTTCCGCGGCGGGCGACGTTAACCTCGCACCCTTTTCGTTTTTCCAAGGCGTGTGCGCGAATCCGCCGACGCTGATGTTCGTGCCGGTGAACACGCGAGACGGCGCGAAGAAAGATACCGTGCGCAACCTCGAGGAGGTGCCCGAGTTTGTCGTGAATCTCGTGCCGTTCGCCCTCGCCGAGGAAATGAACGCCACGTCCGCCTCGCTGCCCTACGGCGAAAGCGAGTTTGAGAAATTTGGCATCGCCGCCATCGCCAGCGAACGCGTGCGGCCGCCGCGCGTCGCGGCGGCCCCCGTGGCCTTCGAGTGCACGCTCGATCGCTTCGTGCATATCGGGGAGGGCCCGCTCGCGGCGCATGTCACGTTCGGCCGCATCGTCGTCGCGCACATCGACGATGCCGTCCTCGGCGCCAATGGCCGGCCGGATCCCGCGAAGCTGGATTTGATCGGCCGGCTCGGCGGCGAACTTTTCGCCCGCACGACCGAACGCTTTGCGCTCCCGCGGCCCGACTAGCGCGCGGGCGCCAGCACGTAAGTCCCGCCGGCCGACGTCGCAAAATCGACCGTCTGGCTCGGCCGCGATTTGAACGGTGGCCGTTCCATCGGTTTGGTGATCTGCGGCTGGCCGGCGTCCACGGTGTGAAAAAACGAATTGGGATTGGGGCCTCTGGCCGCCGCCGCGCTCGCGCCCTCGACGCTCACTGGCAGGTCGGTGCGCAAGCGGCAGTTGCCGCCGAGTGTGGAGCGGACGACGGCGCGCGTGGGGTTTCCCTGCGCCCACTCGAGATCGATCTCGCAGCCATCGTGATCAATCCGCGGCTGCATGGGCACGTCGACGATGTGACGTTTGAGCGCACGCTGCCGAAGGAGCGGCCGGCGAATCTGGGTTGAGCGGAGTTCTGCAACACGTGGACCTCGTCGTGGTCGCATCAGGAGACTCCGTTTCGGTCGAACGCGTTCGTGCTCGGCCAGCTCGCGCAAGCCCGCGCCTGGGGCATCAACTACCTGCTCGGGGTCGGTCCGACGAAGGATGGCGAGATGGGCGCGGGCGTGGATGAAAACATGGCCGTGGTCGCCGACTGGATGAAACGCAACGGCGCGGCCGTCGCGCCCGGCGCCAAGCCGTTGCCGAAGAATGAAACCGCCTCGGTCTGCGCAACGGCGCGCGGCCCGGACCGTTTCCTGTTCGCAATTTCCGGATTCAAAAACAACGGCAACTCGCCCGAGGCGCAGCTGCCGCCGCAGGACGAGACGCTCACCCTGGGCGGCGAGGCGGCGCCGAAGGCCGTAACGCTGCTCGGGAGCGGCGCGTCGCTCGCGTATTCCTATGACGTGCCGACGCGGACCATCGCGGTGGCGCTGCCCACGGCGCGTCGCACGACGCTCGTCGACGCGGTGAAAATCGAGGAACCGGCGGGCCACTGAGCCGCGGGGTGCGGCGGGCTCAGTTCAATTGTTTCTTCTGGTCGCCGCCGTCGTTGACGCCGCGTTTATTGTCCGATGGCGGCTGCGCGGGAGGTGGTGCGACCGGGGCGGGGGCGGGAGCCGGCGCGGGCATGTGCAGATGCTGAGGCTGGGTGGCGGGCATCGGCATCGAAGAGACGACCGGGCCGTTGAACGCGGGCGCGACGCGCGACGAAGGAGCGGGGCCGGACGGATAATTGCTCGCCGGTTGCGGCGCTTGGGCCAGGGACTGCGTGACCGGCGGATTCTGAAACGCGATCGTGCGGTTGGGCGGCGCACCGGTGTCATTGCGCACGCGGCCGGGATCGGGGCGGCGGCTGGGTGGCGTGGTCGGGAACGAGGGTGCCGGCACCATGGTGGCGGTGGTGATCGGAGCGGTGGGCGCGGTCGTGGCGGTGGCGACCGGTCCGACGAAATTCGGATCGCGCGCGCGCGGGTCGGTCCGCTGCGGGCGGTCGCGCGGATCGTTGCGACGATCGGGCGTGGTGTCGCGGGTGTAGGTGGGACCTGGCGGGGCGTTGATCGCCGCGGGGCGCGGGACCTCGTTGCGCCGATATGCGTTCACGATCGGCATGTGCGGCGGCATGGCGGACGGATGCCAGGGGTGGCGGCCGGGGTCATGCACGTAGCCCGGCTGCCCAGGGAAAACCGGATGGCGCCAGTCGGCATGATCGCGTGAGGTCCAGCGACTGTCGACGGTCCACACCGTCCGCTGCCGCCAGTCACAATCGAACCGCAGCCACGACCCAACCGCAAACGGCGAACTGAAACTGATGAAGCTTGTGCCGTAGTATTCGGGGCGCGGTGCATACACGACCAGCGGGTCGTAGTAGGGCACGTAGAGATAGTTCGCCTGCGCCGGGATGATCGCGATCACCTCGCGGTCGATCACGACCTGCTGTTGCGGCGCGTCGAGCAAGGTGCCGGCAGCGCGGGCCTTCGCGCGCATGCGCTGGATCGCTTGCATGACTTCGGCAGGTTGCTCGCGGAACGCTTCGCCGAGCTGCTTGGTCCACGAGAGATTGTCGTCCATCCATTTCACGACCTCGGCATAGTGCACGAGTGATTTGACGCTCTCGTCCCACGAGCGGCTGGAGACTTCCGCCGGATTGCCGTCGTCTTTGAGATAACGCGCGGCGAGCACGATGTCCGCCGGCGCCGTTGCGGCGGGCAACATTAATGCGAGCAACGCGTCCGGATAGAGCGCGATGGGACCGACGAGTTGCTCAAGTTGATCGGCGGTCAGCCCGTCGCCGGCGAGGGCGACGGTCGGCGCGCCGGGCTCCTCGGCGCGGGAGAGCGCAGCGAAGGCGAGGCAGAACAAAAGGACGAAGCGGGTTTTCATGGGGCGACCTCCAAGTTTAAACACGCTACTGCGACTGCCCGGGCACGCAAGGGTGCCGCTGAAATAACCGGACGCTAGATCTGGGAATAAGCCGTCGGGGCGAGGAAACGGGCGGTGTTCTTCGACGTGTTGTCTTTATATTGCGGATCGTCTTTCAGCTTCGCCCAGATCGGGTGGGTGCCGAATTTTTTCCAGTTCGCGAGATGCCTCGCGAGGTCCGGCGCGCACGTGATGTAGCGCAGGTGGGGAAGATTCGGACCCGCGAGCGACTGGCCATAGAAGACCGGCGACATGTCGAGGTCTTTCATGATGTCGATTTCGCCCGCGTGAAACATCGCGATTTTGTTCAGCGCCTTGAGTTCGCTGGGGCTCTCGTAGTCGCGCAACTCGAAAACGCGCGTAGCCACGCGGCTCTTTGAGAACGCGGGCACGGCCAGTTTCGGCATCCCCGCAAACGCGAGGTAGAGCCACACGTCGATGCGATCGAACGCGGCGTTGGCTTTGGGGGCGTTGAGATATTCCGCGCCGGCGGCCTGGACGGCGGCGTCGGTGTTGACGGTGGTCGCCACGTTCACAAACGAGTCGAGCGAGGCGTGCGGAATCAGCACCCACACCGGCGAGTCGGCCTTCGGCTTGGACGTCGCAGCGTTCTTGTCGATGTCGAGTTCGGTGAACACCCCGACGCTGGCAATGCCGCGTTGGTTGAGGGCGGGGATGACGCCCCTGGCGAGATAGTCATCGAGCGCGGTGGACGTCGCGCCGGACTTCAGCCGATACGCGCGCAACTCGTAATATTCGCGGCCCGCCGGGGCGGAGGAAGCGTCAGCAGCGGCAAGTTTGCCGGCACCGAGAGTGGCCGCAGCGGAGGCGGCAAAGGAGGTTTTGAGGAAGTCGCGGCGTTTCATAGGGGGAAAATTAGAATGGTAGTTGGGGCCAAATCGCGGAGGCGATGAGCACTTCAATCAATCCGTAGACCGAAATCAAACTGATCACGACTGACCAGCTTCGCAACATCTCGCCTTGGGTGAGTCCGCTCATGCGCGAGACGATCCAGAAACCGGCGTCGTTCATCCAGAGCAGGCCTTTCGAGCCAAACCCAATCGCGAGAAAGATATAGAGCGGATGCACGCCGAAGCCCGCGGTGCCGGCGATCGACATCATCACCCCGGCGCCGGCGATCGTCGCGACCGTGGCCGAGCCTTGCGCGCCGCGGATAATGATCGTGACGAGCCACGCGAGGAGCACGTAGTTGAGCGGATGGCCGCCGGCGAGGGCGCGCACCTGCTCGCCGATCCCCGCGGCCTGGATCATGCCGCCGAACGCGCCGCCAGCGGACACGATCAGAATCATCACGCCGGCCATCTCGACAGGTTTGCCGAGCCGGCCGCCGATTTGCTTCCACGAAATATTTTTCTGACGCGCATTGACGGCGAGGGCAATGATCGCGCCGAAAAAGAGCGCGACGTTTTTGTTGCCGAGGAACTGGACGATCTGCACGAGCACTGGGGGGAAGTCCGCGCGCGTGGCCGGCGTCGCGTGCTTCAGGATCGCATCGAGCGTCGCCGCCGCGGCGATGAAAATCAACGGGAGCACGACCGGCGCGATCGACGGCAGAAAGCCCGGTAACTCCGACTCGGGTTTCGCGGCCTGCGCGGCGAGCGACTCGGTGGTTTCGCCTTCGAGCGGACGCGGCGGGGCGGGCCAGCGGTGGTTGACCCAGCGCGCCGTGGCGAGGCCGGCGAGCGCGGGCAGCAGGCCGAACGCGATGCCGGTGAGAATCGCGTGGCCCATCGTGATGCCGAGTTTGTCGGCGACGAACATCGGGCCCGGCGCGGGCGGGACAATGCCGTTGGTGACGACAACACCGGCACCCATCGCGCACACATAGAGAATGTAGTCTTTGCCGGTCCGCCGCGCGAGCGAGCGGGCGAGCGGCAGCATCAGCATGAAGACCGTGTCGGCGAACACCGGCGCCGCCAGCACGAAGCCGGTGAGGCACATCGCGAGCGCCGCGCGGCTCTCGCCCAGCACCGCGATCATGCGGCGCACGATCTTATCGGCCGCGCCGCTTTCCATCAGCGCCGTCCCGATCACGGCGGCGAGGGCGATCGCGAAGCCGAGTTTGCCGGCGGTGGTGCCGAACTCCGTCATCACCGACTCGATCGCTTTCACGAATCGGCCGTCGCCGGTCTGGCCCGTGGCGGTGAGCAGGCTGACGACCGCGGCCGCGAGGATGAGCGCGAAAAACGCGTGCAGACGCAGCACGGTAATCACGAACACGATGAACAGAATGCTGAACGCGACGATGCCAAGCGGGCCACCGATGAACGCGAGGGGCAGGGGAAGCATGGGGTCCCGCGAGTCGCTACCGGTTGCGCCCCGGAAGGCAACCGCGGATCGCGTCAAGGCGGGACGCGATGCGTAACGATAAAAGCAAAGCGCGGTTCGATTTGAGTCGCACGCACGCCGCCGCCGCTTTTGCATCGCCGCCGGTTTTCGCTCCTCCCCTTTTTCCAAATGTCCGCACCGCTTACGATCGCATTCATCGGCACCGGCGTCATGGGCCGCAGCATGGCCGGCCACCTGCAGAAAGCCGGCCACACGCTGCACGTTCACAACCGCACCAGGGAAAAAGCCGCCGCGCTGATCGAGGCCGGCGCCACGTGGCACGACACCGCCGGCAGCGCCGCGACGCCCGCCGATGTCGTGATCACCATGCTGGGGTTTCCGACCGATGTGGAGACGAGCTATCTCGGTGCGGGCGGCATCGTCGAGCGCGCAAAGCCCGGCGCGCTGCTGATCGACATGACGACCTCGAGCCCGGTGCTTGCGAAGAAAATTTTCGATGCGGCCGGGGCACGCGGCCTTGCCTCGCTCGACGCGCCCGTCTCCGGTGGAGACCTCGGGGCGAAGGAAGCGCGACTCGTGATCATGGTGGGCGGCGAGGCGGCGGCGTTTGCGCGCGCGAAACCGCTCTTCGAAATCATGGGGAAGAACATCGCCCTGCTCGGCGCGGCGGGCGCGGGCCAGTATTGCAAGATGGCCAATCAAATCGCGGTCGCCATCGGCATGGTCTCGTGGTGCGAGGCGCTGGCCTACGCGAAAAAAGCCGGGCTCGATCCGGCGGCGGTGCACGCGAGCATCAGCGGCGGCGCGGCCGGTGGTTGGGCGATGACGAACCTCGCGCCGCGCGCGCTGGCGGAAAACTACGCGCCGGGTTTCTACGTGAAGCACATTCTCAAAGACATGCGCATCGCGCTCGAAAGCGCCGCCGAAATGAAACTCGATCTGCCGGGACTCGCGGGGGCCAAAAAACTCTACGACCAGGTCGCTGCGCGCGGCTGGGAAGACTGCGGCACCCAGGCACTCTATCGTCTCTATACGTCGCTCTAGCGAGCGACGGATTGAGCGATGAGGGTTGAACGTCGAGAGACTCGAACCCTCCGGTCTCTCCACCCGCACCGCTCAACCCTTACCTTTATTTCCCATGAAAATATCCCCTGACTTCCGCAAACGCGTCCTCGCCCGCGAGTGGCTCGTCGGCACGTTTCTCAATCTCGGTTCGCCGATCACCGTGGAGGTTGCCGGCCTCGCCGGCTTCGACTGGCTGCTGATCGACCATGAACACGGTCCCGGTGGCGAAGATACCATGCTGCACCAACTGCAGGCGGCGTCGGGCACGCCGGCGTTTCCAGTCGTGCGCATTGCGGCCAACGACACGACCCGCTTCAAGCGCGCGCTCGACATGGGCGCGTCGGGCGTGATGGCGCCTTACGTGAGCACGGCGGCCGAGGCAAAAACCGCCGTCGCCGCCATGCGCTACCCGCCGCATGGCGTCCGTGGCGTGGCGAAGTTTAACCGGGGCGCCGGCTTCGGCGGCGACTTCGATGAATATTATCTGCATGGCCACGAGCGTCTGCTCACCGTCGTCCAAATCGAGACGGTCGATGCGATTAACAACATTGACGAAATCGCGGCGGTCGATGGCGCCGACGTGCTCTTCGTCGGCCCGACCGATCTCAGCTACAACATGGGCATCCGCGATCAGCTTGAGAGCCCGAGGTTCACGGAGGCGCTGCAGAAAGTCAGCGCCGCCGCGAAGAAGCACGGCAAGGCCGCCGGCATTCTCGTGCACAACGACAAGCTGGTCCCGAAAGTGAAAGACCTCGGCTACACCTTCGTCGCGCTCGGCAGCGACGGTGGCGGCGTGCGCACCGCGTTGCTCGGTTTTGTGGCGGCGTTGAAGGCGAAGTAATTTTCGGCGCGCGCCCGCCCCCGGTCCCGTTTTCCTTTTTCCGCAGTGCGACCGAGGGCGGTCGCGCTTCCCCGTCTACCCTTATGCGCATCGTCGAAATGCACGTCACGCCGATCGTCCTCGGCGATCCTCCGTTGCTCAACGCCGCCGGGCTGCACGCGCCGTGGTGCCTGCGCACCGTCGTCGAGCTGGTCGCCGATAACGGGCTCACGGGTCTCGCCGAGGTGCCGGGCAGCGCGCCGATCAACGCGAAGCTCGAGGCGGCGCGCGCCGTGGCGATCGGCAGCGACCCGCTCAACTGGCATCCGTTGCGCGGGAAGCTGCGCGAGCGCTTCGGCGTGGAATCGATCGCGCTGCGCGGCGACAAGCCGTGGGATCAGCGCGCGATGGTGCAGGTGGAGAGCGCGCTCGACGTCGCGTGCCTCGATCTCGCGGGCAAGCATTTCGGCGTGCCGGTCGCGACGCTCCTCGGCGGCATCGTGCGCGAGCGCGTGCCGTATTCCGCCTACCTCTTCTACAAATACGAGGGCGCGGGCGGCGACCTCGCGTTCCGCACCGATCCGCAGGCGACGGGCTGGGCGGCCGCGCGCCAGGCGGCGGCGCTCGATCCCGACGGCGTGGTGGCGCAGGCACGCGCGATGATCGCGGAGTTCGGCTTCGAATCGATCAAGTTGAAAGGCGGCTGCTTTCCGCCGGATCAGGAAGTCGCGGCGATGAAGGCCCTGCAGCAGGCGTTTCCGGGCTATCCGCTGCGCCTCGATCCGAATGCGCTCTGGACCATCGAGACTTCGATCAAATGGGGCCGCGAACTGGAGGGCGTGCTCGAATATTTCGAGGACCCGTGCCGCACGCAGGAAGGGATGGCAACGGTGCGGAAGGCGTTGAAGACGCCGCTCGCGACGAACATGTGCACGACGTCGTTCGACGATTTGCCGGGCAGCGCGCGCACGGGATCGGAGGACATCATTCTCACCGACCATCATTTCTGGGGCGGGCTGCATGCGTCGATGGAGCTGGCGGCGCACTGCCGCACCTTCGGCCGTGGGGTCTCGATGCACTCCAACAATCACGGCGGCATCTCGCTGATGGCGATGACGCACCTCGGCGCCGCGATGCCGAATCTCACCTACGCGCTCGACACGCATTATCCGTGGCAGTGGGAGGAGATTATCGTCGGTGGCCGCGTGAAATTCGAGAAGGGCTGCGTCGTGCTGCCGAAAACTCCCGGCCTCGGCGTCGAACTCGATCGCGCGGCGCTCGCGCGGGCGCACGCGAACTTCAAGCGTGCCGGCCTCAGCGAGCGCAACGACGAGATTGAGATGCAGAAAAAAGTGCCGGGCTGGAAGTTTCTGCAGACGCGGTGGGCGGGAGCCTGAACGCAGTTTTGCAATAATTCCTAAAATTAAGATTGGGTTAAGGATCCTGGAAATGTTAGAGACGTGCTTTGTGGCCCGTCTCCCGGGCGAGCAGCTGGCTTTTCCCCGACGCTTTGTGCCTCCCATCCCCTCCGAGCAGTCCCGCTGGTTTACCGCCGAAGTGCGACCGCATGAGGCGGCGTTGCGGGCGTTCTTGCGGACGCATTTTTCTTCACTGCACGATGCGGATGATATCGTGCAGGAGACGTTCGCGCGAATCCTACGCGCGCAAGCGGCGGGGACGGTGAAATCGCCACGCGGACTGCTTTTCGCCACCGCGCGCAATCTTGCGCTCGACGCGCTGCGCCGGCGGCAAGTGGTCACGTTCGAGCCAATGGCGGAGGATGGCGACTCATCCGTCTACATGGATGTCACCGATGTCGCCGAAACTGTCAGTCAACGCCAGGAGATGGAGCTCTTGACCGAAGCGATCCAAAGCTTGCCCGATCGCTGCCGCCAGGTGTTTACGCTGCGGGCGGTGTATGGTCTGTCGCAGCGGGAGATCGCCCAGCGGCTGGGCATTTCGGAAAACACGGTGGAGAAACAAATGGGCAAAGGGCTTCGGCGCTGCGCGGAGTTTTTCGCGGAGCGCGGCGTGTCGGGAATTCGTAGATGAGCGGCCCAAAAAAAAATTGGTTTCGGCGTCGGCCGACTACTGGCGAGCAAGCGGAAACCTGGCTCGTGCGGCGCGATCGTGGACTCACGGCGTCGGAGCAGGACGACTATTTGGAATGGTTGCGGGTCGACGAACGCAACGCCGACGCGATCGCGCAGGCGGAAGCGACGCTGCGCCGCGTGCTGCAGCTTGGGGCTTGGCGCGCGGAGTTGAGCGCGGAGCCGAATCCCGATCTCCTGGCCCGGCCGCGGGGGCGGAAGTGGCGGCAATGGAGTGCGGCCCTTGCCGCCGCGGCGGCGGTGGCGGTCGCGGCCGGTTGGTGGATCGAGCGCGCGACGCCGACCGCCAGCGTCGTGACGAAAAAAAATTATTTGCGCGTGAACGAGCGGCGCGTGCTTCCGGACGGTTCGCGGGCGGAGTTGAAGGATGGCACGGCGCTGGAGGTGCACTACTCGGCGAACGAGCGGCGGGTGCGGCTGACGGGCGGTGAAGCGCAATTCTCGGTGATGAAAGACCCGGCGAGACCCTTTGTGGTCGAAGCGGGTGGGGTGGCCGTGCGCGCGGTCGGCACGGTGTTCAACGTGCGGCTCGGCAGTGCGGCGGTCGATGTCCTCGTCACCGAGGGCAAGGTGCGCGTGGGGCTCGCGGCGCAGACGCCCGGGCAAATTTTTCAGTCTCGCGCCGCCGACGAAGAGCCGCCCACCGTGGCGGCGGGGCAACGCGCGATCTTCTCGCTCGCCGGGCCGGCGCTGGTGCCGGTCGTGGCTGAGGTCACCTCGGACGAAATCCGCCGTGACCTCGCCTGGCAGGCGCCGCGGCTGCAGTTCGACGAGACGCCGCTTAACGAGGCCATCGCAGAGTTTAACCAGCGCAACCACCGCCAGCTCGTGCTCGGCGATTCGTCGCTCGGAGCGCTTCCGATTGGCGGAACCTTCCGGCCCGACAATGTGGACGGTTTCGTGCGGTTGCTGGCGGTCACGCTGGGAGTGCGGGCGGAATCACGCGGCGCCGACGAGTTGATTTTGCGGCGGGAAAAATAGCCCTCGTTCCGGCGTGAAAAACTATTTCGCGCGGGGAGGGACGGAAAATCATCCGTGGCTCGTCTCCCTTTCAGCCGGCCATTCCTGGCGGCTCACCAACCCCTACCTCCTATGTTAATTCCTGCTGTCCGTCTTCGCGTCCGCACGCTGCTCGCCTGCGCCTGGCTGTTCCCGCTTGTGCTGCGGGCGGCGACTGAAAATAAACAAACGTTCGATCTCCCGGCGGGTGATGCCCCGTCGACGCTGCGGCAGTTCTCCGATCGCTCGGGCAAAGAAGTGCTGTTCGCCGCCGAGGCCGTGCGCGGCGTGCGCACCAACGCCGTGCGGGGCGATTTCACGCCGCGCGAGGCGCTCGTGCGCATGCTCGCCGGCACCGAGCTGGTCGCGGTGCCCGATGAGACCACCGGCGCGCTCGCCGTCGGCCGGCGCGACGGCGCCAAGCCCGGTGTGCCGGCGACCAGGAAACGCGTGGCCGCAGTCGGCGCGCTGACGCTCGCAGCGGCGGTCGCCACGGCCCAGCCGGCGCAGCCGGACACCGTCGTGAAACTCGAAGAGTTCAAGGTCAGCACGACCGTCGACACTTACGCCGAAACCACGACCTCCGCTGCGAGTAAGATTCCGCTCGATCTGCGCGATCTGCCCTCAACGATTCAGGTGCTGAACGCCGCGTTCATCGGCGACAAACTGGCGGCGTCGCTGGAGGATCTTTATCCCTACGTCGTGGGCATGACGCGTGAGAGCCCGGCCGGGGCCGGCTTCACGCTGCGCGGCTACACCAACAGCGCGACCAACACGATGATCAACAATCTCACGACCGACGGCCTGCCCGGCGGTGCGTCGCGCTTTGGATCGCCGACGACCGCGAACGTCGAGCGAGTCGAGGTCCTAAAAGGCCCGAACGCTGTGCTCTACGGCGCGATGAATCCCGGCGGTATGATTAACATCGTGACCAAACAGCCCTCGACCAAGCAGGGCACCACGCTCTTCGGCTCGGTCGCGAGCTACGCCGGCAATCAAGGCAAGCACGGCTCGGGCTTCACCACACAGCTCGACACCACCGGCCCGATCGATGCGGGCAAGCACTGGCTGTATCGCTTCATCACCTCCTACGAGGATGCACCGACGTGGCGACAGTTCGACTGGGCGAAGAACTATTACTACTTTCCTTCGTTGACCTACCGGATGAACGAAAACACCGAGGCCACGCTCAAGGTGGAAATCCACCGCGAGCACCGGTTTGCCATCCAGGATATGTCGCTCGTCGCCCCCGGCAATCTCATCGCCAACGTCCCGGCCGATCACTCGATCGTTTATCAAGATCGCGGCAACACGGCCTACGACCGCGGTGATGTCTATAACCTCAGCCTCACGCATCACTTCGATAACAAGTGGACGACAAAATTTAATTTCCGCGACGTGCAGCACGTCGATGGGCGCCGCCTCCTCGAAAACAACGCCATCGTTACTGCGCCGGTGCTCGCGAACAGCACGGTCCAGCAACGGCTGCGCGACACGTGGAATCGCCGGCGCTATGCGTATTACGATTTGAATCTTTATGGCGATGTCGGCCCGGAGACTTTCAAGCAGACGCTCCTCTTCGGTTTGAGCGGTGGCTACGAGACTCATAACTTCAACCGCTGGCTGTTCCGGGACGTCACCGGCCCCAATATCAACGTTTACAATCCCGTTCACGATCAGACGGTTTATCCGACGATCAACACGGTCTATGGCGCCGGACCGACGCAGATCGGCGTTTCGAAATACTACAACTACGGCGCCTACTTCTCCGACCAGATCAAGATCGGCAAGGAATGGCGCGCGTCGGTCGGCGTGCATACCGAAAAATACGACACGCAATACACCGATTTCGCTCTACGGATTTTGACGACCGGCAAATTTAGCAACCCGGGACAAACCGCCCATCCCCGTTCGACGGTTCCGACGTTCGGGTTGGTTTATGAGCCCACCGAGGCGATCTCGTTTTATGCGAGCTACGCCGAGTCGTTCAAACCGACCCCGCCGCAAGGCGTGGCCCTCGGCGCTCCCGCGCCGGCACCCGAAACGGCGAACCAAAAAGAAATCGGTATCAAGTCCGACTTCCTGAACCGCCAGGTCGGCCTCACCCTGTCCGCGTATGAAATCGTCCGGAAAGATGTCATCGAAGCCGTCCCGAATGTCTTCGATCCCGTGACTGGCATCCAAGTTTACCGCGCGCTCGCCAACAAGAGTCAGGGCGTCGAGTTATCCATCAACTACCAGCCGATGCCAAACTGGCAGACGCAGATCGGCTTCAGTTACAACGATGCGAAGGTCACCCAGTCCGTGAAGTCCACCCTCGTGGGCGCTCGTCTCGCGAACGCTCCCAAGCAGAGCGGCAATATCTGGACGCGCTACAACGTGCCGGAAGGAGCCCTGCGCGGCTTTGGCGTGGGCTTTGGGCTGATCTACACGGGCGAGCGAAATGCGGTGACTGACAACCGGCCCACCAACTCGCTGACGATGCCGTCCAACACTCGGGCGGACGTGGCGTTTTACTACAAGTGGAAGCGTTACGACTGCGCCGTAAACGTGACCAATGTCACCGACAAATCCTACCTTGCAAGTGGCGATGCGGCCGAGGACATCGTGCCCGGCGCGCCCCGCAAGATCACGGCGTCGGTGCGCTACGCGTTCTGAGCCCGTCGAAAAACTGGGTCGAGGGTCGGGCGGATTATCCCTAATCCGCCGCCTCAGCGCGGTCAAAAATCCTGAGCGGCGCGTGGGGGATAACGCGCCCTTCCTCCGCTTCGCACCGTCCGACTGAAGAAAGCTCGCGACGGTCCTCGGGGTTCTGAAAGGGTGAGGCGATGGTGCGCCTCACCCTTTGCACTTTTGTCCTGCTCGTGTCGTGCGCGGAACTGCGCGCGCAAGCGCCGGGCGCGCTGAAGCTTTTTCCGAACCTCGCAAGCAACATTGATCGACCGCTGCGCTACCGGCCTGAGGGTGTGGACTTCGTGATCGTGAACGGGGCGGAGTTTTTCAACCGGCCGCTCTACGGCGGCAACACGGCGTTCCGGGTGGATGGCGGCGACCGGCCGGAGTTTGTGCTCTACCTGCCGGGCCGCGGCGGAAATCTGCGACTCGGCTTGCACACCGCGACCGGCACGAAGTGGCTGCAGGGTGCCGAGCGAATGGAGATGCGTTACCGTCCGGGCGAATTACTCTATGAAATCCGCGATCCGTGGTTGGGCGCGGGTGGCGTGTTACGGATCGCGGCGCTCGCGTATCATCAAACGGAAGGACTGATCGTGCGGGCGGAGGCGAGCGGAGTGGCGGCGGGGGTCGAGCTAATTTGGGCCTATGGCGGCGTGAACGGCCAGCGGGGCACGCGCGATGGCGATATCGGCACCGAGCGCGTGCCGATCAGCGAATGGTTTCAGCTCCAGCCGGAGTTTTGCCGCGACAACGCGTTCGAACTGCGTGACGGCGGCTTCACCCTGAGCGCAAAAGCGGCGACGATCGTCGGCGTGATGCCAGCGGGTGCGCAACTGCGCATCAGCGACGCCGGGCAGTGGTCGGAACCGGCGGCGCTGCTGACCGCGGAGTATCTGGTCGCGCTGCAATTACCGGTCGTCGTCGGTCGCGTCGCGCTGGCGAACGGGTCGCCGCTGCTGCTCTCGTTGCAGCGGGTGACGGCGACAGTGGCGACGGCGGAAGAACTCGACACCTACAAGGCGGTCACGGCTGATCGCGCGGGTGTCGACCGGAAGGCGCCGAAATTCCCGCTGGCCCCGGCGTATGCCGCGGCGGAATTGCCCCATCGCTTCGACGCCACGGAGAAACATTTCGCGGAATTGCGCGGACGCGTGTCGGTCGAGACGCCGGACGATTTTCTCAACGCGGCCGTCGGTGCGCTCAATGTCGCGGCCGACGCCGTGTGGGACGAGCCCGAGCAGGCGATCATGCACGGCGCGATTGCGTGGCGGACGAAACTGCTCGGCTGGCGCGGACCCTACTCGCTCGACGCGCTTGGCTGGCACGAGCGCGCGCGGAAAAATTTCGAGTATTGGACGGGTCGGCAGAACACCGATCCGATTCCGGACAAGGTCCCGGCACCAGAGGAGAAAACGAATCTGGCGCGCAACGAGACCGGGCTGCACTCGAACGGCGACCTGTCGAATTCGCACTACGACATGAACCTCGTGTTCATCGATGCGTTGTTCCGGCACCTGCGGTGGACGGGCGACATGGCGTTCGCGAAAAAAATGTGGCCGGTGATCGAGCGGCACCTGGCTTGGGAGCGGCGGTTGTTCCGGCGTGAGTTTGGACCGGACAAACTGCCACTCTACGAGGCTTACGCGGCGATCTGGGCGAGCGACGACCTTCAATACAGCGGCGGCGGCACGGCGCACGCGTCGGCCTATAATTATTTTCACAACCGCGAGGCGGCGCGGCTCGCGCGGCTGCTGAAGATCGATGCCAAGCTCTACGAGACCGAAGCGGCGGCGATCGAGCGGGCGATGCGGAGCGAGTTATGGGTCCAGCAGGGCGACGGCGGGTGGTTCGGCGAGTCGAAGGACTGGCTCGGCGCGCAGCACGTGCATCCGAGTGCGGCGCTTTGGACGTTTTACCACACGATCGATTCCGAGGTGCCGACGCCGCGCGAGGCGTGGCAGATGACGCGACAGGTCGACGCTCAGATTCCTCATCTGCCCGTGCGCGGCCCCGGCGTGCCGGCGGGACTCTACACCTTGGCGGAGAGCAACTGGATGCCCTACGACTGGTCGATCAACAATGTCGTGATGGGCGAGGCGATGCATGCGGCGCTCGGTTTCTGGCAGGCGGGCCGCGCCGAGGAGGCGTGGCGGATCACGAAAGGATCGCTGCTCGCGGCGATGTTTATGGGGATATCTCCGGGCAACGTGGGCTCCATGAGTTTTCTGGATGTTTATCGCCGTGAATCGCAGCGCGATTTCGGCGACGGCTCGGGCGTGTTTTCGCGGGCGCTGGTCGAGGGCCTGTTCGGCGTGCGGCCGGACGCGATGGCGGGCGAGCTGCGCTTCGAGCCGGGGTGGCCCGCCGAGTGGAATCACGCGGCGCTGCGGCACCCGGATATTTCGGTCGGCTATCAACGCGACGGCGACACCGAGGTGTTTCGCGTAAAACAGAATTTCACGAAACCGCAGACACTGCGACTCCGGCTGGTGGCTCGCCGTGATCGCGTGGGGGCCGTGCTCGTCGACGGGCAGCCGGCGCCGTGGCACGTCATCGAGAATTCCGTGGGCGAGCCCCGCCTCGATGTGCTCGCCCCGCCGGAGGCGGAACACGAGGTGCGGATCACGTGGGCCGGCGCACCGATTCGCCCGGTGAAAGGCGAAAAATTCGCGCCGGCGCAGCAGGGTGAGATGCGGTGGACTTCGGCGCCGGAGGTCGCGCAGGCCTCCGCGTCTGCTCCTAGTTCGGTGCCGCTGGGGACGCCTGCGCGACTTGGGGTGCGATT
>JBBRLB010000101.1:0-24311 GCA_038231575.1 Opitutales bacterium | reverse complement strand
TCGACGTAGCGGCGAATCACCTCCAATTGCGCCGCGGGCGGTGGGCGGCGCCGGACGCTGACGAGCAGCACGTCGGCCGTGGCGACTTCCTCAATGTGATCGAAGGCGGTCGACTCCGGGCCGCCCGTGCCACTGACAATAACCACGCGAAAGTCCTTCCCGAGATACTGCGCGGCGAAGGCCGGCAGCGACTTGGCGGTTTCGTATTCGTTCTCGGCAATCAGCATCACCAGTTTCTTGCCGGGGGCAGCCGGTTGCGCGGTTGCGTCGACGAGCCCCAGCGCCAACAGACCAAGGCAGGCCAACAAGTGTGAGGGTTTCATGTGCGAGGGGGGCATGAGCTTGAGCGAGACGAGAATGGACGCGAATCCGGAATAGTGGGCCTGGGCGAATCTGCCGGCCGGTTAGGGCAGATCGCGCGGCATCCCGGCGCAGGCGGTCGGCGCGAGGGGAACGAGCCTACAAGCGGATGTTCATTCCTAGGGAGATGAGGGCACTCATATCCTTGATGTTGCGCGTGCGACCACCGAAAAATTCGGAACCGGAGTCAGGCTCGTCGAACACATTGGTCACGTCCAGATACGCGTCGATCTTGTCCGTAACCCGATACTGGGTCTTGATGTCCAGCGTGCGCTTGGAACGAGCGAAGGCGCTGCTGACGAATTCCACCCTCTCGATCGAAGAGGTGGCGCGGCAGACTTTCCAGACGGACGCGAAGCACTTCATCGTCGTTTTTCGACGTGCGACCGGCACCACGCCCATGCGCTACCGGAAGCAGCGGGCCTATCATCAACTTTAGCACCCCCCTGTTGTCGGCTCACCTTCTATCACGGTCGGGGCGATTGTCTTTGGTCAGCTCCCGATTCCCAAACATTCCGGCACCCTCGATAGTCAGCCGTTTCAAAATGGAACGTCTGCCGAACAGGGTTCGCCACTCACGTCGACCGACTTGGCCGGTCGGATTAGATTGCGCGGCTTTGGTCCAATTGCCGACTCATTGGCTCCATGGCGGCGCAATGTGATTCATCCGGGCGTAGGCGATCAACTGCCCGAGGTGCTCGTGGGCGTGGTCGACCGGTAGCATCGCGACCCGCAGCTTTGGAGCCTTGCTGCCGAAGACGTCGACTTCCGGGAGTAACTCCGAAGCAGGGATCGATGCCAGAACTTCTCGAACGTAATCCATCGACCGTTTCGTGACAGCGAGTGCTTCGGCTTTTGTCTTCATCGCGCGGCCCACAGCCTTTCGGTCGATTCCCACCGGCGGCTTTCCACCGAGCCTCGCCCCAAGACTAAAATTCGTCTCGGTCACATGCACGAGCACCTCGCGCACAGAGTTTACTCCTTCCATCGGACGCCACCCATAGGTCACATCTGGAATCACGTCGGCGAGGGCAAGGATTTTACCGGATGCCTCGTCGAAACTCTTAAGCAGGGAGACCCGGAATGCGGCCTCGTAAGCCCCATCGGCCGCGTGAGCGGTCGCGGCAACGGCGAGGCTGGTCAGGACCAGTAGAGATCGAAGTAATTTCATGGTTTGTCCAAGTGGATCAACCTCGCGCGAGGTCAGTGTCGGGGCTACATTGGGAATACCCCGTGCCAGCTGGCGAGTTCATACTTTCGCGGTAAATTCCCCGACTGACGATCACTCCGCTGATCGCAAATCTTTGAGCACGGTTCCGCGCGAAAGTGGGTCGGTTCTGACCCGGAGAGAACTCGCCAGTTCGACGCGGAAATTTGAACCCTTTCCGGCAAAGTGGAATCGGACCATCCGACCTGCTTTCTTATTGGACGAGCCGTTCTTTGAATTTCCTCGGACTGTCGCTCGCATTTCTGGCGGCGCCGAGCGCTTCACTCGCAGGCCACGTTGGCTGTTCGTGAATCCACGAGACCAGTGCCGTAGGGTCATGGACGCCGTCGGGCGGTCTGGAATTGCGAATCAAAGCGAACATCAGCCATCCGATCTTGACCGGCGCTCACCAGTAGTTGCTGAAACCGTGATCGTCGCGCCAGCGATCACGCATGGGATCCCGATACAGTCGGCGGCGCGTCGCCGGATTCACTCGTTCCTAAAAAGGTAGCGCTGCGTCGGACCAGTCCAACGCCCCGGGGCGCATGAAAAAAAGCTACCGTCAACTAAACAGAACGCGCCACCGACATAGCGCGCGAAGGGGAACGGTCCCGCCGCCGCCAGAGCACGAGGCCGCAAGCAGCGAGACCCGCGAGCAAACCAGACATCGCCGGTTCCGGAATCGCCGCGCCGCCGGTGTAAGTCACCACGAGATTATTGCCGGAGTTCGCGATGCTAAAGGTGCCGGTGAACGGATTTGAGAACAAAGAGGTGTCGATCGTGACGTTGCTCGCATTGAATCCCGTGAGGCTCGACGCACCCGTGGCCAGGTTCCAGGCGTAGGTCTGCGTGGTATCGAAGTTGGTCGCGGCGCCGAACACGGTCGCCACCTTGAGCGTCAGCGTCCCGCCGAAGGCCAGCGCACCGCTGAGTTGAAGCAGACCGTAATCGGTCCCTGCGACGCCCGTGGCGTTGCTGATGTTCCACAAGTAATTCGTGCCGCTGGCAAACGTCGCGGAAGGGGCGGTGAAGGATGTGGCGTTGGCAAACCCGCCGCCGGTGTTGATCGTCATCGCGCCATTGATGCTGCCGTTGTCGCCAATCAGCGTGCCGCCGCTATTGACGGTGACCGCGAAGCCGCCCGTCGCTGATTGGGTGCCGTTCAGTTCGAGCGCGCCACTATTGACCGTGGTGCCGCCCGTGTAGGTGTTGCTGCCGCTCAGCTTGAGTTTGCTGCCGCCAGACAGAAAATTTCCGGTGCCCGTGACCACCAGAGAACCGCTGCCCGAAATCGTGCCCGAATAAGAGGGCTGCGTAAATCCGGTGGTGACCGGGTTCACGGTGAGCGTCTTGCCGCTCTGTAGCGTGACGTAACTCGCCGCGCTCGTCCCGCTGGTAAAATTATTGATGGTTTGATTGCCCGCCACGTCCAGGGTGGCGCCGGCACTGATGGTGATGAAGGCCGAGTTCGGAAGTGTGTTATCCGCGCCGAGGCGCAACGTGCCTTGATTGATGGAAGTTTGTCCGGTGTAGGTGTTCGCTCCGGTGAGGATCCAAGTATCCGGCGAGTTGCCTTTGGTGAGAGAAACCGTGGCGGATCCGTTGTTGCCGAGCGAAGGGTTGAAGGTGTTGGTGCTGGAATCGCTGCCACCCAGCACCAGGAAAGTTGACACGTTGGGTGTGCTGAACGCAATTGCGCCACTGTTGGTGAAGTTAAGCGAGCCGCCGCCATTGGTGAAAATCTTCCCGCCACCGGTGCCGAGCGTGAAAAGCCGGTCGGTGCTTATATTCGTCGCGCCCGTATAGGCCAGCACACCGCCACTATCTAGGACGAGGCTCGCGGCGTTGGTCGGCGCGCTGGTGGCATCGCCAGTGCCGATCGCGCTGTTCACACCGATGGCGGCCAGACTGGCCACATTCAACTGCGCGCCGCCGGAGATCTTCGTCACGCCGCCATAGCTGCTGGAGCCGGTGAGCGACTGGCTGGTGCCGCCAGCGCCGGACACGACGAGCGATCCCGTGGCGCCGGAGATCGTGCCGTTGTAGGTGAAATTATTGCCGGTGGTGAGCGTAAGCGTGACGCCGGAAGCGAGATTGACCGTGCTACCCGCGCTCGCGCCAGAGCCGCCGAGGCCCTTGATGGATTCGTTGTAATTTACATTCAGGGTCGATGACGAGCCACCGGTCAGTGAAATACCACTGTTGGGCGAGAACGTGCCAGCGGCCCCGTCAGCGAGGGTGCCGGCGCTAACGGTGGTCGAGCCGCTGTAGGTGTTGGCACCGCTAAGGGTCAGCATATTGGTGCCTCCGAATCCCTTCAACAACTGCCCAGCACCGGAAATCACACCAGTATACGTGTAGGGGTTGTTGATCGGCTTGAAAGATATCGTGCCGCTATTCGCCACGTTGCCCGGCAAGGAACCCGCACCGGAGCCAGAATCGCCGACTTGAAGCGTGGCGCCTGAGTTAATCGTGGTTCCACCCGAAAAATTGTTGCCCGTGCCACTCAGGATCGTGAAGGCCGTTCCGCCGACGGTGAGCGCACCGGATCCCGTGATGTTGCCACTGACCACCATGATCGCCGAGGGAGTCGAACTCGCGGTCAGCGTCAAATTATGGCCGCCATTGTCGATGGCCGTTGTGTTGGCGAAATTGAGCCCGCTCGTCCCGGCGGCATTGCTGAAGGCCGCATCGGCGGTGAGCACGATCGGATTATTGAAAGTGAAAGCATTGGACGCCGAATCTGTAATTCCCCCGGACCCAATGCTCAGCGTGCTCCCACTAAAGGAGTAGCTGTTCGCGCCACTCAACGTCAGCGATGCGACACTGAAGGGTGTATCGACATTGATCGCCCCGCTGGCGGTGCCACTAAACGTAGCTGCCGCGTTGCCATCATTGACAATGCCGTTGTTCCAATTTCCCGGGGCTGAAAACGTATTGTTGCTCGTGCCGGTCCACGTCGTGGTCTGGGCTTTCGCGCCCAAGGGAGCGGCGGCGATCAGCAACGTAGTCATGAGCCAACGGCTGGGGTAACGCATGTCCTTAGCGAAACGCCCCGTTTTGTGGCGTCAAAGCAATTAGCCGGACAAATCGCTGAGTAATTCCCTCAGGCTCCGCGGTTACTGATCGGGGTCGTCAGCGGCGGTTGAGCGCGGGGGATTTCGTCACCCGTTCCACAAGGCGGCGACGCTTCGAAGCCTTCGGGGCCAAGCAGCTAGCTAGTAGGGGGCGCAGTTCCGCGAGCATACTCCCGATCGTTTCTCTTTCCGGCAATACCGAATTCCAGGCCTTTTTAAAAAGGAACGTTTTTTGAACGAACCTGAGTTGTTCGCGTCTTTCACCGGGTAGTCAGTTCTACGGTTTGTTTGTTTGGTGTTGGGTCAGAGCCGTTCTCGCTGGTAACTTGAACGGCCTATTAGGTCAAAATGCCGCCTCGAGATTGCTTCGGGGCGGCCTTTTTTTGCACTTTGCTCGCCGACTCTCGAACCGCCCCCAGCTCGACGGTGCCTGTTTTACGCCGTCCCCAAGACCAAGGGCACCGAAACGTGAGAACCGGTAACGCTGACCGATGACGCAATAGGTGGTTAAAGCGACCGCCGTCCGCGGCGCTCCTCTGAATCAGAGAGAGCCCTCAGCGATCCTTGGACTACCCGCAGGCGCTGGGCGGTAGGTGGCCTGAGGGGAACGAGGCGGAGGGCTGCGCGGCGGGCGAAACCCAAACTACTTTTTCAGTGGCTCGAGTTTGTAGTCGGTCTTGCTGTCGAGCATCGACCAGCCGGCAGCGGCGAGGTCCTTGCGGAGCGCGTCGGCGGCGGCGAAATCCTTCGCCTGCTTCGCGGCCCAGCGCTTTTCGGCGAGGGCTTTGATCGCTGGCGGCACTTCAGCGGCGGGGGCGGGGGCCGAGTGCAGATTCAAGCCCAGGGCGAACATCACGCGATCGAAGGACGCAGCATCGGCTTGAACGTCCTTGCGATTGAGGATCGAGAAGAGTGCGCCGAGCGCAGCGGGAGTGTTCAGTTCGTCCTGCAACGCGGCCAACACGGGGGCAAAGGCATCGTGCGTGACTCCGCTCGTCGGCAGCGTGGCGCGAAACGCGCGCAGCGTCGCGAGTGCACTCTCGGCGGCGTGCAACGAATCGAGCGTGAAGTTGAGCTGCTTGCGCGGGTGGCCCATGAGCAACGCGTAGCGCAGTGCCATCGGCGAAAAGCCCTTCGCGACGAGTTCGTCGAGCGTGTAGAGATTGCCGAGCGACTTGCTCATCTTCTTGCCGTCCACGAGCAGATGCTCGCTGTGATACCAATGACGTGAAAACGGCTGGCCGTTGCAGCATTCGCTCTGGGCGATTTCGTTTTCGTGGTGGGGGAAGAGCAGGTCGACGCCACCGGTGTGGAGGTCGATCGTTTCGCCGAGGTGTTTTTTGCTCATCGCGCTGCACTCAATGTGCCAGCCGGGGCGGCCGCGGCCCCACGGGCTGTCCCACGCGTTCGCGCCGTCGTCGGGTTTGTGCGCTTTCCATAACGCGAAGTCGGTGGCGTCTTCCTTCTCGTCGGCATCGACGGCCTGCGACTTACCGGCGAGCGCGGAACCGACCTGAAGTTCGCGTTCCTTGACGCGCGAGAGTTTGCCGTAGTCGTCGAACGAGGAGACCTTGAAATACACGGAGCCGTCGGGCGCGCGGTAGGCATTTCCTTTTTTCATGAGCACCTCGATCATGTCGACTTGTTCGACGATGTGGCCGGTGGCGGTGGGCTCGACATGCGGCGCGAGGCAATTCAGCGCGGCGCAGTCGGCATGGAATTTATCGGTCCACTGCTTCGTCACCTCGGCGAGCGGGCGGCCTTCATCGCGGGCGCGCTTGATCGTTTTGTCGTCGACGTCGGTGAGGTTGCGAACGTGCTTCACTTGGCCCGCGCCGAACTCGAGTTCGAGCAGGCGGCGGAGGACGTCGTTGACGACGAAGGTGCGGAAATTGCCGATGTGCGCGGGCGCGTAGACCGTCGGGCCGCAGTTGTAGAAGCGGTAGATGCCGTCGGCGTGCGAGGGCTGGAGTTCGCGGAGCTCTCGCGTGAGCGAGTCGAAAAGCTTGATGGCCATGAAAAGGAGAGTGAGAGGAGGGAGGCTGCCAGAAATTCCGCGACCGCGGAACGAGTTTTTGCGCGCGGCGCGCGGCGGGCGCTTCGGCTCCGGTCAAACCATCGCCGGACCCGAGCACGCCGTCGACGCGCGGGGCGTCGTGGGGCGACAACAGTGAGGGCGCGTCAGCATGGCAGTGCGGCGAAAAACGGTGAGAACCCCGCGGACCGCAAGCCTCAATTCGGCACCCGGCGGCCGAGGAGCGCTTGCTCGATCGGCGGGAATTTGCCCGCCACGAGATCGCGTTCGGCATGATCGCGCGCGTCGAGGCTGCTCCACCCGAGGTTGCGATCGGAGAACTCGCGGGTGTGCATCCACGGTGCCGGGGCGGAATCGAGCGGCTGGGCGGGCTCGACCTCGGCCTTCGTCGCTCACGCCGCGAGCGGCCAGAATGCGCACGCGACGCTGGGCAGCTTGAGTGGTTTCCGGACGGTCGCGGATGCGTCGGCGTGAATCACAACCCGGGTCGAGCGGGCTCAGCCACGCGGGCGGCGCTCCATCGGCGGCCGATCGGCCGGAATTGTTTTGCCCGCCTGCAGATCCTGCTCCGCTTGAAACATCGCGTCCGGTCCGCTCCAGCCGGCGTTGCGGTAATAGGACTCGCGATTGTGGAGCCAGATTTCATTCGCCCGTTCGACCGGATTGGTCGGTTCGGGCCCGTAGCCGGTCGCACATCCCGCCAGCAGCAGCAGCGCGAGCGGGGCGGCGAAGATTTTCTTCATGACGTGACGTTCGCTGATTGGCCCGGCACTGTGCTGCGGCCGCCACGGATTGACGAGCGCGAATCGGCTAGCGGGGCGGGGCGCGGCGTGCTCTACTGCGGTGACTTTTCCATGGCTGAAAATTTCAAACTCGAGCTGACCCAACGCCCCCGCCGCCTGCGCCGGACTGCCGCGCTGCGTGCGCTGGTCGAAGAAACCGTGCTGCGTCCCGCCGACTTCATCGCGCCGCTGTTCGTCGTCGACGGCAAGTCGCGTCCCGAGGAAATCAAGTCGATGCCCGGCGTCTTCCGGTTGAACCTCGCCGATCTCGTGAAGGAATGCCGCGCGATTCATCAGCTCGGCGTGCCGGGGGTGGCGTTGTTTCCGAAGCTCGATGCGAAACTCAAGAACGACGAGGGCACGCAGGCGCTCAACGAGGAGACGCTCATCCTGCGCGCCGTGCGGGCGGTGAAGCAGGCGGTGCCGGAGCTGGCGATCGTCACGGACGTCGCGCTCGATCCTTATACCAGTCACGGACACGACGGCGTGCTCAACGCCGCGCGCGACGATGTCGAAAACGATCGCACCGTCGCGATTCTCGCGAAGATGGCGGTGTTGCAGGCGCGGGCCGGCGTCGATCTCGTGGCACCGAGCGATATGATGGACGGCCGCATCGGCGCGATCCGCAAGGCGCTCGATGCGGCGGGTTTTTCCGGGACCGGTATCATGGCCTATGCGGTGAAATACAATTCGGCTTACTACGGGCCGTTTCGCGAAGCCGTCGGCAGCGCGCAGGCGGCGGGCACGAAGCTGCTCAACAAGGCGACCTACCAGATGAATCCAGCGAACCGCCGCGAGGCGTTGCTGGAGGCGCGGATCGATTCGTTCGAAGGCGCGGACATCATCATGGTGAAACCGGCCGGCGCTTATCTCGACATCATCCGCGAAGTGCGCAATGCGACGACGAAACCCGTCGCGGCTTACCAAGTCTCCGGCGAATACGCCCAAATTCACGCGGCCGCCCGGCTCGGCTGGCTCGATCTCGCCCGCACGCGTCACGAATCGCTCATCGCGATCAAACGCGCTGGGGCGGGCATCATCCTGACCTATTTCGCGAAGGAGATGGCGGCGCTGCTGAAACGGTAGGGCGATGAGCCCTCATTCGCCGCGGCGACGGCCGATCACTCTGAGCGGCGCGTGACGGATAATGCGCCCGACCTTAAGGGCTCAACGCGGCAGCGGCACCGGCGTGAACGTCTTCAGCGGCGCGCGGCCTTTCGTGGCCGCGAGTTCGTCGAACGCCACCTGCTGCAACGCGACTGCCTGATCGGCGGACATTCCCAGCTCGAGGGCGGTGCGCTCACTTTTTCCGAGCGAGCGCGGATCGAGTCCGGTGAGATCGCCGAAGATCACCAGCGCCTCAAGATAGTAGCCGTAGGTGCTGGCGTGATAGTGATCGGTGGTCCAGAGATCGACCTGGCCGAAGGCGATGCCATCGTAGGGATTCGGATCGGCGACGCCGGTTTTGATCGCGCGGTTGAACGCTTCGCCGACCGGAATAACGCCGTGAATGAAGGGCGTGCTCGCGGCCGCCGAGTCGTAGGCGGCGCGGATATCCAAGGCCATTTTTTCAATCGGTTGCCCATGCCAGTGGCCTTTCTCCGGATAAGTTTGATCGGCGCGCGACCAGGTGGCCGAGAGGCGGATGTCGGCCGCCGGGTTTCTGGCGTGCAACAACTCGGCCAGTTGTTTCGCCGTCTTGATCAGGAGCGCCGGATCGCCGGGCTTGGCTTGATCGAGCGTGCTGTAGCCGGAGGCGACGACGTAGTCCCACGCGCGATCGAGGAGGGCGGCCTTGGCCTGCAGGTGATAGTCGAAATTTTTCCCCCCGACGGTTTCGAGGCTCACGGCGAAATCGCGGCCGGCTTGGAGGGCGAAGGCTTTAAACAACGCGGGCACGCCGCCGGTGCCTTCGCCGTTGAGATCGGTGACCGTCGCCGCGCGGTAGAATCGCACCGGCGAGCCGGCGGCGTAAAAGAAACTGTTGCCGATGAACACCACGGTCGGCGCGGGCGACGACGGCGGCGGTTGCGCGAGAAGGGAGCCAAGGCTGGCGCCGACCACCGCGGCGAGGGCGGCCCAGCGGACGACAGAACGGGAAAAGTCTTTCATCGGGCGGAGCGGGCGTTCAGAACGGCGAGCGGGAGATTTGCAGCGAGTCCCCGGGCATGAGCCGCGGGTCCTGACCAGGATTTTTTTGCGCGAGCTTCACGTCGATGCTGTAGGCCTTGTTGTCACGCACCAGGCTGACGGCGGTTTCTTTCGCATAGAGCGAGAATCCGCCCGCGGACTGGATGGCCTTCGCGGCGGTCAGGTCGGGCGTCCACACGATGCGACCGGGATGTTGCACTTCACCGCCGACATAAACGTAGCGCTCGGTCACGCTGACGGAGACGTTGACGGCGGTGTAGATTTTTTTCGCGATGTAGGTGTCGCGGGTATGCTGGGAAAGTTCCGCGGTGCTCATGCCGCCGGCGGTGAGTGCACCGATGAACGGCAGGTTGATCAGGCCCTGGTCGTCGATTTGGACGACGTTCGTCGTCGGATCGGGGACACCGAGGAGCGCGACGGTGAGACTGTCGCCGGGCCGCAACTGTGCCGTGGAAACCGGAATCGGAATTTGGGGGTTGGCGGCCGACACCCCGCCGTCCGTGGCACAACCGGCCGCCGCCAGGGCCAGCACGACGGCAAAGCAAACCGACACGACGGGCGCGGGGAATTTCATGCAGGCTGTGTTGCTGCGCGAAAGTGCGCGGATTGGCAACTGCGGCGTGAAACGAAGGACGCGGCAGCGGGGGATTCTGAGCGTAGCGAGAATGCACGGCGGCGAATCCTCACTGCGTTCGCTTGGCTGGATTCTTCGCTCCCCTCCGAATGACAAGACGGGGCAAAAAAAAGGCGGCCCGAGTGGGCCGCCGTGAGATTTGCGGGGAGCAGAGCGCGCTCAGCGTTTGCTCTTGGCTTTCTTCCGCGGCTTTTCGTCGTCGTCGGAATCCTCATCGTCGTCGGTTTTCTTTTTTTCGCCGTCGTCGTCGTCGGAATCCTCATCGTCGTCGCCCTTTTTCTTTTCGCCGTCGTCGTCTTTGTCCTTATCCTTGCCCTCGTCGTCTTCGTCCCACTTGAGCGACTCGTCGTTCTTGAGTTTTTCCTCTTCGGCTTCGTCGAGCTCGGGCAGATCGGCGTCTTCCTCTTCCTCGATGCCCTTGGCGGGCGCTTCTTCGTCGGTGTCGTAGCCGGCGGGCATGTAATCGAGCACCGAGGTGAGTTCCTCGAAGGTGTGGACGGCTTTGCCCTGGATGAAATGGCTGTTCTGGTCCTCGCGGATCTCATCTTCGACCTCGTCGACGGAGAGTTTCGATTCGAACGCAAAAAGATCGTTGAGCATTTTCACGCGGCAGCGCGTGAGATGATCGAGCAGATCGGCGTAGGGGCCGTTTTCCTCGTCGATCACGTCGGGGAGCACGAAGAGTTTTTCCTCAGAGTCGAAGAGCGACTCCTTCACGCGCTTGAGGCGCACCTTGCCGGCGCCGAGATCCTTGTCGATGCGGAAGGGGATGAAGGCCGACTCGAACACGTCCTGGTCGAAACCGTAGTCGCGGAGCGCGTCGACGAGTTCCACCAAGTGCGCGAGCTGGCGCGGATCGACGATGCTCAGGCCGTCGACATCCCAGCGCACAGGGTCGCTGGTTTCGGCGACCCACCAATTATGGTCGTCACCCAGACGAACGATGCACCAGTCGAGAGCGGAAATAGCTTTAGCCATGAGTCAGAGTAAGAATTTTTCGCAGCGTGCGAGCGGAGGTTGAAAAAACAAGCACAAAAAACGCCAGCACGCGCCCGTATGTCACGATTGTGTTTCCGCGTGGAAATTCCTGCCCGCCGGGGCCTTCGGCGCGCCCGGCACTTGCTATTTGCATCGCGGGTTTCACGCTGCTCAGCGGATGGGATTCTTCTACGAAAAATTGGTGCGTCCGGCGCTGTTCCGGCAGGACTCGGAAGTGGCGCACGAACGGGGGGTGCACGCGTTGGCGCTGCTCGGTGGGGTGCCGCCGTTGTGCCGGGCGCTGGAGGCGTGGACGCGGCTGCCCGCGGCGCAAATGCGGCCGGTGGCGGCGTTCGGCCTGAAATTTCCCAACGCGGTCGGCCTCGCCGCCGGTTTCGACAAAAACGCGCGGGCCTGGCCTGCGGCGGCCGCGCTCGGCTTCGGCCACGTGGAGATCGGCACGGTCACGGCGCTCGCCCAGCCCGGGAACCCGCAGCCGCGGATGTTTCGCTATCCGGCCGAGGAGGCCGTGATCAATCGGATGGGCTTCAACAACGAGGGCGCCGAGGCCGTGGCCGCGCGGCTCGCGCGGCAGCCGGGGCCGGGGGCGCGACGCATCCCGCTCGGAGTCAATCTGGGCAAATCCAAGGTCACGGATCTCGACGGTGCGACGGCGGACTATCTCGCGAGTTTCGCGCGGCTCGCGGATTTTGCGGATTATCTCGTGCTGAACGTCTCGAGCCCCAACACGCCGAATCTCCGCCAACTGCAGGACGAATCTCGCCTGCGCGAGCTGCTGGGCGCGGTCGCGGCGGCGAATCGCGCGCGGACGCGCCGCGTGCCGGTGCTCCTGAAAATCGCGCCCGATCTCACATGGCCGCAGATCGACGCGGTGCTGGGCGTGGTGGCGGAATTTGCGCTCGATGGCGTGATCGCGACGAACACGACGCTGGCCCGGCCGGGATTTTTCGGGAGTGTCCAGGAAGCGGGTGGCCTCAGCGGTGCGCCGCTGCGCCGGCGCTCGACTGAAATCATCAACTATCTTTCCCGCGCGACCGGCGGCCGGTTACCGATTATCGGGGTCGGTGGCATCATGGACTCCGAAAGTGCGGCGGAGAAACTCGATGCGGGCGCGGTGCTGGTGCAGGTTTATACGGGGATGATTTATCGCGGTCCGTTCTTCGCGGCGGACCTGGCGCGGGGATTGGCCGAGCGTCAAAAACGCTGACCCAAGAAAAAATCTTTCCCCCTTTACTTCGCCGGGACGATTCCTCTTATTCCGCCTTCCTCTCGTCACTCTTGCTCGGGTGGTGGAATTGGTAGACACACACGCTTGAGGTGCGTGTGCCGTAAGGCGTGCAGGTTCGAGTCCTGTCCCGAGCACCATGTTTCGCTGGCGCGCAGCGAAAGCGCAGCATGCCCAACGAGGCTTGCGTGAAGGAGGGCGATTGATGTGCCAGGCGATGAGATCGTTGCGTGGCGCGACCCCGCTTCGCTCGGGATGCCCCGCCTCGTGCGACTCATTGCGATGCCGCGGCGGATGCAGCCTAGGGTTTAATCCCGCTTTCCTCGCTGGCCTTTCTGCATTCTAGTGCCGCCATGAAGTTCGTCCTCGTGGAAGATCAAGTGATGTTCCGCGGACTGATCCGCCGACTCCTGATTGAGGAATGCAAAGGCAAGGTCCTGCTCGAAACCGGCACGCTGGCCGAACTTCGCACCAACCTGGCGGTCCTGCGCATCGCCGATGTGCTATTGCTGGACATCCGGCTGCCGGATGGGGACGGCATCGATTTTATCGACGAACTCATCAAGGCGCAAGTGCCGACGCCGGTCCTGCTTTTTTCCTCGTCGTGCGAGGACTACGTTGTGCACCGCGTGAGCCGCGCATTTGTGCAGGGCTTCGTGCACAAGGACGAGGATCCGAAAATCTTGCTGACGGCGATCCAGATGGTCGCGGCGGGCGGGGCGTTTTTCAGTCCGCGGTTTGTCGACCGCCAGCGCCGCCTCGCGGGCGACCAATCGAGTTTCGACAAGCTGCTGTCCCCGCGCGAACAGGAATTTTTGAAACTGATCGGGTCGGGTTGCACCGACGCGGAGGCGGCGGCGGAACTCGGGCTCGGTTCGGCGACGGCGCAAACGCACCGGCGCAACGTGATGGGCAAACTCAATCTGCACTCCGCGCAGGAACTGCAGGCCTACGCGCTGAAGATGGGCTTCACGACGATCGATCGTCTGCACTCGGCCTGAGCAATCGCTCGCAGGCTTGGAGAAATTGCGCGGCGGGCTCGTCGCGCTCGAGGGCACCCTCGAGCAGTTCGAGTTGCTCGGCGAGATCGAGATAGTTGAAGGCGCGGCACACGTTGTTGAGTCGGTGGGCGAGTTCGGCGGCGCGCTTGGTGTCGAGCATCGCGGCCCGCTTGAGTTCAATCCAGCCGGACTCGATCGCGGCCGGCGGCTGCGACGGCAGCGGCCGGTGGCTGGACTCGAGGGAAATCGTGGTCAGCTGCCGGTCGCCCCAGCCCGCTAGGGTGGCGCGGAGTTTTTCCAGCGTGATCGGCTTGCTGATGAAACCGGCCATGCCGGCGCGGAGGCATTCGTCGCGGCGTTCCTTCGTCGAATAAGCGGTGACGGCAAAAACCGCGGGCTTCGGCTCGGGACAGAGCCGGAGAATCTCGCGCGCCAGATCGACGCCGTTCGTGTCGGGCAGCCGGTAATCGGTGAGGACAATGTCGTAGCCGTTTTCCTGCGCGAGTTTCAGCGCTTCGGCGCCGGTGGTCGCCCAATCGACGCGGTAATTCATCTTCGTGAGAATATTGCCGAGCACGATCCGGTTATAGTCCTCGTCCTCGATGGCGAGCGCCCGGGCCGGCAGGGCGGACTGCTCGGGCAGGGCAATGGGTGCGAGGGCATCGGCACTGGCGCGGGCGAACGGCACGTTGAGGTAAAAGGTCGTCTCGCCGTTCGTGCTGACCGCGCCGACTTCGCCGCCCATCGCCTGCGCGTAGCGCTTGCAGATGGCGAGGCCGAGACCGGTGCCGTGGATGTTGCGTTCCATCGCGTCGGTGCCGCGCGTGAAACTCTCGAAGAATTTGTCGAGCGTGTCCTTGTCGATGGTCGGCCCGGAACTCGTGACGCTGAGGGTCAGCCGCACGCCGTCGTCGGAGGGCACGAGAATGGTGTTCACGCGCGCCTCGGGCGGGAGGCCGTATTTCAGCGCGTTGCTCGCGTAGTTGGCAAAGATCTGGCGGAGCTTGCCGGCGTCGCCGACGAGGGAAAGATGCGGCGGCGGCACGTCCACGAAACGGATCTTCGTCCCGCCCGGATCGATTGTGGCGGCGGACGCCTCCAGGGTGTCGAGCAAATCGAACGTCGTGCGCTCGAGGACGACCTGGCCGGCCTCGATTTTGGAAAAATCGAGAATGTCGTCGACCGTGGTGCGGAGTTGCTCGGCGCAGCCGTGCAGCATTTTCAACGTGCGGGCCTGGCGCGGCCCGAGCGGCTCTTCGCGCAGAATGTTCACCAAGCCGATCACGCCGTTCATGGGGTTGCGAATTTCGTGCGACATCGACGCGAGGAACTCGGTCTTCGCCGCGCTGGCCTGCGCGAGTTCGTGCGTGCGTTTCTCGACGAGGCGCTCGAGCGCGAGATTGCGCGTGCGAATCTGGTGCGTGCGGAGCCGGAAAATCGAATAGAACGACAGCAGCGCCAGCGCGCCATAACCGGCGAATGCGCCCGTCGACGCATACCACGGCGGCAGCACCGTGAAAGTCCTCGGCGTGACGGCGCCGGTGTGGCCGAGATGAGTGGCGCGGACCTCGAGCGTATAGTGGCGCGGGGCGAGGGAAGGGTAGCTCACCTTCTCGCCCGCCTGGGTGGAAATCCAGGCCGTCTCGGTCGGCAGCAGCCGGCGTTCATAAGCCGGTTTCTCCCCGAATTCGTCGAACGCCAGCGTGCCGGTGAACGTGAGGTTGTTTTTTTCCGCGGAAAGTTTTTCCGGCGGCGCATTCGCGGTCGCAGGGGTGCCCGTCGCGGGATCGGCAAACGTGAAACTAAGCCGCGGCGGGTCGAGCCGGTAGGTGCTCTGCAATTGATCGAGGTTGAGTTCGAGAATCTGGTTTTCGCCGCAGATGAGCAGCGTGCGTTCGCTCGCGTTCAGCGAGTGGGGATCCGGCAGGAGGCTGAGACCTTTGGCGTCGACGGTCTGCCACTCGACGGCATTGCCGGAGAGCACGAGACGGCCCAGCCGGTGCACGCCATCCTGTTCACCGAGCAACCAAAGTCCGCCCTTGGCATTTTCGGCGAGATGTGGATTCTGCAGATCGCGCGTGCTGGCGACCGGCCGGAGTTGTTCGCCGAAGCGCACGCCGATATGGGAGACGGCGACTAACACATTTCCGAGGTGAGAAAGTTTTGTCGGCCCGGCCCCGGCCAGGTCGGCCACCTTCTCGAACTTAAGGACCGGACCCGTCGGCGAACGATAAATGGCGCCGTTCGAACCTGCCGCCCAAAGCAAATTCTCGATGAGGGTAAAGCCCGTGAGTTCCGTGGAAGGTGACGGAGCGTAGGTGACGCGGGCACGGGCGAAATCCACCACGTAGGTGCGCTCGAGCGAAGTCACCAAATGATTGCCCGAGGGCAGCGCGATGTTGGCGCCAATTCTGTTGGCGGGAATTTCCAGGCTCGTTGATCCGAATTGAATTTTTCCCCAAAGACCGAACGCATAGCCGGAACGCGTGGGCAGGAATTCATACACGCGTTCGCCGACTATTTCCTCGTGACCGTCGTCATGATAATAAATTGCCGAGGCCTCATGGCTGACGAACAACCCATTCGACCGGACGGCAAACAACGGATTGCTGCCATCGGCAATGAGCTGCCCGAATATCTGGGCAGCGAAGAGGGTAATTCCTTTGCTCGTTCCCAGCCAAAGCCGTTCCTGGCGGTCGACAAAAAGAGAACAGGCGACGAGGCTGGGCAGGCCCGATGCCAGGGTGATAAACCGGAGTTGGTTGGTTTCAGGGTCAAAAAGGGAAAGTCCCTTTGAGCTGGTTGCCAAGGCAACGAAACGTCCCCATTTGGAAACCGACAAGACGACCGCGCGGTCGCTGAGAGCAGCAGCGGAAGCGAGTCGCCGATATTCGCCATCGATCGAACGATAGAGCGCTTTCGACGTAAGGACGAATTGTCCATCAGCCCAATTCCACGCCAAATCGGATTTATCGGGCAACGGGTTCTCAAATTGTTCAAGTTTGGTGCCGCTCACCTTCCACAATCCCTCCCCAAATTGCGCGATAATGGTGTCCGCCCCTTTTTTTTCGACGATCAGGCGTTGGCGTGTGGGTAAGTGGGTGTGTGTGGTTTGTTTTGTCAGCGGATTGAAGAACCAGACGTCCTCGGTCGTCGTGGCCATCAAGGCATCTCCCGATTTGGCCAGATGCCAGATTTCTCCTGCCTCGGACAAGCCTGGAATCTCAACCGGTTCGTAAAGGCTGTTTGGCCGGAGCGGCAGGCGAAATTTGCCCAAGTGGCCAGGTGAGGCGACCCACAGGTAGTCCCCCTCGACCAGAAGGCCGCGAATGGCGGACGAGCGGAAACTGTTCACCGCGGTCCAGTGGTCGCCTTGATAGTAGATAACTCGTTCTCCAGCCGCGACAATCTGGCGATCCGGAGTCTCGATTACCTGCCAGATATACGTCTCCCCTTGGAGCTGCGCCGTGGAGAAAGTCACATGCAAGGGAGCCGATTCGGGCGGCACTGCCAAAAGCAGTGCAGCAAGCCCGCTCCATAGGAACATTAGTCGAATACCTTTTAAAAGGTAGAGCATTAAGGTTTGGCAGGTAAACGGCGCGGTAGAACTGAGAGCGAGCTTAAGCTATCTTAACCGCGCATGAAAAAATACACTTCCCTGTTCTTCGCCATCGTTTCCACGATGTTCCTCGCTGTTGGCGCTGCGCGTGCCGCAGAAAAATTCGATACGCAGTCGGGCAGCGATCTTTCGCTGAATCCTGGTTCCTTCATGGACGGTCCCGGTTTGCCCTGCGGCGCGCCGCCCGACGAAAACTAATCCCTTCGCGCCATGTTCAGCCTCGCAGCGATCAACTATCGTGACGTGTTCACGAGCCACGGGGGCCCGATTGATCGGGTTTCCTCGGGGTCGATCGATGTATTGGGTAAGCAGGCGCATCAGGCGAACGCTTATCTTGCGCCGGGTCTCATCCGCGGCAAGCCAGCGCTCTGTGTTTATGGCAACGCCGACGGCACGGGCGCCAGCGGCTCCGCGCAAGTCGCCCGCCACATGGCGATCTCAGAGGCGCTCGAACGCTGGGCCTTCTACGATCTTTCGCAGGGGGATGAGTCCGCGAAATACGGCTTCGACGTCGACAACTCGACGAACGGCATGGCGGCGTTTCCCGGGCTCTTCAAATCGCAGGCGCGCAAACGGGCGTATCTCGAGGCGTTGGAGCGCTGGGCGCTCGTCTCGTGGTGGTCGGGTTACATGCGCGCGTCGGTCGTGGGCGACGCGATGCTCGGGGTGACGGCGCTGCGGCTCGAGCACAACGCCCAGATTGGCGAGGTCGCGCTCCTGTTTCGTCGGTCGGCGGCGGGCCACGTGAGCTACGGTTACTCGGCGGGTAACACGTTTCGGGCGGCCGCGGCGCGCGCCGCGGTCGAACTGGCCCGCAACGAATTCGTCGTGGGCTACTACAAGCTGCGCAGCGCGGTGCGCGAGGTGCCGAATTGTTTCGAGCGGCGCTGCCTTTATTTCGCGGGGGAGGAGGGCCACGCGGAATTCCTGCGCCGGGTCTTCGATCGCAAGCCGCACCGCGAAGCCCCGTGGTCGGTGTTGTTCGACGGTGAACTGCCGGGACCGTGGTCGAAATACGCCACGGTGTGGCGGGTCGTGCCGGCCATGCCGTCGCGCGAATATCTCGATCCGAAATCGTCCTGCTTCTTTTGGTGAGGAGATGAGCGCGCTCAATCTAGTCCAGATTCGCGAATGCGTCGCGCACGGCGATCGTGCCGCGGCGCTCGACGCGTTGCGCGCGGCGATCGATCAGGAGGAAATCCTCCCGCGCGACGGAGTTGAATTGATGCTCGCCGTGCGCCGGGGTTCGCCGGCCGTGGTCGCCGAGGCGGTCGAGGCGATGGCATGGGGCGTGCCCGGCGCTTACCGCTATGTTCCGAAGGTAGAACATGCCGTCGCTTGAAGAAGCGTTGTTCGCGGCCTTGGAAGAAGAGCGCCGCCTCTCCGAAGAGCGAGCCCTTCTGCCTGGGATTCTCCAGCACGATCTCGCCAACGTCCTTTGTCAGGTTTCCCTCTCGGCCTCCATCCTGACGACGACACGCGATGCGGACGAGCGCGCGCGCGGCCTGCGGGATTTGCAGGGCGGGGTGAAGCGCATGATGGAACTGCTGGCGGGCATGCGGCTGCTGTTTGTCACCCGCGGTGGCGCGGCGGATTTTGGGCGCGGCGATTTGACGTCGTTTATCACCGAGCTCGTGCGCGAGCCGGGGGTCTGGCCCGAGGGCGCGCCTATTACGCTGGATTTGCCGGAGCGGGTGGAGGCATCGTTTTCGCCGCTGCTGCTGCGCCATGCGCTTGTCAATTTGATCGGCAACGCCGTGGCATATTCGCGTGGCACCTGGGTGCGGGTGCGGATGACCAAGGCCTCCGCGACGGGCTGGCAACTCGCGATCGCCAATGGCGGCCCCGGCATTCCCATCGATCACCGGCCTTATTTATTTGAGTTGGTGCCGGCGACAAAAGCCGCCGGCAAGCTCGGCAGCAGCGGACTCGGCCTCTATATAGCGCGGATGTGCGTGCGTTTTCATGGTTCGACGCTGCGGGTGCGGTCCCGGGAAAAGCTCACGGTGTTTTCTTTCCAAGTGCGTGGGGTGCAGCACGACTCGGCCGCCAAGGAAAGCCTGGGGCAGACGATGTTTGCCGCCTGAGGGCCGCCCCCGACGCCTCAAAGTCCTCCTCTGTGCCCGGTCGCGTGAACGATTCCCCGCCGAACGGGTCTGGGGTTATTCGCCCGGTGCATCGCCGCGGGTGCACTGGGAAACTGCTTGCCACTCCCGTTGTGCCCCGGGACACTGGGCGGCGACTGCGACCGGCAAAGTATCACCACGCCAACACTCGCGGGCTAACGCCCGCTTTCGGACTACATGGACGACCAACCTCCTCAGGAGAATCCGCCCGCGGATTTCAATAAACTCGATCTGAGCCAGCTTCAGGGTTTCAGCTTCGGCACCCAATGGACTCAGGACAAATCGTCCCCCTCTGATCGCCGCTCCGGCGAACCGGGTGGCGATCGTCCGCGGCGCGACGACCGTCGTGAGGGCCCCGGTGGCGGGGCGCCTCAGGCGCGTGATCGCCGAACGTTTCGCCGGCCGGCTGGCCCGGGCAGTGGCGAAGGCCCGGGTGGCCCCGGTGGGGCGGCTCCAGCCGGTGGGGCACCGGAACGTCGGGAATTTTCGGGGGGCCCGCGCCGTGACGATCGTCGCGATGGTCCCGGGGGCGGCGGCTACCGCGGTGGTCCGCGCAACGACGGGCCGCGTTACGGCGGCCGGGGTGAACCACAATACGAACAACGCGGGCCGTATGAGAGCCCATTTTTCATCGCGACGTTTTATCCCGAGGACACGAGCTTCAACACCCTCGTCCAAACCATCCGCAAGTCGTGCCGCACGATCGAGCTTTTTGAAATTGCCCGCACGGTGGTCGCGAAGACGGAGCGTTTCGTCGTCGTCGTGACGCGCAAGTCGCCTCAGGAGTCCGCCGCACCTGCCCCCGCCGCGGCTGGCGCCGAGTCCGCCGCGCGTCCCAGCAAGGCGCCCTTCTACATTTCCGTTCCCGATCATCTGCCGTTCGAGAGCGATGAGGCGGCGGTCGCGCACGTCCTCTCGAAGCATCTTGGCACGTTTTTCGACATGGCCGAGGTTGAGGTCGAGCCGCCGAAGGGAAATTACCAAGTGATCAACAAGTGCGGCGTGACGGGCGAATTGCTCGGGCCGCCGAATTATCACCGCTACAATCAGATTGTGCAGCAGCACCACGCGACGAACGTCGCGCGGATGGCGTTTGAAGCCTTCCGCAGCCGCATCGAAACGATCCGCGATCCGGAAGTCGTGAAGCAGTGGCTGGACAAGATGCGGAAGACGACGCGTTACACGTGGAAATCCGCAGACGCAGCCAAGCCCGCCGCGACGCTCGCTGCAGCGCCCGCTGCCGCGCCCGCCGAGGAAAAACCGGCCGAGGCCCCTGCGAGCGCGCCCGTCACCGACTCCGCTGCCCCCGCAGCTGACGCGACGCCGGTCGCTCCTGCCGAGGCGACGCCCGCCGCGGCGCCCGCCCCGGTTGCGCCCACCTTCGATTCACTCGAGGACGCTCGGGTTTATTTGCTCACCCACGCGCGGGACAAAGTGGTGCGCCCGTCCGAGAACGCCCGCTTCCACGGCATCGTTGCCGAGGCGATGCCGCCTGGCGAAATCCGCCGCGCGATCGAGGGCGCACTCGAGCGCCAGCGCAAGTTCCCGCTCGACACGGCCAACGCCCTCCGTGGCCGCCTGCGCCGCGAACACTTCACGATCTTCAAGAAGGGTTCGAAGGGCGTGAGCTACGTGTGCGCCGTGAAACGCAAGTTCCGCGTGCCGGGCCAGACGTTCTCCGACAGCATCGGTTCGTTGATCTCGTTCATCGAGACGCACCCGATGATTCGGGCGAGCGAGCTGCCGACGAAATTCCTCAACATCGCGCTCACCGTGCCCGCCGCGCCGCCCGCCGAAGGCGCGCCGGCTCCCGCCGAGCCGGTGCTCAGCGCCGACGACCGCACGAAGATTTCCCGCCTGCAAGGCGATCTCGTGTGGCTGGTGCGCGAGGGTTACGTGACCGAGTTCATCGACGGCCGCCTCTTTGCACCGCCGCCGATGGTCGAAGCGCGCAAAAAAGAGGTCGAGGCCGAGGAGCACGATCCCGAGAACTTCCCCGAGGTGCCGATGTCCACGCCGCCCTTCGAAGGCACGGCCCCGGCTCCGGCCCCCGTGGTGGCAGAAGCTGCTCCCGCCGCCGCGCCCGCGGAGGTTTCCCCGGTGGCACCAGCCGGAGAACCGCCGCCGCCCGCGACCGAGTAACACGCCGGGCTTTCGCGCCGGGCCGCGCTTCCGGCGTCCAGCACGACGCGCAAGAATTCCGATTGGACCGGCGCTCGATTGAGCGCCGATCCAGTCACTTCTTTTTATAGACCGTCGCCGGATCGAAGAGGCGCTCGGCGGTGAATTGGAGTTTCATCGCGCCAGCGTCGAGGTCACCGAGCTTGCGATAAAAACAGGATTTGTAGCCGTTGTGGCAGGAAGCGTTGGCCGCGCCGGTCTGCTCGACCTTGAGGAGGAGCACATCCTGATCGCAGTCGGTGCGGAGTTCGCAGACGTGCTGCACGTTGCCCGATTCCTCGCCTTTCACCCAGAGTCTGCTGCGCGAGCGACTCCAGTAAGTCGCCTGCCTGGTTGCGAGTGTGTGCGCGAGCGACTCGGCGTTCATGAACGCGAACATCAGCACTTCGCCCGTGTGCACGTCCTGCGTGATGCACGGGATGAGGCCGTCGGCGCCGAATTTCGGCTGCAGCGTCGTGCCGAGTTCGATCTCGGCGGTCGTGGTGCGGGCGGGGAAGACGTGGGTGCTCATGGAAAAATCAGGACGCGGCGGCGAGTTTGCGGAGATAATCGTAGGCGTAGAGCCCGGTGTTGTGGCCGTCGCTGAATTCGAAACGCACCGCATAGTTGCCGACGATCTGCCAGCCCGTCACGCGCACGCCGTCGAATTTTTTCGGGCCGTTGCCGCCGTATTGGTGACCGAAAATGTCGCGCTCGCCCGCGGTTTCGGCGCTCGGCGACGCGGCGCGGAGCTTTTCAAACGGGAAATAGCTCTCCGCCCCGTCGTCCCAGACGATGGCGACTTCCGGACCGATGAGCTGGATGTTGGTGGGCGCGTGCATGGCTTCCCTGACGGCATTCTTCGCGGCGCTCAGAATGACAAGGCAGAGGATTGAACTACAGGTTATCGCGAACAGAAGAACAGCAAATTTGTCTGTGTTACGATTGCCACTTTCTGCGCCCGGCGGCACCGTGGCGTTGATTATGAGCGCAACTGTTCCCGTCGGCCTCCCGCACATCGTGGTCATCGGCGCCGGCTTCGCCGGGCTGAGTTTCTGCCAGCGGTTTCCGTCCGAACGCGCGCGCATCACGATCGTCGATCGGCAGAATCACCATTTGTTTCAGCCGCTGCTTTACCAAGTCGCGACGGCCGGCCTCTCGGCGGTCGACATCGCGCAGCCCGTGCGTGCGATCCTCAACAACAAGCCCAACCTCGAGGTCATGATGGCCGAGGTGACAGGCTTCGATCTCGCGGCGAAAAAGGTGCGACTCGGGAACGGCACCGAACTCTCCTACGACTACCTCGTGCTCGGGCTCGGCGGCGTGACGAGTTACTTTGGCCACGACGAGTGGGCGCAGTTCGCGCCCGGCCTGAAGTCGCTCGATGACGCGCTGAAAATCCGCCGCCAAATCCTCCTCGCGTTCGAGCACGCCGAGACCGAATGCGACGAAGTCCGCCGCAAAGAGCTGATGACGATCGTGGTCATCGGCGGCGGGCCGACGGGCGTGGAGCTGGCCGGGGCGTTTGCCGAACTCGCGCGCAACGTGCTGGCGAAAGATTTCGATCGGATCGATCCGACGAAGGCGCGGGTGCTGCTCGTCGAAGGCAGTCCGCGCTTGCTGGGGGCGTTTCCCGAGGACTTGTCGGAAAGCGCGCTCCGGCAACTCCAGAAACTCGGGGTCGAAGTGCGCACCGAGGTGCGCGTGACGGCGATCCGCGAGGGTGAACTCGACGTCGGTGGCGAAACGATCCGCGCCGCGAACATCATCTGGGGCGCCGGCGTGTCGGCCCAGCCGCTCGCGCGCACCCTCGGCGCTGAAGTCGATCGCGCGGGCCGCGTGAAAATTCTGCCCGACCTCAGCGTGCCGGGTCATCCGGAAGTGTTCGCGCTCGGCGACATGGCCGCGCTGACCGATCGCAAGGGTGTCGTCGTTCCCGGAGTCTCGCCGGCGGCGATGCAAATGGGCCACCACACGGCGAAATTGATCGCGGACGAAATCGCGAATGGGAAGCACGCGCCCGCGGAGCGCGACGCGTTTGCCTATCTTGACAAAGGCAGCATGGCCACCATTGGCCGTTCCTCGGCCGTCGCGATGATCGGGCGGATGCACTTCAGCGGCTTTCCGGCGTGGCTCGCCTGGCTCGGTGTGCACCTGATTTTTCTCATCGGCTTCCGCAATAAGATCTCGGTGCTGCTGCAGTGGGCTTACTCGTATTTCACCTACAAGCGGGGCGCGCGCGTGATCACCGGCGCGACCGGCGATGGGCCGTCGCACTCGGCGTGACGCGTGCGGAGAAATTAGGGAGTCGCACGCGCGGCGGCGCGAAGTCGCGCCGCTTCGGCGAAATGAGTTTCGGCCTCGGCCTCTTGGCCGAGCGCTTGGCTGACTTTCGCCCAATTGTCGTGGATCTGCGGCCGGTAGGGATTGAGCTGCGTGGCACGGGCAAACGCCGCCACGGACTCCTCGAGTCGGCCGGCGCCCGCCAGCGCGATGCCGAGATTGTTGTGCGCCTGAAAGAATTTGGGATTGAGGCGCACGGCCTGTTCGAGCCGCGCGATGCCCTCGGCCGGCTGGCCGGTTTGCGCGAGCGCGAGACCGAGATTGGAGAGCGCCTCGGTGTTGGTCGGGTGCAACGCGATCGATTTTTCAAAGAGCGCGATCGCCTCGGGGAGGCGGGTGCGGTCGCCGACCATCTGTCGGCCGAGATTGTTATACGCCATCCAGCAGTCGGGGTTTTGCGTGAGGGTCGTCCGATAAAACGTCTCGATGTCGTTATACATCCGGCTCTGCCGCCAGCTCAGCGCCCCAAGCACGGCAAGGAGAAGGAACTGCGTGGTCCAGCGCACCGGAGTCGCAAATCGCGCCAGCCCCGTGACGATACCCGCCGCCGCCAGCGCAACGAGCGCGAGGCAGGGCAGATACTGCCAGTGGT
>JBBRLB010000100.1:0-24410 GCA_038231575.1 Opitutales bacterium | reverse complement strand
TCTGGCGGGCGAATGGAAATCAGGACCGGAAAATTTTGCGGCGCATCGCGACGTGTTCCTGCCGGAAGATTTTCGCGCGTTGCGCCAATGGCTGCACGCCCGGGCGCGCAAGTAAAGGGTTAGCCCTGGGGTGACGCTTTGCCGAAGTTCGGGCGCGTTTCCCCCGAAAAAAGTGATCACGGGAGGGGGAGAGAGTTTGTCACCCCTAAGGTGATAAACTTTTTTGCGAGAGCGCGGGGGCTACCCAGGCGTCCGCCGGCGTCGGGCGGCTACGCTTTCAGCAGCGCGATGATTTCGTCGGCCGCCTTGAGTCCGAGCAACGGGCGGATCGGATCGAGGCGATCGGCGGACGTGATGACGAACGTGCAATGCGGTGCGCCCGTGAGCGCGCAGCCGACCTCGAGACAGCCGAGGGGCTGGCCGCTGACGTATTCGAGAAAACCTTGGAGGAAACCGGCGGGCAGAGCGTCGACGAAGTCGTCGCCCGAACCGACGGCGGCGACAAAACTGCTGTGGCGCAGCCGGGCGATCACGAGACCGTGCTCCGCGGCGTCGCTCAGATCGGGGGCGAGCACGCCCCAGCCTTGAGCGGCGAAGTGGCGCGTCGCGAGGGCGAAGCAGGATTCGAGCGGCTGATCGGTGAGCACCGGCTGGCCAAGCCGCGCGAGTTCGCGATCAACCGCGGTGGCGAAGGCCTGGCCAGCGGTGACGCCACCCGCGTGAAACGTGGCCGACCATGAGCCGGGCTTTTCCGCGCCGAACACGCTGTGGGTCGCCCACAAGAACGGCGCGGCGGCAAACACGATGCGCGATCCGTCGGGCACCACGGCGATGCCTGAGGTTGGATCAAGGCTGGGGCCGCGCCCGTCGAACAGGCGGCTAAAGGGGGCTTTGGAATCTCCGAGCGGCATGCGGCGGGTTATTTCTTCCAATTAATTTTCGCGGCGCTGGGGGCCGCGGCGGGTTTGACCGGCGGAGTCGCGGCGGTCGAGGCCGCGCTGGGCGCGCGCGCGTCCAGCACGAGGCGGCGGATGGCGTCGTGCGCGATGCCGGAGTGCCGGGCGCTTTCCGCCTGATCAATGAGCGGGCCGGGGCCGACGATAAAGCGGCAGCACGCGTGGCCGAGCGCGGCGCATTCGGTTTCGACCGCATGGCTTTCAACGCGGTCGAAGAAACTGAGTGCGCCGGCGAAAAGGCCGGCGTAGAGATGACAGACCGGGACGGTGGCGCGGCCGACGGCGGCCGCCGAGGCGCTGTGGCGCAGTTCGACAAACGTGATGCCCTTCACGCGCGCGGAGAAATCGAAAATGCAGGAGCCCCAGCCGGAGGCGGCCAACGGCGCCGACCAGCGTTCCAGCACCAAGGGTGGCTCCATCTGCCAGAGATCGGCGGTGTTGGCGCCGCCGGATTCTTGGCGCAGGCGCGAGCTGAATTGCAGCATGTCTTGGAGACCCCATTCGTAGCCCGCGCGGTAAAGGGTCTGCCGCGCGTTCTCCGTCGCGGCTTCCCCGAAGCCGCGGTGCAGCGCCTGCATGAGGCCCTCTGGCAACCCGGCCACGCGACGGCCGTCGGGAGTGAGCAGCGCACCTTCGGTCGGATGCGAGCGGATGAATTCCTCGCGGGCGGAGGGAGATTTGTCGCTGGTTGAGCGATCGGGCATGGAGCGGCTGGCGGACGGAAAGGTGGGGAGACGGCGTGTGAGGTGTCCACGGCGTTTTCGTTTTCCGCGCGAACCGGTCAACGCTGCTGGCGGGGATGCGCCTACTCAAGGCGATTGCGTATCTCGCGTTGTTTCGATCCCCAAATCAGGAGGCAAGCATTGCGCCCGCGGTCGCGAGCGAGGTGGCCAGACGCTGGCCGAAATCGTAGGCCTTGGTCGCGGGACGAAAGACGCTGCGGGCGGTCGGACCGGCGGAGGCCGTGGGTGCGAGCGTCACGATGGTCGGTTGATTTGGGGCGGCGAGCGCCGGGCTGGCGACCGGAGATGAGGCCACGGCCGTGACCGTGGTCGCGGTGGGCTTGGCGGGAACCGACTGTTTTTCGCCATGGCGGAGGCCGGTCTCGAGCCCCGCCACCTCGATCTCGGGGCTGCGGGAGTTGCGGGCGGCGGTGAGGAGGATGCGCGAAAGCTGTGCGTAGTTGCCAGGCCAGTCTTGCGCGCGGAGCCAGGCGGCGGCGGCCGGGGCTAGTGTGAACGGCGCGGCGGCGTTCAGGGTGATGCGGTGCTCGTTCAGGAGCTGAATGGCGTTCGGGAGGATATCGTCCCGCATCTCGTTCAACGCCGGCACCGTGACTGACAGCGAGCTGATCTTGTAGTAAAGGGTGTCGTTGAAGCGACCGTCGTCGGCCATTTCCGAGAGGTTGGCGGCGGCGGCGAGGACCAGGCGGAAGCGCCGTGCAAATGGCAGGAACACATCGCGGCCGGTAATCAGGTTCTCGAGGATCTTTTGCTGCGCGGTCGAGAACGTCTCCACCCCGGTGATGATGAGCGTGCCGGCGTCGGTCGAAAGAAGGGACGGGGCGAGGGCCTCGATGAGGCTGCGCGTGTCGAACTGGGCGGCGTCGCACAGCATCACGGGACCTTCGCGAAACATGGAAATCTCGGCGAGATCACGGCCGATGAGCTCGAACGGGCTCCCGGCTTCGCCCTGCAGCAGGAGCACGGCGCGGAAGTCGCGGACCTTCCAGAGGCGGTGGGTGAGATCGCGAAACGCGGCCGACCTGCCGAGGAAGTGGCGCGGTTTGTAGGCGAAATTATCACTGGTCGGCTCGATGGCGGCGGCGGTCGTCGCGACGGCGAGCGGCGAGTTGGAGTTGCCGCGGCGGGCAGCCGGCAGGGGCGAGCTCGAGCTGCGGCCGAGTTGCGCTTCGCGCGAACCCGAGCGGCTGAGGGTCTCGTTGATCTTTTCGAGGAGAATCTTCGGGTTGGCGGGCTTGTTGAAGATGCCCGCGACGCCCTGGCTGCTGAGCTGGATGGCGAGCTCGAGCGTAAGGGAGCCGGAGACAAACACCACCGCGATGTCGGGGAGAATCTTGCGCAGCGCATGCATGAACACCTGGCCGTTCATCCCGGGCAGCTCGTAATCGATGATCACGAGGTCGTAGGCGCGCTCTTTGGCGGCGGCGAGCGCGGCCTCCGGATGCTCGTGAGCGGAGATTGCGTAGCCGGCCTGACGCAGCAGGAGGCTCTGCATTTCGCGGAAGACCGACGAGTCCTCGACAATGAGAACATGCGCGCGCGTGGGCTTGGGGGCGGCGTCGCTCATGTGGGGTTCCCCACGCGCATCTCCCCCGGGGCGCCGGCCGCCGGGAAATGCACTGTGTGCTTGAGCTTGAGTTCTGTCATCGGGATTGTCAGACGATTCATAGTAACTAACGCTGTGTGTTCTGACATCCGTAATTCTGCGGAGATTGGACGTGCAACGTTGCTTAGTGCCGGGTCCGAAAAAATTACATGCGTAACCTCCGAGCCGTTCTCATCGAAGACGAAACCATGTTTCGGCAGTTGATCCTTTTGACTCTCGGCAAAGTCAAGGGGCTGTCGGTCGTGGGCGAATTTGGCCTGGGCAAGCCCGGGCTGCAGTTTTGCCTGCGCGAAAAACCGGACATGCTGGTCGTCGACCTCATGCTGCCCGATCTTAACGGCATGGAAATCGCGCGCGAGGTGCGGCGCGCCCTGCCGGACACAAAAATCTTGGTCATCACCGCCCACCCGAGCGAACGGCTCCCCGCGGACTTGATGGCGCTGGGGGTGAATGGCTACGTCGACAAGACCGAGCCGATCGAATACGTCCTGAGCGCGGTGGAAACGGTGCGCGCGGGCGGAATGTTTTTTGCGAGCAAGGTGCGCGCGAAGGGCGGCGGCAGTCTCGCCGCGATTCGGAAGCCGATGGATGTGCCGCTCACCGAGCGCGAACAGGAAATCGCGCGTCTCGTGGCCGCGGGCCAAATGTCCAAGGAGATCGCCGCGAAGCTTAATCTCAGCGTGCGCACGGTCGAGAAGCACCGTGCGAACATCATGGAGAAAATCGGCGTGCGCGAGGTCGCGAGCCTCACGCGCTGGTGCATTCAGACCGGTCTGGTCGACGACTGAGGGCGGCCTCACGCGCCGACGAAGGCGCGCAATGGCCCGGCAATGGTCTCGAACTCGGCGTTGATCGCCGTGAGATCGGCGGGCGTGATGTCGCTCCCGGTCGCGCCCTCGAGGCGTTTTTCGAGCTCGGCCATGCGCTCGGACAGCGCGATGGCGCCCATCAGGCGCGCGTTGCTCTTCATGCTGTGCGCGATGCGATGCCGGTTGGCCCGATCGCCGCGCGAGAGATCCTGAAACGACGGCGGGAAATCGCGGAGAAAAGTCCGCACCAGCGTGCGCACGTTGTCGTCGCCGAGGACGGAGGCGAGTTCAGCGAGGGCCTCGTTGGGCGGGGGCACGTCAGCCATGACCCGACAGACGCAACGAAACCGCCGCGCGGCGCAAAACAAAAATGTGACCGAATATGCGCACCGCTCAGGGTTTGATCGGTTGCGTGGCACCCATGCCGGGGCCGCAGACGAGCGCGTTGGCGAAGACGCGGGCCGTGCCGAGCGCCGCCGCCCGGAAAACCGGATCGGCGGCGAACAGGATCAACTGACCGGCGCCGATCGATTCGCGCGTGACGGCGGCGGAGTTGGCGAGCCGGTCGGCGGCCTCCGGCCAGACCAGGCCGCTCATGCGCAGCCGCATCTCGTAGCCGGGCGGCGCGATCGTCCAGCCGGGCGCGGGCTTTTTCGCGGGCGTTTTTTTGTCGTCGGCCGGCTCGGATTTTTTCGGCGCATCCGGCGCGGACCGTTCGACTTTGCTCACGGCCGGTGAAAAAACGCCGAAGCGCACCGGCACTTGCACACTCGGGGGCGCGTGCAGCACGGTGCGGCCGGAATAAATCGCCGGCAGATAGTCGCCACAGCCCGCGGTGAGCCAGCTTTGATCGTCGATGCGCGTCGCGAGCAGCGCCCCGATCGGCATGAAGAGCCCGCGCCACGCGTCGCGGCGCTTGAGTTCTTCCTCGCTGGTCTTGTCGCCGCCCTCGCCGATGAGCCACGGGTAGACGACCTCGGCGGGCGGCGAGAACGACCAGATTTTTTCCGGGTCCGGCGTCGTCTGACGCGCTTCCCACTCGCGCGCGATCGCCTGGCGGTAGTCGTCGAATTTCGCGAGGACGTCGGGTAACTGGCGCGTCGCGCCCAGGCCGTCTTTCTCCTTCGCGAACGCCCCGGCCGACGAACCGATCGCGACGAGCGTGCCGCCGGCGGTGACCCACGCCTTCAGGTTCTCCATGCGGTCCGCGAGCGCGGTGGCGGCGCCGTCGGGAATGACGAGGACGTTATAGCGGCGTAGATCGGCGGTGCGGAGGTTTTGAAAATTCACATAGGACGCGCGCAACCCGAGCACGTGATCGACGAGGTGCCAGGCTTCGCCATAACCGTTCGGGCTGATCGGTTCGCGGCCGACGATGGCGATGCTCGGTTTTTGCAGCAGGACAAAATGCCGGCCGCCCATGTCGGGGGATTCGCCCGGGCCGTTGCCGGTGCGCACGCCCGTGGCACTGACCTGCAATTCGGTGCACACCTCGCGAATGGCTGCCGCGAGATCGCCGGAGAAATTCAGGTTGTCCTTCCGTGTAATTACCACGCTGCCGCGGGCGAAATCGTGGCCATCAAATTGAATCGCCCGATCGGCGACGCGCACCCACGCGTTCCGCTCCATCAGCCGGCCGGCGGCGATGATCGCGGCATCGTCGGCGCCGTTGATGATGAACGCGACGGGCGTGTCGGCGTTTGAAATCGGGGCGGGCGCGGCCGGTGCGGCGTAGATTTTCCCCGCGATGTCGCCCGCGAGTTCGAAGGCCTCGACATCGTAAAGCATCGGGAGGCTCCAGCCGGTGGTGTCGTAGACCCGGCTCGGATTGGAGCGGAGAATTTCGCGGCGCTCCTCAGTGAGAAACTCCGTGGTCATGTGCGGATCGAATTCGAGGGCGGCGGCGACGAGCCGGCCGAGCGGCTGGCGCGACGAGACGAGCAGCGTGCCGGCGGGAAACTCGCGGTCCTTCACCGCGCGACCGAGGCGATCCTTGCCGGAGGAGCGGAAAGATTTTTCCGCGGCTTGCACCTCGATGGCTTGCACGGAGAGCAGATCGAGGAAACGGCGGAGGCGCGCGGAGTTCGCGGTGGGAGGAATCGCCCACGTGCGCGCGGGGAAGGTGGCCGCCGGGCCGACGAGCTGGCGTTTCTCGGCGACGAAGTCCGTGAGAATTTCCTTCCGGTTCTTCGCGAGGAAGGTGAGGTTCGCCATCGTGCTGACGAGTTGGTGGTGGACGGACTCGCGGTAGGATTCGAGCGCATCGTTGGCGTGGCGCACGGCGTCGGTGGAAATTTTCGCCTGCTCGTAAAGATTGCCGATCGCGCCGCGCAACGGGGCCCACGACGAGGTGAAGCCGGGATACCAGTTGTCGTAGTTCTCGCCATTGAAGTAGCGCCAGCCGTGCGCGTCGAACGCCGCGGCCTGATCGGCGCCGAAGCGGGCCTCCCATTTTTGCTCGGTGACGGGGAAGTGGGGATTGAGCGCTTCGCGTGGCGGATTGAAGAAAAACGTGCTCTGCGAACCCATCTCGTGGCCCTCGACATAAAAGTGGGGGTTCCACTCGCCGGCAGCGCGCACGCGTCCCCGCGATTCGGGCTGCGTGACGAAGACGAAGTCACGATTCAGATCGAAGAGGTAGTGATTCGTGCGGCCGGCGGGCCAGAAGCCGGTGTGGATGAGCGTCTGATCGTCGACGCCGGGTTGGGCGGTCCGGTTCTGCGCCATCATCGTGAGAAACCGATCGCGGCCGTCGGGGTTCATCAGCGGGTCGATGACGACGACGAGATTTTCGAGGAGCGACTGCACGTCGGCGCCCGTCCCGGCGGCGAGATGGTGCGCGGCGGCGAGCGCGGCGTCGGAGCTGGACAACTCGTCGCCGTGGATCACGTAGGCCATCCACGCGAGCGCGGGCAGCGTGGCGGCGAGTTGATCGGCTTCGGCTTTGGAAACTTTGCGCGGGTCGGCGAGCTTGGCGTAGTCGGACTTGAGTGCATCGAGCCGACGAAGGTTCGTCTCACTGGCGATGACGAGATAGTAGAGCGTGCGGCCCTCATGGGTCTTGCCGTATTCGAAAAGTTTGCAGCGCGGACTTTTCGCCGCGAGTGCTTTCACGACGGCCTCGATCTGCGCGTGCGTGGCGGGGCGGGAGCCGACTTCGAAGCCGAGCACGCTCGAGGGCGTGGGCACATTCTGGTCGTAGGTTGCGCCCGGGAAAAAAGCCTCGGCGTAGTCGAGGCCGGCGAGCGGCGAAGGCGCGGGCTTCGGCAGATCCTGCGCCGTTGCGGCGGAGAGCAAAAGGCTGCAGACTGACAAGGCGGCCAGCGGGCCGCGAAGGAAGTGGAGGTCGCGCATGGTCGCGCGAGATTGCCGGGGCAGTGCAGGCAGACGAGTCGAAAGTCGCCGGCGCGATTGCGACTTCGTCATCCTGAGCGACTGCGAAGGATCTCGGTTATCTTACCCGTAGTGAACCCAGCGATCCTTCGCGGTCGCTCAGGGTGACGGAAAACGCGGAGGGTCTGGGGCCTCACGCGTATTGCGTGAGCGCCGGTCCCGTCAGGCGGCAGATCTGCCACTCTTTCATGCGGCGCGCGCCGAGTGATTCATAGAACTCGATCGCCGGTTGGTTCCAGTCGAGCACGCTCCACTCCATGCGGCCGCAACCGCGGGCGTTGGCGGATTTCGCGAGGTGGAGCAGGAGCGCCTTGCCGATGCCCTGTCCGCGGAATTCGGGCTTCACGAACAAATCCTCGAGGTAGAGTCCGGGCTGCGCGAGAAAGGTGGAGTAGTTGAAAAAATAAATCGCGAAGCCCGCCGGCGCGCCATCGGCAAACGCGAGCACGCCGTGCGCCACGGGTGCGCCGGTCGTGGGAAAGAGCGTGGCGCGGAGTTGCGCTTCGTCGGCGGTGACCTCACCGGAAAGTTTTTCGTAGTCGGCGAGGGCGCGGATGAACGCAAGGATCTGGGCGAGGTCGTCGGCGGTGGCGGGACGGATGAGCGGCGTCATGGCGCACGAACGCCGCGCACCGATCCCGCAATGTCAAGGCGGCGGGTGCGGAGGGCTTTGTCCCTCGACAACCCGGCGCGTGCGCGGTTTTCTCGCGCTGCCCTCCCGTATGATGCCCCTGCTTTCCGCGCTGCCTTTCCAGCGGCCGCTTCCCTTCGTCGCCGGCGCGACGCTGGTCGAAAATATCTCGGAGGGCGCGCTCGTGATCGCGGTGGTGTGGGTGGGCTGGCGGTTGACGCGGGCGCTCGAGGCGCGCACGCGCGAATTGCGCGCGAGCGAGGAGCGTTTCCGCGACCTGTTTGAACATGGCATCGAGGGCGTCTACGAGAGCGGCAGCCAGGGCGGATTCGAACGCGTGAATCCGGCGATGGCACGCCTGTTTGGCTTCGCGAGCCCGGAGGAGATGGTGAAAATGAAACCGGAGGAGACGGCAGGGATTTATGTGTCGCCCGGCCGGCGCGAGGAATTTCTTCAGCTCCTCGGTTCGAGCGATCGCGTCACCAACTTCGAGTCGGCGGTGCGCCGGCGGGATGGCGTGACAATTTGGGTTTCAGAAAATGTCCACGCGGTGCGCGACGCACGCGGCCAGCTGCTCCGGCTGCAGGGCTTCGTGTCGGACATCACCGCGCGCAAGCGGGCCGAACTGGATTTGCGCGCGAGCGAGACTCGCTACCGGATGCTGTTCGAGAATTCGCCGGTCGGCATCGTCGAACTCAATTCCCTCGAAACCCTAGCGCGGTTCGAGCGCCTGCGCGCCGAGGGGGTCACGGATTTGGCGGCCTGGATGGCGGCGAATCCCGAAGCGGCCAAGGAGCTCGTGGTGCACCTGCCCATCGTCGGGATGAATGCCGCGGCGCTGCGCTTGATCGGCGCGAACACCGCCGAGGAAGTCCGGCGCGGGTTTGGCCGCATCTTCGGGCTGGAGGCGCTGGCGCTGCGCCGGCGTTCGCTGGTGGAATTTTGGGAAGGCTCCCACGATCTGGAAGGCGAGACGAACCTCACCTCGCTGGACGGCACGACGCGCCGGGTGTATGCGCGGTGGTGGATGCCTCAGGCGACCGGGCGGCCGCGAGGCGAGCGCACGCAGCTCGCGTTGATCGATCTGACGGCCACGCGCCAGGCGGAGGCGGCGCAACAGCAGAGCGAGACGCGCTCGCGCGCAATCTTCGAGCATTCGCCGGTGGCATTGATCGAGTTCGATTATCGCGGGATGAAGGAATGGCTCGCGACCCTGCGAGCGCAGGGCGTGAAGGACCTGGAGGCGCATTTCGAGGCCCAACCGGAAAGCTTCACCGCCACGCTGGCGAAGACCCGGCTGACGGCGATGAACAACGCCACCGTGCAGCTGCTGGGCGCGCAGTCCAAAGAGGCCGTCATCGCCAACCTCGACCGAATTTTCACGCCGGAGGCCATGGAGGCGCGGCGCAGCAACCTGATCGCCTTGTGGAACGGCGAGTGCCGCAACGAGGGCGAGTTCACGCTCACGACGCTCGATGGCCGGCAGCGCCGCATCGTGCATCGCTGGTGGATGCCGGACGGAGAGGGCGAGCCCGGTTACGAATGGGCGCAGACAGCGCTCATCGACATTACCGATATTCGCGCCGCCGAGGCGGCGCTGGTGGCGGAGCGGGCGCGGCTCGCCGTGACGCTTCGGGCGATGACCGAGGGCGTCATCACGACCGATCCGGCGGGCGTGGTGCAGTTCATGAACGAAGCCGCGGGCGCACTGACCGGCTGGACGCCCGTCGCGGCCATTGGCCGCGCCATCGACGAGATTTGCCGGCTGACGGACGACAAGCAGCGCACGATTCTGGCGCCGGTCGCCTCGGCGCTCGCCCAGGCGTCACCGGTGGATCTGCCGCTGCGCACGGAGTTGCAAGTGCGCGAGGGCGGGCGCCGGAGCATCGAGGGCCGCTGTGCGCCGATGCACGATGCTTCGGGCCGCGGACTCGGCGCGGTCTTCGTCCTCCGCGACGTGACGGAAAAAACGCGGTTCGAAACCGAGATGCTGCGCGCGACGAAACTGGAGTCGGTCGGCCTGCTCGCGGGTGGCATCGCGCATGATTTCAACAACCTGCTGGCGATCGTCATGGGCAATCTGACACTCGCCTTGCTCGATGAAAAGACCGCCGCCGCCGGCGGCCGCTGGCTGAAAGAAGCCGAACGCGGCACCGTCCGCGCGCGCGAGCTCACGCAGCAGTTGCTGACATTTGCGAAGGGCGGCGAACCGGTGCGCAGCGCGGTGCTCCTGACAGAGCTGGTGCGCGAAGCGGCGGAATTTGCCCTGCATGGCGCGAATGTGCGTTGCGAATTCGCGCTCGCGGACGACGTGCGGCCCGCCGATGCCGACAAGGGACAGATCGGCCAGGTGGTCCAAAATCTCGTGATCAATGCGATTCAGGCGATGCCGTTTGGCGGCGTGATTCGGCTGGGATTGTGCAACGAGAAACTGGCCGCGGATGCAGTGGTCGTGCTGCCGGCGGGCGACTACCTGCGGCTGGAAATCACTGACACCGGTTGCGGCATCGCGCCCACGAATCTTTCGCGCGTGTTCGAACCTTTCTTCACGACCAAGGAACACGGCACCGGCCTCGGCCTCGCGACCGTCTACTCGATCGTGCAAAAACATCGCGGGCACGTCGCGGTGGAGTCGGAGGTCGGCCGGGGCACGACGTTTCGCATCTGGCTGCCCGCGGCGCGGACGGAACCGGAGCCGAAAGTGGCCACCGCGTCGCCCTTCGAGCGGTTGACTGGGCGGATTCTTTTCATGGACGACGAGGAGCCGATCCGCGTGATGACCTGCTCGCTGCTCGAGCGGCTCGGGCTCGAAGTGGTGGTGACGTGCGATGGCGACGAGGCGGTGAAACAATTTGAGCTGGCCCGCAGCAGCGGCCGCCCGTTCGACGCGGTGATTGTCGATTTGACGGTGCCGGGTGGCAGGGGCGGCGCGGCGGCGATGGCTGAAATCCTCAAGCTCGACCCCGGCGCGCGCGGAATTGTGTCGAGCGGCTATTCGAGCGATCCGATCATGGCGAATTTTCGGGCGCACGGCTTTCGCGGGAGCGTGCCGAAGCCTTACAAGGTGTCGGACTTTGCGCGCACGCTACGCGCGGTGCTGCTGGAGAAATAATCGCCCGACCTTGGGCCCCGGCGCGACCAGGCGGGTGCGGATTTGCCTTTCGCGACGTGGCGGCCATCATCGGACGCATGAATTTTTTCTCCAAGCTGACCACGCTGGCGGCCGGATTGCTGTTCGGGGCGGTGGCGACGCGCGGCGCGGACAACGCCCCGCATGCGAGCAAGCCCGAGGTGCGCCGCGAAATTGTGGCAGTCATCGATGCGCAGCTCGCGGCTTTTCGGGCCAGCGACGTGCGGAAGGCCTACGGCTACGCTTCGGCCGACCTGCGCGCCCAAAAACCCATTCAAGCCTTCGCCACCATCGTGCAGACAAATTACCCGGAGATTTGGACGAACACGCGCGCCGAGTTCGGCCTCGTCCGCGATGACGGCGCGCAGGCGACGCTGCTGGTGCACGTTTTCGGCCAGGACAGCGATGCGTCCTACGACTATACGCTCGCGAAGGAAAAGGCGGGCTGGCGCATCGCCGCGGTGCTGCGACACGCCCCAAAGAAGAATGATCGGATGTAAGCCGGCCGGGCCCGAAGCGCGGCGCGGATGCCACGGCGCAGGCTTGCCAGCGTGAGGTGAAAAAACCAATTTCGCGGGGCCGGACGCGCGGTTTTCCGTGGCGAGCGGTCGGGAAATTTTCCCGGAGAGTCCGTCCAGCAACTCAACCGTCAACACCCTCCTGACATGTCTTACACCGCCAAAATCCGCGCGAGCTGGGAGCTCTTCCGCCTCTCGCTGCAAATCCTCCAGAAGAATCCCAAACTCTATCTTTTCCCGGTCGTGAGCACGGTCTGCGCCATGGCGATTCTGCTGTTTTTCTTCGCGCCGATCCTGGTGGTCGTCTTGGCCAGCGTGTGGGGCGCCTCGGCCGTCGCACCGCAGACCGACTGGGATGCCATCGCGGCCCGCTACAACACCGCCATGTATCTTTACGGCGCCGCGCTCTATCTCACGTCGATGTTCGTGGCCACGTTCATGAACGTCGCGTTCTACCATGAAATTCTCCGGGCGCTCGGCGGTGAGCCAGTCTCGGTGCGCCACGGCCTGAAGTTTGCGAGCGGCCGCATCGGTGCCATCCTGATGTGGACGCTCCTCGCCGCCACCGTGGGGTTGATCATTCGCGCGATCGAGGAACGGCTGGGCTGGATCGGGAAAATTGTCATGGCGGCGATCGGCACGGTGTGGAGCGTCGCGGCGGTGTTCGCGATCCCGGTGCTGATCCGCCGCACCGACAACAACCCGCTCGCCGTGCTGCGCGATTCCGTGGCGACGTTGAAACGCACCTGGGGCGAATCGCTCGCCGGCTTCGTTGGCATCCGGCTCGCCGGGATGGCGTTCTTCCTGTTTTCGATCGGGCTGCTGGTCCCGGCGATCATCCTGTCGGTCGTCCTCAGCCAGTTTTGGGTCGCGGCCCTCGCCGGCGTAGTGTGGCTGCTCGCGCTGTTCGTCTCCTCCTTCCTGCTCAACATGGCCACGCACGTCTACCGCTGTGCGCTCTTCGTCTATGCGTCCGAGGGCGTGGTGCCGGTGCCTTACACGCCCGACATGATGAACGCCGGCTGGAAAGTGAAGAAAGCCTGAGGAGTAAACAACGGAGAGATGGGGAGACGCGGAGAAAGGGAGAAAAGCGGGCCAGGCCCGGCAGGTTGTCTCCCGCGCTCCCGGCCCCGCGTCTCTCCGTTTCGCTTAATCGTTAGTGCCCGCCCTCGAGATCGCCGGGCTGGAGCAGGCTGACGAACGGATTTTTCACCGCGGCCTTCATGTAGGCCTCCTTCGGCTCGATCGTGCCGTCCTTCACGCGGTTCATGAGACTGTTGTCCATCGTGATCATGCCGTCGCCGCCGCCGCTCTCGATGATCGTCTTGATGTTGGAAATCTGGCCGCTGCGAATCGTGTTGGGCAGCGCCTCGTGCGTGAGCAAAATTTCGTGGACCGCGCAGCGTCCCTTCGGGATTTTTTTGCAAAGGAGCTGGGCGACAACGCCCGCGAGACTGGTCGCAAGCATCACGCGCACCTGATTCTGCTCCTCGGCGGGAAAGGTGTTGATGATGCGGTCGACGGTCTTCGCGGCGTTGTTCGTGTGGAGCGTGCCGAACACGAGCATGCCCATCGAGGCGCAGCCGAGCGCGAGCTTGATGGTCTCCATCTCGCGCATTTCGCCGAGCAGGAGGATGTCGGGGTCGTGGCGCATCGCGCCTTTGAGCGCCGCGGCAAACGACGCCGTGTGTTCACCGACTTCGCGGTGCACGATGACGGATTTCTTCACCGGATGCACAAACTCGATCGGGTCCTCGATCGTGATGATGTGCTTCGAGAGGTTCGAATTGATGTAGTCGATCATCGCGGCGAGCGTGGTCGACTTGCCGGAGCCGGTCGGGCCGGTGACGACGACGAGGCCTTGATCGAGATGGCAAAGTTTCTTCAACGACTCCGGCAGGTTGAGCGTTTCGAAGGAAAGAATCTTCGCCGGGATCTGGCGAAGGACGGCGGCCTGGCCCCAGTGGTTGTAGAGATAGTTGGCGCGAAAACGCGCGAGCCCCGGAATCTCGTGCGCGAGATCGAGATCCTTGCGCTCAAGGTAATCGAGCCAGCGTTTCTCGGGGCAAATCTCCTTGAGGAGGGACTCCATCGTTTTGGCATCGAGCGGCTGGTCGCTCATCGCCTTCAGCGTGCCGGAGGCGCGCGTCTTCGGCGGCAGCCCGACCGTGAGGTGCAGGTCGGACCCGCCCAATTCGAGCATTTGTTTGAGGAGTGCGTCGATGGCGGCCATGGGTCAGGTGATTTTTGCCTTCAACACGCGGTTGCTGATGTTCATCTGCGCGACGTCGGCGGAGATTTTTTTCTCCTGCCAGAGGCCGAAGACGACGTTGTCCATGAGACACATTCCCTCCTTCACGCCCGTCTCCATCGTATTGCGGAGCCCGGTGGTCTTGCCCTCGCGGATGAGATTTTGAATCGCGGTGTTGCTGACGAGGATTTCGCAGGCGAGCACGAGGCCGCCGTCGATGCCGGCGAGGAGGCGCTGGCAGACCACGCCGCGCAAACTCTCGGCCACGCTCGCGCGAATCTGCGTTTGCTGCGCGGGAGGGAAGACGTCGAGGAGGCGGTTGAGCGTGTTGGAAGCATCGCTCGTGTGCATCGTGCCGATGACCAAGTGGCCCGTCTCCGACGCGCTGATCGCCATCTCGATCGTCTCGAGATCGCGGAGTTCGCCGATGACGATGACGTCGGGATCTTCGCGGAGCGCGCCCTTCAGCGCGGTGAAAAACGACTTCGTGTGCACGCCGGCTTCGCGTTGCGTGACGTTGCAGCCCTTCGCCGGCTGCACGACCTCGATGGGATCTTCGACGGTGATGATGTGGTCGGTGCGGTTCGTGTTGAGGTAGTCGACCATCGACGCGAGCGTGGTGGTTTTGCCGGAGCCGACGGGGCCGGTGATGAGGATGAGTCCGTTGTGGTAGGACAGCATCTTCATCAGCGTGGCGTTGTGCTTGGCGTAGCCGAGTTGCTCGAGCGAGCGCGTCTCGGCGGGCACCATGCGATACGCGCCGGCCGCGCCGTTCTTGTGAAACATCAAATTCACCCGGTAGCGATCGGCCGCGCTCAACGCCAAGGCGTAGTCGAAGTCCTTTTTCTCGAGGAAGGTTTTTTTCTGCGACTCGGAGAGGAGGGCGGTGTTGAGCCGCAGGGCGTCCTTGTCGGTGAGGACGTAGTCGGAGAGATAGGCGAGCGCGCGATTTTTGCGGATGAACGGGCGCGCGTTGGTCGAGAGATGGAGATCGCTCGCGCCGTAGCGGGCGGTGGACTTGAGGAGTTCGCGCATCGCGGCGGCGAGCACCTCGTCGGTGAGACCGGCGGCGGTCGTGAAGTCGAAATTCGGCGCGCCACCGGTGGCGATCGGGCCGGCGGGTTTGGCGGCGGGAATCGTGGCCTGCATCGCGCCGTGGGCGGCCGGGCCGCTCTGCACGAGAGGGGGGGCGTCATCCTCGTCGTCGAACGGATCGTTGGCGGGCGCGCTTTTTTCGCCTTTGGCGGCGGCCAGCTCGGCGACCTTCTCGAGTTTTTCGAGATCGGTCACGAGGCCGGAGTCGATCAGCTCCTGCGCGAACGTCATCAGGTCGGCGTCGTTGCCGGCCTTGGCGCGGGCTTGCAGCGCTTGAGGCCGGGTGATGAGGCCTTGATCGATGGCGAGCCGGGCGAGCCAGCGGGTGTCGTTATTCATGCGCGGCAAAGAAGGGGGACGCGCGGAGGTTGGCGGCGCGGTCACGGCAAGCCAAGCGCGAAGCTGGCAACGATTGGAGAAAGACGCGGCCGTGACTAGACGGCCACGAGCCGCAAGCGGAGGCCGTCGGGATCGCGCAGCTCGCGCGCGATGGTTTCGCCGGCGTGCGCGAACGTGGCGGCGGCGAGTCCAAGGGCGGCGGCGGGTTGCGGGGCGTGCGGCTGGCCCCAGGTGTTGAGTCCGAGGTGATGATGGTAGCCGTCGGCCGCGAGGAAACGCGCCCCCGGATAACTGCCCTGCGTGAGCGTGACGCCGAGGGCGTCGCGATAAAATTTCTCGCTGCGGTCGAGATCGGTCACACGCAGGTGAAGATGACCCCAACGCGCACCCGCGAGTGGCGCATCACCGACGGGGGCGGCTTCCGCGAGCAGCGAAGGCAGGGCGAGCGCCCGCGTGAACATGGCGACCTCGCCCGGAGCGGACGGCGGCCACTGGTCGCGCGGTCGATCACAATAGAACTCCAGGCCGTTGCCGTCGGGGTCGGAAAAATAAATCGCCTCGCTCACGCCGTGATCGGAGAAGCCATCGAACTCGACGCCGCGGTCACCCGCGAAGCGGAGCCAGCCGCCAAGCGCGGCGCGCGAGGGCAGCAGCAGCGCGGCATGGAAAAGCCCGGCGGCATCGCGCGGCGCGGGCGCGGCTGCCCGATCTTCGGTGAGGGTGAGGAGAGAGGGCGAATTTTTTTCGACGGCCAACTCGGCGCGCGTGGCATCTTGGGCGACGACGGCGAAACCGAGTTTGCCCGCATAAAATTCCACGCTGCGCGCAAGGTGGTGCACCCGCAGGTGGATGGAGGTGAGTGCGAGGGAGTTCATGCGGACCGAATTCGGTTAGTGGGGTTCGGTGCTGTCCCACGCCGTGAAGGCGATCAAGCAAAGCAGCACGGCGGTGGTGGCAATCATGGCGAGGGAAAGGGCGAGGGTGTCGACGCGGGAAGTTTAGGCGGCGCGGGCGAACTGCGCGACGGCGGCCTGCGCTTCGGTCAGCGCCGCGGCGCTCGCGGGAGCGCCCGCGCCCTGGCTGTGGGCGTAGACGAACTGCACGTCGCTGATCCCGATGAAGCCGAACACCGCGCGCAGGTAGGGCTCGAGAAAATTGTAGGCGCCGCCGGGTGTGCCGGGACGGAAATCGCTGCCGCTCGTCACGACGACGATCGCACGCTTGCCCTGCGCGAGGCCCTCGAAGCCGCCGCCCGCGGCTGAGCGGAACGTGCGTCCGACGCGCACGATTTGATCGATCCAGGCTTTGAGGGCGGCGGGGATCGAGAGGTTGTAGATGGGCGTGGTGATCACGAGGTGATCGGCGGCGAGGAGTTCGTCGACATAGGCGTTGCTGACGGCGATGGCTTCCCGAGCGGCGGGTGAATGCGAGTCAGCGGGCGCGAAGGCGCCTTCGACCCACGCTTCACTCACGAACGGCGGTGGCTCGCGGCCGATGTCGCGCGAGACGATGCGGGCGGAGGGCTGGGCGGTCCTAAAGGCGGCGAGGAAATCCTGGCCGAGCTTGCGGCTGTTGGAACGCGCGCCACGCGGGCTGGCGTCGAGATGGAGCAGAGTGGGAGCAAGGGTGGCGGTGGGGGACATGACGGGTGTATTTTATGGAACTATATTGGTTACATTTCGGTGCAAAAAAACTCACTTCTTACCGGGGCAAACAGCGCGGAGTTGGTGATGGACGTCGGCGAGGCTGACGCGGGCGAGCTCCGCTTCCATCGCGGCCTGCGCTTTCACGAACGTGGCTTGGAGGATGGCCTCAATCTTGGCGCCGACCGGGCATTTGGTGTTGGGCGCGAAATGGGCGAGGCCGTGGCTCGGCTCGGGTTCGACGGCGCGGTAGATGTCGCGCAGCGAGATGTTCTCCGCCGTCGTGGCGAGCGAGAACCCGCCGCTGGCACCTTTTTGCGCGGAGACGAGCCGCGTTTTCACGAGGGCGGAAAGGAGGCGGCGGATGACGACGGGATTGGTATCGACGCTGGACGCGATCTCGGCGGACGGCACCGCCGCGCCCTGGCGGTAAGCCAGATAGGCGAGGATGTGCACGCTGACGGCGAATCGGGAGTTTCCGGTCATGGGTTAATGTAACTGATAAAGTTACTCATTTCAGAAATGTCAAGCCGCGCAGGCAAAGGGAGGGTGGGGCGGCCATATCCGGAGTTGCAAAGGGGGCGCTTTCCGCGAGGCTGGCAAGTCCTACACACGTCATGCTGAAGAAAATTTTTGCGAAGCTGCGCGAATCCATCTCTCCCTCGCGCACCGCCAAACCCGCCGCTCCGGCGAGCGCCAAAGCCGCCTCTCCCGCCCCAGCCAAGCCGCACTCTGCTTCGCCACGAGGCGAACCCCGCCACGAGCGCGGGCAAGGCGGACGTTCCCACGGCGGCGGTGGTGGACGGAGCCAGCCCCGCGATCCGCGGGACTATCCCGAGTCGAGCGGAGCGGGCGGCGGCCATGATTCCCGACCGCGTCGCGACGATCGCGGCGGACCCCGCGGTGAACGCGGTGGTCAGGGTGGCGGCGGCCATTCTAGCGGCGGTCACGGCGCGGGCGGTTACGGCGGGCGCAGCGGAGGGGCGAGTTCGCACGGCGGACGCGGTCTGCAGACGCGTTCCAGCGGTGGTCCCGGCGAAAAGCGCGAGCGGCCGATGATCGACAAGACGTTTGATCATCCCCGCACCACGGATATTAAACCGAAGGAGCCCGTCAATGTGCCGAAAATGGACACGGCGTTTACGGCGCTCGGTCTCTGCGATGCCCTGGCGTTCGGCGTGCAGGAGATGGGCTACGTGACCCCGACGCCGATCCAGGCGCAAGCGATCCCGGTGGTGCTGAAGGGCGGCGACGTCATCGGCTCGGCCCAGACGGGCACGGGCAAGACGGCGGCGTTTGCGCTGCCGATCATCCAGCGGCTGGGCGGGCACGGCGCGTTGCGCGTGTTGATTCTCGAACCGACGCGCGAACTCGCGCTGCAAGTTGAAGAGGCGTTTCAAAAATTTGCCAAGTTCACCGACCTGCGCGTGACGATCATCTACGGCGGCGTGGGTTACGGCAAACAAGAGGACGATCTGCGGCGCGGCATGGACATCGTCGCCGCCACGCCCGGGCGCTTGCTCGACCATCTTGAGCGGGGCAACCTGTCGCTTGATAAGATCGACATTCTCGTGCTCGACGAAGTCGACCGGATGCTCGACATGGGGTTCCTGCCGGACGTGAAGCGCATCGTGCAGAAATGCCCGAAGGCGCGGCAGACGCTGTTCTTCACCGCGACGCTCCCGGCGGAGCTCGAACAACTCGCGAGTTGGGCGCTGCGCGATCCGCTCAAGGTGGAAATCGGCCGGCAGCGTTCGCCGGCGGAGACGATTTCGCATGCGTTTTATCCCGTGGTGGCGTCCCAGAAATTCGATCTGCTGCAACTGCTGCTGGAGCAGACCGATTTCAAGAGCGTGCTGATTTTCTCGCGCACCCGCATGGGCGCCGATCGCATCGCGCACCGGTTGCAGAGCAAGGGCCACACCGTGGGCGTGATGCATTCCGATCGGAATCAGCGCGAGCGCATCGAGGCGCTGGATGGTTTCAAGTCCGGCAAATACGAAGTGTTGTGCGCCACCGACATTGCGGCGCGCGGCCTCGACATCGCGGGGGTCTCGCACGTGATCAATTACGACGTGCCGGAAAACGCCGAGGACTACGTGCATCGCATCGGCCGCACAGGTCGCGCGCAAAACACCGGTGATGCCTTCACGCTCGTGACGGAGGACGACGTGCGCGACGCGCGCTCGATCGAGCGCTACATGGGCATGACCGTCGAGCGGAAGAAAATCGAGGGCTTCCCGTATATTTACTCGGCGCTCTTCGACGAGAAGGCGCTGGCGGAGACGGTGGCCGCGGCGGTGAAGCCCGTGAGCCGGTTGCACCGCGGCGTGCGGCGCTAACCGGCGCGGGCGCGGTTGAGCGGGGTGGCACGAAGCGGAGAAGCGCGCTCCGCTTTGCCCGCCAGCGGTCATGGGGCGGAGAGGCCGGAGCGGGTCGGCGGGTGCGGAAAAACTCCCGCGCCGGCAATGGTTCGGCAACTTTCGCGTGGTCGATATGGCTAAATCCGCGGAAATCGTTATCGCAGAGACGACGCGCTGTTCCAGCGAGCCTGGCCGTTCCACCCGGAGCGCTGTTTAACCCAAATCCCAGATCATCGATTGGAGAAAATTATGGACACACCACATCCGGAAACAAGCGGGGGCAAATGCCCGTTCCCTCACCTGCAAGCCGCCGCCGCGACGCCTTCGCCCACGAGCGTCGGCGCGCGCTCCAACCGCGACTGGTGGCCGAATCAGTTGAATCTAAAGATGCTTCACCAGAACTCCGCCCTGTCGGATCCCATGGGCGGAGATTTCGACTACGCAGAGGAGTTCAAGAAACTCGACCTGCCGGCCGTGAAGAAGGACCTCTACGCGCTGATGACAGATTCGCAGGAGTGGTGGCCGGCGGATTTCGGGCACTACGGGCCGTTCTTTATTCGCATGGCCTGGCACAGCGCGGGCACCTATCGAACGGGCGACGGTCGCGGTGGAGCCGGGGGCGGCCAGCAGCGTTTCGCGCCCCTCAACAGTTGGCCGGACAACGTCAACCTGGACAAGGCCCGCCGGCTGCTCTGGCCGATCAAACAGAAATACGGCCGGCAAATCTCTTGGGCCGACCTGATGGTGCTCACGGGCAACTGTGCGCTCGAGTCGATGGGTTTCAAAACCTTTGGCTTCGGCGGCGGTCGCGCGGATGTGTGGGAGCCGGAAGAGGACGTTTACTGGGGCGCCGAAGACACGTGGCTTGGCGACAAGCGCTACACCGGTGATCGCGACCTCGAGAAGCCCCTCGCCGCCGTGCAGATGGGGCTCATCTATGTGAATCCGCAGGGGCCGAACGGAAATCCCGACGCGCTCGCTTCAGCGCGGGATATTCGCGAGACCTTCAAGCGGATGGCGATGAACGACGAGGAGACGGTCGCCCTTATCGCGGGCGGCCACACGTTTGGCAAAACCCACGGTGCGGGTCCGGAGTCGCACGTTGGGCGCGAACCCGAGGCCAGGGGACTCGCCGAGCAGGGGCTCGGCTGGGCGAGCAGCTTTGGCAGCGGTAAGGGCACCCATGCCATCACCAGCGGGATCGAGGTCACCTGGACCACGACACCGACGCAGTGGAGCAACAACTATTTTGAAAACCTGTTTGGCTACGAATGGGAACTCGTGAAGAGCCCGGCGGGTGCGCACCAGTGGCAGGCCAAGACTGATACGCCCACGGTGCCGGACGCCTTTGATCCGGCGAAAAAACGCCGTGCGACGATGCTCACCACGGACATCGCCCTGCGGGTCGACCCGGCCTACGAAAAGATTTCCCGTCATTTTCTCGCGAATCCGGATCAGTTCGCCGACGCCTTCGCCCGCGCGTGGTTCAAGCTCACCCACCGCGACATGGGCCCGAAGTGCCTCTATCTCGGCGCGGAGGTCCCGGCGGAAAATCTGCTTTGGCAGGACCCAACCCCGGCGGTGAACCACCCGCTCGTGGACGCCAAGGACATCGCCACGCTCAAGGACGCGATCCTCAGCTCCGGCCTCTCGATTGCGGAACTCATCTCCACGGCGTGGGCGTCGGCCGCGACCTTTCGCGGCTCCGACAAACGGGGCGGCGCCAACGGCGCGCGTCTCCGTCTCGCGCCGCAGAAAGACTGGGAGGCCAACCAGCCCGCCCGTCTCGCCAAGGTGCTCAAGGCTCTCGAAGGCCTGCAAACAAAGTTCAACGCGGCGCAGACCGGCGGCAAAAGAATATCGCTGGCCGACCTGATCGTGCTCGGCGGTGGCGCAGCGGTCGAATCAGCGGCGAAGAAAGCCGGACACCCCGTGGAGGTTCCCTTCACGCCGGGTCGCACGGACGCCTCGCAGGCGCAGACGGATGAGGAGTCATTCGCAGCGCTCGAGCCGGTCGCCGACGGATTCCGAAACTACCTTAAGACGAAATACGCGATCCCGGCCGAACAGCTTTTGGTCGATCGGGCCCAGTTGCTCACGCTGACCGCGCCGGAAATGACGGTGCTCGTCGGCGGCCTGCGCGTCTTGAACGCCAACCACGGCAAGTCCCCACACGGCGTCTTCACCCACCGGCCGGAGACGCTCACCAACGACTTCTTCGTGAACTTGCTCGACATGGCCAACGTCGCGAAGGCGACCTCGCCGGCCGAGGATCTGTTCGAGCTCCGCGATCGCGCCACGGGCGATGTGAAATGGACCGCCACCCGCGTCGACCTCGTGTTCGGCTCGAACTCTCAACTCCGCGCCCTCGCCGAAGTCTACGGCTCCAGCGACGCGCAGGCGAAGTTCGTGCACGACTTCGTGTCGGCGTGGAGCAAAGTGATGAATGCGGATCGCTTCGACGTAGTCTGACCGCGTCGACCTCTTGGCCGAACCGGCGCCAGACTGCGGTTGAACGCAGCGTGGCGCCAGGGCTGAGCGTTTTGTGCCATGTGGCTGCTTGGCTGAGTCACGCGTTGACGATATTCCTATAAGGGAATGTTGCTTCCGGACATGGAACTGCTGCGAATTTACGCGTGCTTGTGCGACGTCACGCGTTTGCGCCTGCTCAATCTCCTCGCCCAAGGCCCGCTGTGCGTCTGCCATTTTCAGGAAATCCTGCGCGCGCCGCAGGTAAAAATCTCGAAGCACCTCGCCTACCTGCGCGCGCGGGGTCTGGTGGTTTACGAGCGATCGGGCAACTGGATGGTTTACGAGCTGCCAGAAAAGCCGTCGCGCGAACTGCGTGCCAATCTCGCGTGCCTGCAAGACTGCGCCCGCGAGTATCCGGTGTTTCAACGCGATCGCGCGCGGTTGAAGAAACTCGCACCGAAATTTGCGGAGACGAGCCGGGGCGGTTGCGCCCCGACCACCGCGGCAAAGATGCAATGAATTCCCATGAACCCCACGGCCCAACCTCCGCTCAAAGTCCTCATTCTCTGCACGGGCAATTCCGCGCGCTCGATCCTCGGTGAATATCTACTGCGGCAGATTGGCGAGGGGCGGTTCGAAACCTTCAGCGCCGGCTCGAAGCCGACTGGTCGCGTGAATCCACTCGCGGTGCGCGTGCTCCGCGAAAAATACCATCTCGACGCGAGCGCCGCGCGCTCGAAGTCGGTGGAGGAGTTCAAGGGCGTGAAACTGGATCTGGTGATCACGGTATGCGACAACGCCCGCGCGGCGTGTCCGGTCTGGCCCGGCGTGGCGGTGCTCGCGCACTGGGGTTCGCCCGATCCGGCGGCGGTCGAAGGCACCGAGGAGCAGAAGTATGGGGCGTTCGTGCGAGTGGCATCCCAGATCGGGCGCCGCGCGGGACGGCTGTGCGCGTTACCCGAAGCGAAGCTGCGCGACGTGGTCGCGGTGCGGGCGATCGGCGAACGGGAGACGCTCGTGGACGAAACCGCGGGGAAACGCGGAGATTTTTCACAACCAAAAACCGCCCAAACAAACGCCCTGAACCGGAAGGGACTGAAAGCGGTGCGTTGATTTGCACCCCATGGACCCACGGGGAAATCCTGCCGGATTCTGCGCGGCGCTCAGAATGACAAACCGCGGGTGAACCAGATTCGCGTTGCCTTGCACGGGGCTTGCTGTGGCGTGGACGTTTTTCATGAAACTGGACATTCCGCCGGGCGATTTCGCCGGCTACATTTTTGACCTCGATGGGACGCTCGTCGACACGATGCCGCTCCACTATCGCGCGTGGGATGAAGCGATGCGGGCGGTGGGACTGCAGTGCACGCTCGATGAAGAACTGTTCTATTCCCTCGGGGGCGTGCCGACGTTGAAGGTCGCCGAACTCATCGCGAAACATTACGGCCTGACGATCGATCCGCACGCGGTCTTCGATCACAAGGAGTCGCTCTTCAAGGCGCTCCAGACTGACGCGAAGCTGATCGAGCCGGTCGTTGAGTTTGCCCGTCGCGTGGCAAAAACCCATCCAACGGCCATCGCGTCGGGCGGGCCGCGCGAGATCGTGCACGGCATGCTCAAGCTCACGGGGCTTGCGCCGCTCTTCCAGGTTGTCGTCACGCCCGAGGACGTGGTGCACGGCAAGCCGCATCCGGACATGTTTCTACTCGCCGCCCAAAAAATCGGCGTGGCGCCGGAGAAGTGCCTCGTGTTCGAAGACGCCGAGCCCGGGATGCGCGCGGCGGTCGCGGCCGGGATGAAATACGTGAAGGTGCCGAGCCGGAAAAAGAAAAGCTAACGCGGGCTCATGGCCGGGAAGAGTGACATTCCCGCGCGCGCCGGCCGCCGGTTCAGGACGGGCGGCGGAGCAACGCGGGCGAGCGGTCAGGGCGTGCCGGCGTTGTCGTAGCGCCGGAGCGTGACGGCGTCGCCGTGCGCGATCTTCGCGGTCGCGGCGGCGTCGCCGAAATTGCGGGCGAGCCAGAAAAAGCCGTCGGCGTTGGGAAAGACGACCCACTCACCGCGTTTCACGCTGGAAAAATCGCGGCCGTAGCGCGTGCGAAACGTCTGGCCGTGGACGATGAGTTGAAACCACGCGCCGGGCGGAATGTTCGCGGCGACGAAATCGTTGGGCTGGGCGTTGAGCTCGACGTTGCCGTAGTTGCCGGAAATCTCGATCACGTGTGCCTCGAAGCCATGGCCGTCGGCGAGCGCGGTGACTTGCGTGGGCGCGGCCTCGGCCGGAACCGTGGCGTCGAAAAAAGGCGTGTCGTGCACGGGTTGCGGGATCGTGGAGCGGCCATCGTCCAGCCAGGCGTTGAGCGCGCGGAGGGCGGCGAGCCGCTCCCGCTGGTTGACGTTGACGTGGCCATCGCGGGACACGCGAAAAAGTGCGGGGCGAAGCTCGGTCGGATAGTCGGCG
>JBBRLB010000099.1:0-24785 GCA_038231575.1 Opitutales bacterium | reverse complement strand
GGCTGCGCGGCAGCGACCACGTCGCGCCCGGTCACGTGCAGGAAGTTTTCTTCGACGCCATGCGCCACCGGCTCGGGCTCACCTACGAGGCCGAGGCGGACAAGATCACCACCGAGCACGTCCTCAAGAAGATCCTTGAAAAGGAAGCCGTGCCGGAATTCAGCGGGCGCGCGGCTTGAGCCGCGTCGCCGCCTGCTTTCGCCGCGATCGCGTCACCGTGAATCGTCGCCGCTCCTTCTCTTCGCCTCGTCGCTGATCCCGCGCCATGACTCCCCGTCTCGTCTCCTCGGCCAAGCTGCTCCGCCGTCTCGAGTGGCGGCTGGAACACGCCGTGGAGAACCATCTCGTGGGCGAGTATCTTTCGGTCTTCCGCGGACGCGGCATGGAGTTCGACCAAGTCGTAAAATATAATTTCGGCGACGACATCCGCGACATTGACTGGAACGTCACCGCGCGGCTCGGCGAACCGTTCCGCAAAAAATTTATCGAGGAACGCGAGTTGGTCGTGCTCCTGGTGATCGAGGATTCGCTGTCGCTGCAGTTCGGCTCCGGCGCGCGCACGAAGCGCGAGGCGCTGTTCGAGCTCGCCGCCCTGATCATGCTGCTCGCCGCGATCAATCGCGACAGCATCGGAGTCATGCACGTCCAGCCCGGCGGCTATAAACTCAGCGAGCGCGTGCGCGGCCGCGGCGCCGTGTTCCGCGCGGCGACCGAGCTGCTGGAACGCGAAGCACCCGATCTCACCGACACGCGGCCGCTCGAAACGCCCTGGGATTTCCTCCCGACCGCGGCGCCGAACCACTCGATGCTCGTGGTGCTGGGGGATTTTCCGCCGCGCATCGTCCCGAAACCCTGGCGGCAGATCATGCAGCGTTTTCATCCCGTCGGCTTCCGCGTCGAGGATCCGTGGGAGCGCGAACTCCCCGGCAAGAATCCGCTCACGACCTATGATCCGACGACGAACCGGGTCGTGGTGATCGATCCGCGTTCGAGTGTGCACCGGCAGGCGCACGCCGACTGGATCGAGCAGCGCAACCAGACCTTCGCGCACCTGTTTCCGCGGCGGAAAGACCGGCTCATCGTCACGCCCGACGAATCGATGATCGATGCCATGGTGCGTTTCTTTCACGCGCACATGGGCACGAACCAATAACCATGGACGATTTTCTCCTGAAAAATCCGTGGTGGCTGCTCGCGCTCCTGCTGCTGCCGCTGACGATGTGGCTGCGCAGCCGCCAGCCCGTCTCGGCGATCCTCGTGCCCTTCGCCGGCGCCTGGTGGAAACCCACGCTGCTCGTCCAGCCCGCGCGCATGCCGGCACTTTTGATCGGCGTGGGCCTGGTGGTGCTCACGGTTTCGCTGGCGCGTCCGCAACACCTCGAGACCATCACCGATCCGCGACAGGAAGGCCACGAGCTCATGCTCGTCATCGATCTTTCGGGCTCGATGCTGGCGGAAGATTTTGAAGTCGGCGGCGAGCGCATCAACCGCCTCGAGGTCATCAAGCCCGTGATCAAGGCCTTCATCAACAACCGGCCCAGTGATCGCATCGGCCTCGTGGTGTTCGCGGGCAAGGCTTACACGCTCGCGCCGCCCACCTTCGATCACGAGTGGCTCGCGAAGCAGGTCGAGCGGCTGCGCATCGGTTTGATGGAGGACGGCACGGCCATCGGCGACGGCTTGGGCGTCGCGCTGGCGCGCCTGGAGCACCCGAAGCCGCCGGCCGACCGCAACAATCTCAACGCGGCGCCGGAAAAGGCGCAGCACGGTTTCGTCATTTTGCTGTCCGACGGCGGCAACAACCGCGGCCTGTTGAAACCGAAGCAATCCGCCGCGATCGCGAAGGCGCGCGGCATCACCGTTTACACGATCGGCGCCGGCAAGGATGGCTCCGTGCCCTACCCGATCCTCGACGAGATGGGCGCCAAGATCGGCTACCGTCGCATGCTCTCCGATCTCGACGAGCCCGCGCTCAAGGACGTCGCGGAGACCACCGGGGGACAATATTTCCGCGTCGACAACACCGAGGCCGTCAGCGCCTCGTTCAAGGCGATCGATCAATCGGAGCGCACGCAGTTCAAAGCGCTGATCCGCCGCCCGAACGATTTATTTCTTTGGTTTGTCGCCGCAGGCCTCGGCCTCGTCGTTTGGGGCGCGCTCCTCGCCAACGCCGCCGAAAAACGGGAGCTTCCCGCATGATCTTTGGCCATCCCCATGCCCTGTGGTTGCTGGCGCTCGTGGCCGGCGGTGCGCTGCTCGATCGCGTGAAGCGCGTGCAGAAGCAGTCGACCTGCCCTCATGTCCCGCGGGTGCGGGCCCACGCGACGAGCATCGAATTTCCGCAGGAGGCCAGCCGTCGCGAGTTTCGCTGGCGCCTCTGGCTCGGCTGCGGGCTGCTCGTGCTGGCGCTCGCGAGTCCGCGCGCGGGGTTTGTCCGCGAGGCTGAGGACAAAAATTCCCGCGAGGTGGTCCTCGCCCTCGATCTTTCGCGCAGCATGCTCGCCCGCGACGTCAAGCCCTCGCGGCTTGATCATGCGAAGCTACTCGCCGCCGCGATGATCAACAAGGCCGCCGGCGATCGCTTCGGGCTCGTGCTGTTTTCGGCGTCCGCCTATCTGCAGCTCCCGCTCAGCAACGACTACGACATCCTCGCGGAGATGCTGCCCGGTCTCTCGCCCGATCATTTTCCCCTAAGCGGCACCCACTACGGCGCCATGTTGCAGAGTGCGCTCACGACGTTCAGCACCACGGGCAACTCCGACCGCTTTCTGGTCGTGCTGAGCGACGGCGAGGCGTGGGACAAGGAGTGGCGCACGTTCCTCCCCGAATTCAAGAAGCGGAACATCCACGTCATCGGGCTCGGCGTGGGCACGCCCGGCGGCGGCTTGATTCCCGACGGCAACCGCGCGGTGCGCGATGGCAACGGCCTCGAAGTGCTCACGCGCCTCGAGCCCGCCACGCTGCAGGAACTCGCCACCGCCACCGGCGGCTCCTACCAGCGCGCCGATTCCTACGTGGACATCACCACCTTGCTCAAGGTGACCGTCAACGCCACGGCCGACGGCACCGGCTACAAGATCGACGCGACGCACCTCGTCGAACGCTACCGCTGGGCGTTGCTCCCGGCGCTGCTGTTGATCGCGTTGAGTTTCTGGCATGAGTTTCCGGTGCATCCGTCGCTTCGCATCGTCAATCTGCCGCACCGCGCCAAGGCCCAAACGAAGCGCAATCCGCGGGCCACGGCCGCCGCGGTCGCCACGCTCCTGCTCGGCGCGCTGCTGCTCGCACCGCGGGTGCGCAGCCAGGACTTGAGCGAAGAGAACGACAAGGGACCCGACTACAAGGAAGCCGACGCCGGTTCGCCGATGCAGATGACGGCGAAGCTCGTGACGCAGCGCATCAACGGCATCCTCGCGAGCAAGGCGCCCAACTCCAACGACTGCGTGTCGCTCGTGATCGACATCGTGAATTACTGCGAGCAAATGCTCCGCGCCCGGCTGCGTTTCCCGGTTTCCATCATCGACGACGCCCACAAGGCGATCGAGTGGGGCGAGAAGATGGATCCGCAGGGCGGCAACTGGCCGCAACTCCGGGCCAATCTCGATCTACTGCTCAAAGCCGACACCGAGCCGTGGAAGACGACGCGCCCCGATTCCGCCGGGAAGCACGCGATGCAGCTTAGCTACGAGGAAGGCAGCGAAATGAAAAACGATCGCCGCGCGTCGCGGACCGGCCCGGTCGAGGACATCACCAACGCCGCCGATCTCGCGCTGCCGTTGCTCAAGCTCGAGCAAGTGCGCCGCCAGGATCAACCCGCGCGACTTTTCCAGATGCTCGAAGGCAAGAAGGGCGCGCTGCCGCTCCCCACCCTGCCCCAATGGTAAATTATTTTCCGTGAAATTTCCGCCCACTGCTTTCCTCGCCGCCGCCGCTTTCGCCACGGGGTCCACCCTCAGCCTCTCGCACGGGCTTCAGGCGCAACCCGAGCCGGCCGCTCCCGCCGAGACGCTGATCAGTGGCGTGCCGCTGCGCGACGTCGCGCAGTCACGGATCGAGACGCCCGCGGAGACGCACTGGGTCGGGGAACTTTTTCCCATCACGCATCGCGTGACCGTCTCACGCCGGGCCTACAATTCGGTCGCGAGCGACTTCGACTGGGCGCCGGACGATTTGATCTTCGAGGAATGGTCGGCGCCGGCCCACACTCAGGCCGGCGACACGGAGACCGTCACCCCGACGACGCGGGGTTGCACAAAAACCGCCGGTGCGATCCGCCTGCCCAACACCAAGCAAAACCTCACGCTCGTCACGTTGATGGCCGGCGACCGCACGCCGATCACGGACAAATATACGATTACCACGACGGCGCCGCTGCTGCGCGTGCGCGATCTGCCCACGCCCGCGCCCTCGGCGTTCGCGGGTGCGGTCGGCGACTTCAAACTCGAATCGCGGATCACGTCGGCGGAGGTCGGCGTCGGCGATTCCGTCACCTGGACGCTCGAGTTGCGCGGCATCGGCAACTGGCCGGAAATCACCCGCATGCCGGCGCGCGTGGTCTCGAAGGATTTTCAAGGCGTGGCGCCGGTGCTGAAGCGCGAGTTCAAGACCGGTTCGATTTTCGAAGGCTCGCTCACCGAAGATGTGCTGCTCGTGCCCACCAAGGCCGGCAGCTATCAACTCGGACCGGTGCGCTTCGTCTTCTTCGATCCGAAGGAGGGCAAATACCAACTCTACACGACCGAGACCTTCACGCTGAACGTCGGCGAACGCGCGGGCGGGGCGACGTCCGCGGCGGAACACCAGGGCGAATCCAAGGACGGGCGCACCCCGGTGCCCGCCGCCCCGCCGCTGCTCCCGCTCGATCCGCTGGCTGAAGCGTGGTGGGGCGCGCGGCCGCTCTCGCCAGGACTGCTCACCAACAGCGTGCTGATCGCCGTGGGCGCGATTGTGATTTACTGGCTCGCCCTCGCCGTGCGCCGCAGCCGGCTCACCGATCCGTTGCATGCCCGGCGGCAGGCCCGCACGGAATTGATCGCGATTTTGCGCGCCCTCGAACACTCGGGCTTGTCGCCGGAAGAATCGCGCCGGCTCATTTTCTCGTGGCAACGCCACACCGCCACGCTCGCCGGGATCACGACCGCGATGCCGTCCGCGGTCAAAATCGCCCGCGCGCTCGAAGGCGAAAAATATCGGGCCGCCGGCTCCTCGTGGTCCGCGCTGTGGCGCGACGCCAACCGCGCGCTCTACGGTGAACTTCCGCTGCTGCCGACCGACTGGGTGATGCGGGCCAAGGGCGCCCTGTCGGAAATCAAGATCGCCCCGGTGCCGTTCGGCGCGGCGTTTCTCCGCCGCAATCTGCTCCCGTTCGCCGCCCTGCTCCTGGTGGCGCTGCTGCCGCTCTCCCTGCGCGCCGGCCCGCTCGACGATTATCAAAAGGGCGATTTCGTCGCAGCCGAAAAGGCCTGGCGCCAGGCCGCCGCGCGCACGCCGCTCGACGCCCACACCCGCTACAATCTCGCGCTGACCGCCGCGCAACAAAACCACTGGTCGGAGTCGGTCGCGCATTCGTTGGCGGCGTTCTGCCTCGCCCCGCGCGATCCATCGATTCGCTGGCAGTTCGCGCTCAGTCTCGAGCGGTCCGGGATCGAAAACCCCGCGTTCAGCGGCTTCGTCAACGGCGGCGCCAAATACAAAATCGCCCGCACGTTTTCGCCCAGCGAATGGTCCCTCGTCGGCAGCGCCGCGGCGATCGCCGCCGCCCTTGCCACCGGCGTGCTCCTCGCCGGGTTTTATCTCGGCCGCAGCCCAGCCTATCGCTGGACCGCCGGCGTGCTCACGGCCCTGACCGGCTTCACCGTAATCGCCGCGGTCGTCAGCCTGCGTTGCTACGGCCCGCTGGCGGAGAGCACGACGGCCATCGTTTCGCGCAACGTCCTGCTCTGCTCCGTGCCGACGGAAATCGACACGACGCAAAAGACGGTCCCACTCCCCGCGGGCTCGCTCGCGCGCGTCGACAAAACGTTTCTCGGCTGGAGCCGCCTCATCTTCGCCAACGGCCAGACCGGCTGGGTGCGCACCGATTGGGTGACGTCCCTCTACAACTGAGCCGCGCCGCCCCCCGCGATCAGATTACCGGATAGATCCGTTCGTCCGGCACCGTGATCGGGATTTCGTCGGGGATGACGAGACGCTGCTCGAGGGCGCGCATCTGAGGCACGAACGCCGTCGCGCTGGCATCGGCCACGCCCGACCACTGGCCGTCCCATTCGCGCCATTGCGTCATCGTGAGCGGCTTGAGTTTGCCCGTGTTGATCTCGGCGCGCAGGAAACGCCGCTCGATGCACTCCTCCCACGATTTCGTGAGGTAGTGGTTCACCCGCAGCGCGGACGCTGACGGGGCCGGATTCAGCGCGCCGCTCATCGGACGGAAATTTTCGTCCACGAGCGCCGTGCCATCGCGCGTCACAAACGCGTGCGGCGAAATGGTCGCGTGCGCGATCCGCGACGGACGCACGATGCACTTCACGTGCTGGTCGGGGCCGCCTGCGCTTTGCGTGAAGCGCTCGATCGTCCAGTCGGTGGTGCGGCGTTGCAGGCCGCCGCTGCCGTAGAGCCACCAGGACGCCACCACGCCCGCGTGCGCGGCATAGGCGGCGAGGGTTTCGGGCAGCGGACGCAGGTTGGCGCTGAACAAAAATTCGTCGTCATCGATGAACGCGAGCCACGCGACGTCACCATCGTCATTGGCGCGTGCGAGGCAGTCGTCGAACATCGCGCGTTGCTGCGCGGCGCCCGGCCATTTCCGCAGCCGCACGGTGCGGTCGCGCAGCCACGGCGCGAGGATTGGCAGGTAATCGTCGGCGCTGTCGTTGTCGTAGAGATAGAAGCGCGTGATGCCCTGCACGCGATGGAAGAGCAGCCACTCGTGCAAATACGCCGCGCTGTCCCGGAAGCAAAGGCAGGCGGCGAGGACGTTCGGCATCGTGGGTGGGCGCGGGGGCGAAAATTAAACTCACGCCGTTGCTGGCATCCCGCGGCCGGAGCGCAACATCTGTCGCAAACTTTGCCCGAGAAAATACGCCCAGATACTCGCGCACGCGCCGTGACACTCAAGTGTGCCAAGCTTGTGGTGCGTGAACATCAGCTGCGTTTCGCTCGGCCCGCGCGCCTTGAGCTTGAACGAAATCTTCGTCCCCACCCAGTCATGCCGATTCCGGAACCCCGATTTCGCGTCGTGCTGGCACTCGGTGCAGCGCCATTCGACGAGTTTGTTTTTCTTCAACGTGAGAATTTTCATCACGGCGAAGAAATTTCCGTAGGGAAAGGCGAATGCCGCGAGCGAACCCTCGGTCGGGTTGACCACGCAGCATTCGGTCCACCAGCCGCGAATGCCGGTTTGCGTGGTGAGGGCATTATAGACGGCGAGCGGCGGACCGTCGAAAACGTAGCTCAGCTCAAAATCCGCCTTCGGCTTCGGGGCTTTCGTCTTTTTCATGGGCGTTGGGGTTGCCGGGACTAAAAATTGCGCCGCCCGCCGACGCAAGAAGTCCTCGCCACGCGCCTGCGCTTGCGCCGGAATTTTTCCGTGCCGCCGCTCGACACCGCCCTCTTCGACTATGAACTCCCGCCGCGCCTCATCGCGCAGACGCCCGCGGCGCGGCGCGATCACTCCCGCCTGCTCGTCGTCGATCGCGCGGCGCATTCGGTCGCGCATTACACGTTCGCAGACCTGCCGCAATTTCTCCGCGCGGGCGACACGCTCTTCCGCAACAACGCCGCCGTCCTCCCCGCCCGCCTTCACGCCCAGCGGCCGACCGGCGGGCAGGTCGAGTGTTTCCTGCTCCGGCCGATCGATGGCGAACAAACCTGGCGTTGCCTCGTGAAGCCGGGAAAAAAACTTCCCGCCGGCGCAACCTTCGCTCACCCGGACGGCGCCTTCACCGGCGAAATCGCGGCAAAAGACGCCGACGGCTCCGTGCTGGTCCGCTTTACCACTCCCAACGACGAACCGATCGCCGCCGTCGCGAACCGCCTCGGCGAGGTGCCGCTGCCGCCTTACATCGAGCGCCGCGACAACACGCAACGTGCCGAAGACCTGTCGCGCTATCAAACCGTCTACGCTGATCGCGCGCGCCAGGTCGCCGTCGCCGCGCCGACGGCCGGGCTGCATTTCACGCCCGAGTTGCTCGCGACGCTCAGCGCGCAAGGTGTCCGCGCCGCCGACGTCACACTCCACGTCGGCCTCGGCACCTTCAAACCGATCACGACCGATACGATCGAAGCGCACGCGATCCACCGCGAACGCTACGAACTGCCCGTCGGCACGCAGCGCGCGCTCTTTCCGCCGCTCGCGGGTCGGCGCATCGCCGTCGGCACGACGACGGTCCGCAGCGTCGAACATTTTCTATCCGCCCACGCTGCACCCGTCGATCACGCGCAGCTCGCCGAGGCCGATATCTATATTTACCCACCGCGCACGTTTCGCGGCGTCGACGCGCTCATCACCAATTTCCACCAGCCGCGTTCCACCCTGCTCTGCCTCGTGGCCGCGTTTCTCGCGCCGGGATCAACGGACGGCATCGCGTGGCTGCACCAGATTTACGCCGAGGCGATCGCGCGGGATTACCGCTTCTTCAGCTACGGCGACGCGATGTTGATCCTCTGAAAATGGCGCGGAGCGGTTAAATGTAATCTTTTCGGTTGCAATTAAACTGACCACGCGTTGGCTGGGCGTTTGTCACTGATTCAACCGTCCCGAATAGCACCTCTTCCTCATGAAATATCGCCTCCCACTCTTCGCCCTGACCGCGCTCGCGGCGGGCTTCCTCAACACCGCGTCCGCCGCGGTCGAAACCTACACCATCGATTCGGTGCACTCGTCGGTCGCCTTTAAGATTCGCCATTTCGTCAGCAAGGTCCCCGGCTCCTTCACGAAGTTCGCCGGCACGATCGTGGTTGACCGCGCCGACCTCACCAAGAGCAGCGTCGAGGCCACGATCGATGTCGGCTCGGTCAGCACCGCGGCCGAGGCGCGCGACAAGCATCTCAAGTCGCCTGACTTTTTCGACGTCGAGAAATTCGCCACCATCACCTTTAAGAGCAAGGCGTGGAAGGCCACCGGCCCCGACACCTTCGACATCACCGGCGATCTCACGATTCACGGCGTGACCAAGGAAGTCGTGCTCAAGGCCACGTCGCTCGGCTTCGCCGAAGGTATGCAGAACCGGATGCTGTCCGGCTGGGAAGCCACCACGACGATCAAGAAATCCGCCTTTGGCGTAAATGGCCCCGCCATGCTCGCCGCCGCGGTGGGCGACGAGGTCGCCATCACGATCGGGATCGAGGCCGGCATGAAGAAGTCCTGAGCGAAAACTCTTCCGACTCTTTTAAGGACGGCCCGCAAGGCCGTCCTTTCTTTTTTTCCCCAACGCTCCACACTTCCCCTTCCCACCGCATGACCGCCGACGAACTCCAGACGCTAATCGAAGATGCCACCGCCGACTACGCCCTCGGCGACAGCGACGCGGCGCTCGCGAAGCTCACCCGCGCCACCGCCACCGCGCCGGATTCGTTCGAAGCGTGGCATGCGCTGGCCGAGGTAAATTTCTCGCGGCGCCAGCTCGACGCCGCCCTCGCCGCCGGCGAGCGCGCCCACGCCCTCCGTCCCGCCGATCTTTTTATCAACACCACCCTCTCGCGCATCTGGATGGAGCGCGGCGACAAGGCCCGCGCCGAGCATTTCGGCGCGCAGGCGAAAATCGCCGACTGGAAAGAACAATTGAAAACGCCGCCGTCCGCGTCGTCGAAATCGTGAGCTGCTGGCCGGGACCAAATTTCCTGCGCGCCAGAATCTCCCGATTTCGGCTGCCCTTCGCGCAAACCTGAATGGTTCGCCGGTGGGGCGCAGCAAGCTGACCTCTCTACAACGCAAACGAAAACCGCCGTCCGATGCAGCCGGGTTGCGCTGACACCCGTTGACACCGCTCGAACCGGCCCGGTAATTTTCCGGTCTATGGAGACGACGGCCTACGTGTTGGAGTTCGAAAAACCGCTGCGAGAACTCACCAAGCAACTCGACGAACTCCGCCAGCAATCGATCGAGACCAATGTGGACCTCGCGCGCGAAATCCACGCCATCGAGGGCAAAATCGATGCCATGCAGCGGGAGATTTATTCCGGCCTGACGCCGTGGCAAAAGGTGCAGGTCGCCCGCCATCCGAAGCGGCCCTACGCCCTCGATTACATCGGTTTTCTCTGCGAAGATTTTCAGGAGCTGCACGGCGACCGTCAGTTCAAGGACGACCAGGCGCTCATCGGCGGCACGGCGTTTTTCAAGGGCGACGCCATCATGGTCATCGCCCAGCAAAAAGGCCGCGACCCGAAGGAACGCATCGCGCGGAATTTTGGTATGGCCCAGCCCGAGGGCTATCGCAAGGCGCTCCGCCTGATGAAGCTCGCGGAAAAATTCGAGCTGCCCGTCCTCACCTTCATCGACACCCCCGGTGCTTTTCCCGGCATCGAGTCCGAAGCACGCCACGTGTCCGAGGCGATCGCCGTCAATCTCCGCGAAATGGCGATGCTCCGCACGCCGACCATTTCCGTCGTCGTCGGGGAAGGCGGCTCCGGTGGTGCGCTCGGCATCGGCGTGACCGACCGCGTGCTCATTTTCGAAAACAGCTACTACTCCGTGATCTCGCCTGAGGGTTGCGCCGCGATTTTGTGGAAGGACAGCGCGAAGGCCTCGGTCGCCGCCGAGGCCTTGAAGGTCAGTGCCAATCACCTCGAGAAACTCGGCGTGGTCGACGAAGTCATCGTCGAACCCCAGGGCGGCGCGCACAACGATCCGAAGCAGGCCGCCGCCGCGCTCGGTTACGCGCTCCAAAAACATCTCAACGATCTCCGCGCCCTCAGCACCGACCAACTCGTCGACGCCCGCTACGAACGCTACCGCCACCTCGGCGTCTACGAGGAAGCCGGCGCGGTGCGGAGCTAGTTGAAGTAGGGCCGGTCTGTGACCCGCCCAGAGGATAACTCTTCAAGCCGTATGGCCGCAAAGAGGCACAGAAATTACCTGAAGCGGCGACGAATGTTTCCCGAGCGCCTATAGGCGCTACGCACACGTGCGGCGGCGCTTTGATTTTTTGCGCCTCTTTGCGGCAAAAACTCCGAGGTCTTCCGAAGCCGGCCAGAGACCGTCCCGAGCCCAAGCATTTCCGCTCTCGACGCCCCGCGCGACGACGCCAATTCTCTCGGCTCGTGTCCCAGCCTTCGGCAACGCTCAACGTTTAACATTTAACTCTTAACGCTGAATGACGAACCGGCGAACCGCGGCAAAGGAGGCCAGACCGTGAGCGTGGAGCGTTCAGAGTTAAACGTTGAGCGTTCCGCGCCGCGCGGTGCCGTTTTCCTGAGCTACGCGTCGCAAGACGCGGAGGCCGTGAAGCGCATTTGCGAGGCGCTGCGCGCGAGCGGCGTCGAAGTGTGGTTCGACCAAAACGAACTCACCGGCGGCGACGCGTGGGACCAAAAAATCCGCAAACAGATCAGAGAGTGTGCGCTCTTCGTGCCGATCATTTCCGCTGCCACACAGGCGCGCCGTGAAGGTTATTTCCGCATCGAGTGGAAACTCGCCGCGCAACGCACCCACGCCATCGCCGACGGCACGCCCTTCCTGCTGCCCATCGTGATCGACGCCACGCGCGACGACGTCGCGCTCGTGCCCGAGGAATTTCGCGCCGTGCAATGGACGCGCCTGCCTGCCGGCGAAACGAACGCGGTGTTTTGCGCCAAGCTGAAAAAACTGCTCGCGGGCGAAGAGATGGATGTAGGGCAGGGTCGCCGAACCCCGCCTTCGTCCGACGCGCGCGCCGACCCGGCGGGGTTCGGCGACCCCGCCCTACAACCCAAACGCGCGCCCTCTCGCCCATGGCTCGTGCCGTCGATCATCGCTCTCACCGCCGCCGTCGTCCTCGCGCTTTGGCAACCGTGGCGCGGTGGCGCGAATCCTCCGGCCTCCCCCGCAACGTCCGCCCCCGCAGCCGCGACCACTCCCACCGAAGAAATCGCGCAGATCCGCTCGAAGCTACGCCCCGACGAGTGGACGCGCGCGAACTTCGACGCTTTCACACCCACGGTCGATCGGTTGATTCAGGCTTACCCCGAAAACGGCGATGCATGGGCGTTGCGCAGCATCGCCAACAGCCTGCTCGTCATCCGCAACCTCGAGTCGGGCACCGCACCCCTCGAGGCCGGCAAGGCGGCGGCCGATCGGGCTCTGCGGCTGGCACCCAACTCGCCGCTGGCCGAACTCGCTCTCGGCATGCATCTGGTCGCGATGATCAGCCGGGGCAGCGACGTCCAAGCACCCAAGGCACACATCGAACGCGGACTCGCCGGGCTCCCGACGGAACCGCTCACGCGCTATGGGGAGCTGTGCGCCTATTGGTTGGGCTATCAATTCGAGGGCGCCGACAAAACCATTCAGGCCTGGCTTACCGCGGAGCCGAAAGCCAGTTTCCCTGCTTGGATCGCCGCGCAGTCGCGGCTGGTGCGTCGCCAGCCCGCCGAAGCCGTGAAATGGGCCGAACAGGCGTCGATCGATCCCGACATCACGGGCGTGCGCGCCTTCGTCACGATGTTCGAGGCGCGCTACTATTTGCAGGCCGATCTCGCGGCCGCCCGCGCCGCGGTGGATCGCATTTCTGCCAGCCAGCGCACGGTGCACCGCGTGCTAGCCGTCCGATGGCTGCTGGCGATGGCGGAAGGCCATTACGATTTGGCGCTGCAAGAGCTGGCGCGCACCCCGGAGGCCATCTTGCGCGACCGGATTTACCATGGGCCGAAAGCCCTGTTCGCCGGATTTGCCCACGACGCAGCCGGCCGCACGGACGCCGCGCGCGCGCAATTCCGCGAATCCGAACAACTGCTGCGGCAAGAACTCGCCCGTGATTCCGACAACCAGGAACTCCGCGCCGTGCTGGCGCTCAATCTGGCCTGCCTCGGCCGGGCCGACGACGCGCGCGGCGAATTAGCGGCCGTCGAGCCGCTACTGAACGGACGAGCTCCGTCGGTTTATTCCGGTCAGGTCATCGCCCTCATCGCCCAAACGCACGGTGTGCTCGGGGAGATCGATCGGATGATTCCGTGGCTCCGGCGGATGTTGGGAGAACCGTCACAGCTGCCCTTCACCCCCGCGAGCCTGCGACTCGATTCGCGCTTCGGTCGTTACGCGGCGGATCCTCGCGTGCAGACGCTGCTCAAGGAATTCGCGAAACTCGATCAACCGGCGGTCAACTCCGCGCCTTCCGACGAAAAAGCCATCGCCGTGCTCGCGTTCGACAATCGCAGCGACGACAAGGACGCGGAATATTTCTCCGACGGGATCAGCGAGGAGTTGATCAACGCCCTCGGCCGCGTGCCGGGACTCACGGTGCGAGGGCGCACCTCGGCGTTTTTCTTCAAGGGCAAGAACGCGGCGGCGCAGGAAATCGGCGAGAAGCTGAGTGTGGCTTACCTCGTGCGCGGCAGCGTGCGCAAAGACGGCAACAAAGTGCGCATCACGGCGCAACTCAGCCGCGCGGCGACGGACGAAGTCGTATGGTCGTCGGAGCCACTCGTGCGCGAGTTGAAAGACGTGTGGGCCGTGCAGGATGAAATCGCGGGGCTCATCGCAAAGAATCTTTCGCTCAAGCTCGGAAAATCCACCGGCGCGCGCTCGGTCGATCCCGAGGCTTACCGCCTCTACCTCGAGGGACGGCGGTTTTGGAGCCTGCGAAACTTCGAGGCGTTTGATCGCGCGGAAACCGCCTTCAAGAAAGCCGTCACGCTTGAGCCGGAGTCGGCGTTGATGCGCGCGGGGCTCGCCGAGCTTTACGCGACGCGCGGCGTGTATCGGGCGCTGGCGGGGAAGCCGTTTGCGGAAGACATGGCCCTGGGTGCGGCGGAAGCCGATCGAGCGCTCGCGCTCGATCCGGAAAACGCCCAAGTTTACGCCGCGCCCGCGACCATCGCGCTGGTGCGGAGTCAGTTTCCCGAGACCGAGCGCCTGTTGCGCAAGGCGCTCGCGCTTGCGCCCAACGATGCGGCCATCGTCAACCGACTCGGCGATCTCATGATGCGGACCGGCCGGCTCGACGCCGCCGTGGAAAACTATCAACGCGCGGCGCAGCTCGATCCGCTTTCGCTGTTTATCGTGCGGGACGTGGTTCGCGTTTTGCTCTATGCCCGCCGCTACGAGGAGTGCGTCGCAACCCTCACGCGCTTCGAGGCGGCGGCGGGCCGCGACATCAACATGACCATCTGGCGCGCGCATGCCTTGGTTCAGCTCGAAAAGGTCGCGCAGGCGACGGCTGAAATGCGAACGATCTTTCCCGCAGTCTTGTCGGGGCAGCATGCATTGAGTCCCGTTACCGCCGCTGAATTCGTGCGGAATCTACGAGAAGCCGGATGCGAGGCCGAGAGTGAAGCGCTGGCCAAGCAGCTGTTGGCGAGCGTTGATCCGGAAAGCTATTTGCCTGCGATGGTGCTCGCGGCCCGTGGTCGCTTCGACGAAGCGATTCCGAAGTTGAAGGAATTTCCGGGTGGCGCGGAAGATCGCTTGTTTTGGAGCGCCGTATTCGACGACATCCGCGAGGATCCGCGATTCACGCGCAAAGTCGCCGAGCTGCCGCAAGCCGAGGACTATCGGGTTGCCCGCGAAACGCTCGCGCGGATGCTCAAGGAGCAGGCGACGAAAAAATGAGTGGCTCGAATCAAGCCGTTTTCCTCAGTTACGCTTCGCAAGATGCCGAAGCGGTGAAGAAGATTTGCGAGGCGCTGCGCGCGAGCGGCGTCGAAGTGTGGTTCGACCAAAACGAACTCACCGGCGGCGACGCGTGGGATCAGAAGATCCGCAAACAGATCAAGGAGTGTGCGCTCTTCGTGCCGATCATCTCCGCGGCCACGCAGGCCCGGCGTGAAGGTTATTTCCGGATCGAATGGAAACTCGCCGCGCAACGAACGCACGCCATCGCCGACGGCACGCCGTTCCTGCTCCCCATCGTGATCGATGCGACGCGCGACGACGTCGCGCTTGTGCCGGAAGAATTTCGCGCGGTGCAATGGACGCGCCTCCCCGCCGGCGAAACGAATCCGGCGTTTTGCGCCAAGCTGAAAAAAATGCTCGATGGCGAAGGTAGGGACGCCTCTCCGAGGCGTCCGTCCCCCGACTCGGACGAAAAACGCGGACGTCTCGGAGAGACGTCCCTACCCACTAAATCTTCCCGTCCGTGGCTCGTGCCGGCGATCCTCGCCGTCGCCGTCGCTCTCGTAATCGCCATCTGGCAGCCGTGGCGCAACCAAGGCGGACCCGCGTCGTCGATGGCAGGAACTGCTTCGCCTAATCTTGCCCAACCGTCCAAACCCGCGCCCGAGACTGCCGCGAGCCTCGCGGAGCAGGCGCGGAATCACTATTATCCGTTTAGCACGCCCGACAGTCTTCAACTGGCCGAAGAATCCGGGCGGCGGGCGACCGACCTCGACCCGCAATACGCGCGCGGATGGGGGGTGCGCGCCGGCGCAAACGCCCGTTATCTTTTGCGCGGTTTCGTGAACGGCGAGGCGGCCCAACAACGCGGACGCGACGCGCAATCGTTTGCGAATCGCGCACTCGCGCTCGACAAGAACGAGACCGAGGCGCTCATCGCGCTCGGGCTCGTGGCGCGGAGGCAGAACGCGCTCGGGCAAGCCGAGACGCTGTTCCGGCGCGTGCTCGCGGTTGACCCGAACAATGTTCAGGTGCCGTCATTGCTTTCCACGGTGCTGACCCTGACCGATCGTAACGCCGAGGCCTTAGTTCTGATGAAAAGCGCGGTGGAGCGCGCGCCGCGCGACCCCGTCTTGCATCTCTTCCTTGGATTCGTCTATTGGTCAGGTTGGAATTTTTCCAAGGCCGCGGCGCAATTCGAGACGGCCGCCACGGTGGCCGATTTTCCAGGCGCGCGGGTTTATCGGGCTTGGGTGCTCTTTCTCCAATCCGGCGACCTCGCCCGATTGCGCACGATGCTTGAGGAAGAAAACCTCATCTACTCCGCCGAAGACGGCAAGCTAGCCTACCTGCTTGACTGTGGACTCTACGAACGCCGGGCCGATCGCGTCCTCGAAGCGGTGGGGCGAAGCGCGAACACCTACTTCGAAAGTGAGTCGATGCCAAAAGCGTGGTTCAGCGCGCTCGCCTACGAGATCGATCGCAAGGACAACCTTGCGCGCCAACAATGGCTCGCCGCCGAGGCCGTCGTGCGCGAGCGACTCCGCGCCGAGCCGCAAGACGAAATACTCCGGATGAATCTCGCCATCACCCTCGCCAAGCTCGGTCGTGCCGCCGAGGCGCGTCCGGATTTTGATGCGATCGAAGCCGGTTGGCGCGAGCAAGCCAGTCCGGTGCGCGCGCATTGGCTCGCGCGCTTTTACGCCGTCACGGGTGATGCCGCCCGCGCCGTGGCATGGCTGCGGCAGAGCGTGAACCGTTTGTCCGCAAATTATAACAGTGTGACTGTGCGCACGCTCCCGCTCGACCCGTGGTGGGATCCGATTCGCAATACGGAAGAATTCCGCGCGTTTCTCGCCACCCCGCCCGCGCCGCCGCAACCCATCGACGAACCGGCGCCGTCGGATGGAAACACCTCCATGGCGAAGCCGGACCAAAAATCCGTCGCCGTGCTCGCGTTCGACAACTTGAGCGGCGACAAGGACAACGAATATTTTTCCGACGGCATCAGCGACGAATTGGGCAACCAACTGGGCAAGGTGCCCGGCCTGCGCGTGGCGGGGCGGACCTCGGCGTTTTCGTTCAAGGGCAAGAACGTGCCTGAGGCCGAGATCGCGCAAAAGCTCGGCGTCGCCTACATCGTCAACGGCACCGTCCAAAAATCCGGCACCCAGGTCCGCATCACCGCGCGGCTCATCAACGCGGCGGATGGTTTTCAAATCTGGTCGGACAAATTCACGAAGGAGTTGAAAGACGTCTTCGTCTTGGAGGACGAAATCGCCGGGCTCATCGCGCAGAATCTCTCCCTCAAACTCGGCTACGCGGCGCGCCCGGCGAAGGTCGTAAACCCCGATGCGCACCGGCTGGTGCTGGAGGGCCGCCATTTTTCGCGGCTGCGGACGACGGACGATTTCGCCCGGGCGGAAGCCGTATTTCGCAAAGCGCTCGAACTCGATCCGGGATTCGCGCAAGCGCACGCCGGTCTCGGCGAGGTAGGCGTGATGCGTGCGGCCTACGCGATGCAGGACGGCGCCACCCAACGCGAAGTCGAAGCCGACATGAAACTCGGCCAGACGGAAGGCGAGCGCGCGCGTGAACTAGATCTCTCCATGAACGAGGCGGTCGCAGTTCTCGGCTATCACGCGATCCTTGAGTGGCGTTTCGACGTGGCGGAACGGCAGTTTCAAAAGGCGCTCACGCTCGACCCCAACAACGCCGCCACTCATATCTGGCGTGCCACGCTCAAGCTCTGTCAAGGGCAACTCGACGAAGCGACGCGCGAGCTCGAAGAATCCACCGCCATCGATCCGCTCTGGGCCACGAATCTGGCAAACTACGCCGAGGAACTGGTTTTGTGCCAGCGTTTCGCGGAGGCCTTGCCGATTGCCGACCGCGTGGTCGCGTTGCGGCCCGACATTCTGGTGATGAATCTCGGCAATCGATGCCGCGCGCTCTACGCGCTGGGCCGGAAAGACGAAGCCATCGAGACGGCGCGACTCATCCGGCGCAACCTGACGAAAAATCCGCGACGCGATGCCGACTCCTCTGCGATTTGGGTGCTCCGGCAAGCGGGCCTGGAAAGGGAAGCGAGTGACTATGGCAACGAGTTGCTCACGACCTTGCCGCCAGCGACCCAGCAGCGGGGATTTGTGTTGGGAGCGTTGGGTCGTTTTGAAGAGGCGTTGCCTCACCTTGAACATACCCCCTCGATCTCGCGGCGGCGCCTTTACTGGGACGCGATTTGGGACCCGTGGCGCCAGGATCTTCGCTTCCAGCAACTCATGGTGAAACTAGGGTGCGTGGAGGAATACAAAGTCGCACGCGAGACGTTGGCGCGGATGCTCAAGGAGCAGGCGGCGAAAAAGTAGGCGGTGGTATCGCTCGCCGAAATTGTGGGGCGGGCTTTACGCCCGCCATTCGTCGAGGCCATGGCGGGCGTAAAGCCCGCCCCACATCGCCCATCGTTCCGAGGCGCGACACTTCTCCGAAACCTCTCCGTTCGGACGGCTCGGAGAGCCCCTACTCGCCCTACCGCCGCACCGTCAGCAGCTCGATTTTTTCGGCGTGCGCCATCGACGGACTGATTTCTATCAGCGCGCCGGAGAGACGCACGTCTTCGGTCGCGACTTCGAAACGCCGCGGCATGCCGTCGATAAATTTCGCGATGACCGGATTTACGTCGCGCCCTAGCACGCTCGCGTAGGGGCCGGTCATGCCGACGTCGCACATGAACGCCGTGCCTTTCGGCAGCACGCGTGCGTCCGCCGTCGGCACATGGGTATGCGTGCCGAGCACCGCCGTGACGCGACCATCGAGGTGCCAGCCGAGCGCGATTTTTTCCGACGTCGCCTCCGCGTGAATCTCCACCACGATCGCATCGGCCTGCCCTTTCAGTTGCGCGATCATCCGATCGGCACAGAGGAACGGGCAGTCAGCCTTGATGTTCATGTAGGTGCGCCCGAGCACCGTAAACACCGCCACGCGAAAACCGCGTTTCTCAATAATGAGGTGGTCCCGGCCGGGATTTGAGGCGGGCAGATTTGCCGGACGGCAGATGCCCTCCATCTCGCTGATCTCGTTTTCCCAGCCACGCTGATCCCAAACGTGATCGCCGAGAGTGATACCGTCGACGCCGCCATCGAGAAGAGATTTCGCGATCGCACCGGTGATCCCGGCGCCAGCGGCGGCGTTTTCGCCGTTCGCGATCACGAAGTCTAGGCTATGCTCAGTGCGCAATCGGGGAACTTTATCAACGACGATGTCGCGGCCGGGACGGCCCACGATGTCGCCGATGAAGAGGAGCTTGAGCATGCGGCAAGTTGCGACCGGCCCGGCGATGCTGCCAACCTAATTTGCAGGGGCGTCCCTGGTGGACGCCCGCGAGGCTAGCGAATCCGGATGCGCCCGGGCTCGGCGACGACCATTTTTCCCGCAAGCGGGCGGCCGGCCAACTGCGCTAAAGCCAGTGCGAGCAAATCCCTGATCGCGTTTTCCGTTGGTGGCCACGGTCGCAGCCGGATGACGCCGGGAGTCTGGTCCGTGGGATAGCGTAAGACACTGGAAAAGTCGGCATCCAGCGTGACCAGCACGCGGTCATCCGCAATGGCACGGGCTCGCACCCGTTCAGTCACTCGCTCCACCCAAACCGATTTCCACCACTGCCACCGCGTCGTGTCCGGCAGCGCATGCCGTCCGCGCATGATCCGCGGAGAGATTCTCGTCGAACAGCAGCTTCACGTGCCGGTCAGCACAACTTCCTCGGCCGCCAATAGCGACGCGTAGGCAAGGCAGGCCTGCACGTCGGCCGCCGTGAGTTGCGGATAAGCGCGCACGATTTCTGCGGCGGTTTCTCCGGCGGCCAGCTTTTGCAGCAGAAGGTAGACCGGGATACGCGTGCCGCGAATGCAAGGCTTGCCCATCATCACGTCGTTCTGGATGACAATCTGCGCGGGCAGTTTCATGGCTTCAAGCTGGTGCGGTCACGGCACTGGCGCAAGCCTGCGTCAAGCCGCGGGCGCTCTTTCCACGTGAATACTCTCGAGCTGACTCAGACGGATATATTCGACCTCGCCCTTGTCGTCCGTGAAGAGGAGCGTCGCATTATCGCGTCCCAAGGCCGCGTAATCGGGATGTTCGACTCGATATTCGCGTCCGCTGACCATACGGACGGTAAACGGCTCGGTGCCATGGAGAAATTTGCGAACTTGATCAAGAGTCACGCCACGACCATGCGCGGCAGCCGTAGTGAGGCAAGTCGCCAGTCGTGGCCCGGTCTACCCAATTCCGAGGCTTGCCAGCCGGGTGGCGGGTGGTTTTTGATGGTCGGCTTTTCTTTTAAAGCTTCGCCATGAAAAAGACCACCACCTCACCCGCTGCGTTTCCCAAGGCCGAGATCGGCCGCGAAATGAAGGGCGCTGACGCCGTCGTCGAGTGCCTGATCCGCGAGGGTGTCGATGTCATTTTCGCCTATCCCGGCGGCGCGTCGCAGGAGCTCCACCAATCGCTCGCCCGCACCGACAAGATTCGCACCATCCTCCCGCGCCATGAGCAGGGCGGATCGTTTGCGGCCGAGGGCTACGCGCGCGTCACCGGCAAAGTCGGCGTGTGCATGGCGACCAGCGGCCCCGGCGCCACCAATCTCGTCTCCGCCATCGCCGACGCCTACATGGACTCGATCCCGCTCGTCGCGATCACGGGCCAGGTGTTCTCGAAATACATCGGCAAGATGGCGTTTCAGGAAACCGACTTCTACGGGATGACCCTGCCGATCGTGAAGCACTCCTACCTCGTGATGGACGTGCATGAGCTGCCGAAGATTTTCAAGGAGGCCTTCCACCTCGCCCGCAGCGGACGCCCCGGCCCGGTCGTGATCGATATTCCGAAGGACGTGCAACAAGCGAAATTCCAGCCGGTGTTTCCGCCGACGGTGGAATTTCGCTCGAGCTATGCGAACGCCACGCAGCACGCGAGCGACGACCAACTCAAGCAGGTGCTCGCGCTCATTGCCGAGGCGAAGCGCCCGGTGCTCTACGCCGGCGGCGGCATCATCTCCGCCGAGGCGCACAAGGATCTGAAGGCGTTCGCCGAAAAAACGAATGTCCCCGTCGCCACGACGCTGATGGGCGTGGGCGCGTTTCCCGAGACGCATCCCCTCTCGATGCAGTGGTTCGGCATGCACGGTTCCGCTTACGGCAACTGGGCGGTGGATCAATGCGACCTCCTCCTCTGCTTCGGCGCGCGCTTCGATGATCGCATCACGGGTGACACGAGCAAATTCGCCGCAACCGCGAAGATCGTCCACATCGACATCGACGCCTCCGAGCACAACAAGAACAAGCGCGTCCTCCTCCCGATCACGAGCGACATCAAGCACGCGCTCACCCGCCTTAATGCCCTCGCCGCCGTGCACAAGTTCACGCCGCCCGAGACGAAGGAGTGGCACGCGCAGATCGCGAAGTGGAAAAAGGAAACGCCCTTCCGCTACGACGAGAGCAAGCACATTGTCCCGCAGGAGGCCGTGAAGGTGCTCTACGAGCTCACGAAGGGCGACGCCATCATCACGACGGGCGTCGGCCAGCACCAGATGTGGGCCGCGCAATTTTACCGCTTCAACGAACCGCGTCGCTACATCAGCTCGCTCGGCCTCGGCGCGATGGGCTTCGGTTATCCGGCCGCGCTCGGCGCGAAAGTCGCGTTTCCCGACAAGCAGGTCATCGACATCGACGGCGACGGCTCGTTCGTGATGAACATCCAGGAACTCGCCACCGCCCACATCGAAAAGATCGCAGCGAAGGCGATGATCCTGAACAACCAGCACCTCGGCATGGTCGTGCAATGGGAAGATCGTTTCTACGGCAGCGTCCGCGGCAACACGATCCTTGGCGACGAATCGAACGTCGGCGGCCCGGAAAATCTGGGCGGCCTCTATCCCGACTTCGTGAAGATTGCGGAAGGCTTCGGCGTAAAAGGCCGCCGCGTCCACAAGAAGAGCGAACTCAAGTCCGCGATCCAGGAGATGCTCGATTGCGACGGCCCGTTCGTCCTCGACGTCATCGTCCCCTACACCGAGCACGTGCTACCGATGATTCCGGCGGGCAAGTCGGTGAAGGAAATGATCCTCAAGTAAGCGGCGAGACCTCGGACTCACCGTTCTCGCCAACCCGGGCCTCCCGCCCGGGCTTTTCTTTCATTGTAGGGCAGGCTTTATGCCTGCCGTGGTGGTGCCGACGAACTGGCAGGCGTAAAGCCTGCCCTACAACGGCGGAGAGTTCGGCTCGACCGCGAAGCGACACGTGTCCTTAATCGCCTTCGCCCGCCCCCGCCGCCATGAACGCCCCGCATTGTTTCACCCTGCGCCTTGTTTTCGCTGCCTTGGCGTTTGCCAACCTTCACGCGGTGACGCCTGACGCCGTCGTCGCCGCCGACGGCACCGCCCAGTTCAAAACCGTCCGCGCGGCGATCGATGCCGCGCCGCAAATCACACACGCTGGCAAGCACTGGACAATTTTCGTGAAGGCCGGCACCTACCGGGAACTCGTCTACATCCAGCGCGAAAAGCGTTTCATTTCCGTCGTCGGCGAAGAGGCCAGGAAAACGATCATCTCGTTCGATCTTTTCAATGACTACCCCGCCCCCGACGGCAAACCGATCGCGACCTACCGCACGCCGACGATCATGCTCGATGCGGACGATTTCACCTTCGAGAATATCACGCTCGAAAACGCCGCCGGCAAGAAAGGCCAGGCGCTCGCCATCCGCATCGATGGCGATCGCGATGTGTTCCGCCGCGTCCGCTTTCTCGGCTGGCAGGACACCATCCTCGCCAATCGCGGGCGGCACTACTTCGAGGATTGTGAAATCGTCGGTGCGGCAGATTTTATTTTTGGCGGCGCGACGGCGTATTTTGAGCGCTGTCACATTCACTGCGCCGGCAGCGGTTACATCACGGCCGCATCGACGCCGGACTTCCAGCCCTACGGCTACGTCTTCTCGCACTGCAAAATCACCGGCGAGACGCCCGACGTGAAAACTTATCTCGGCCGCCCGTGGCGCGACTACGCCCAGACGATTTTTTTGAACACCGAGATGTCGGCCGTCGTGAAGCCCGAAGGCTGGCACAATTGGGGCAAGCCCTATGCCGAGAAAGTGGCCCGCTACGCCGAGTTCGCCAGCACCGGCCCCGGGGGAAGCCCGGCCGCGCGGGTCGCGTGGTCGAAGCAGCTCACCGCTGACGAAGCTACCGCCTACACGATCGAGAAAGTGCTCGCGGGCGCGGACGGCTGGAATCCGACCAAGTAAATCCCCCTTTCGCCCCCATGCTGACTTCCCTCCTGCCCCGCCCCCTCGCGTTTGTTTTCATTCTCGCGCTCGCGGCCACCGCACTCGCCGCGCCGGCGCCGCTGCGCTTCAAGCCCGACCTCACCGTGGCCGCCGACGGCTCGGGCGATTTCAAGACGGTGCAGGAAGCCATTGCCTCGATTCCGAAGGACAACCGCGAGCGCCGTTTCGTTATCGTGAAGAACGGAGTCTATCATGAGAAGGTCCGCGTCGACGCGAGCTTTGTCACGCTGCGGGGCGAAAGCCGCGGCGGCACAAGAATCGAATTTGCGCAGGGTATGAACGAGTATCGCGGCGCAGCGCGCGACAATCTCGGGCAGGCCGTCGTCAACATCAACGGCGACGACTTTGTCCTCGAGAACCTCACCGTTCAAAACACCCATGGCGTCATCGGCACGCACGCGTTCGCCATCTATGGTCGCGGCGATCGCACCGTCATCCAGGACTGCGACGTGCTCAGCCAGGGCAACGACACGCTTTCGCTCTGGCGCACCGGCAACGGCCAGTTTTCCGAGGATGCCGCGGCGCACGCCAGTCCCAATGGCCGTTATTATCACGCGCGCCTCAAGGTCTGCGGCTCCGTTGATTTTATTTGCCCGCGCGGCTGGTGCTACCTGACCGATTGCGATCTCTACGAAGTTAATCCTAAAGCCGAAGCAGCAATGTGGCATGACGGGAGCCGCGATCGGGACATGAAGTTCGTCATCACGCACAGCCGGTTCGATGGCGTCGAGGGCTGGCGGTTTGCCCGACATCACCACGATGCCGCGATCTACGTGCTCGATTCCACGTTTTCAAAAACCCTGCGCGACACGCAGCCGAAGCGTGTCATCTATCCGCTCAACGCCGGCGAAGCGACCGACGCCGATCGCAAGAAAAACAAGGACGCCGACCCGACGAACATCTGGGGCGAACGCTTTTACTATTTCAATGTGCACCGCGAGGGCGGCGACTTCGCCTGGCACCAAGACAACCTCTCCGCAGCCCCCGAGGCGCCGAAGCCCGAGCAGATCACCGCCAAGTGGACCTTCGCAGGAAAATGGGACCCGGAAAACAAGATCGGCCCGACCGTGAAGAAAATCTCGGCGCGCGCGCGTCAGCTCGTGGTCACCTTCACCGAAAGCGTCACCGTCAAAAACCAACCGCGATTGGCGCTGCGCGATGGCACGTTTGCCGAATACACGAGCGGCAGCGGCAGCGACACGCTGGTCTTCACCGCTCCTCTCCCCGACGCCGTCGCCGCGAAATTAGATCTTGAAGGTGGGGCCATCATCGCGACGGAAGCCTCCGCCAAGGTCCGTCCGGCGCGGGCCGTTTTGCCGTGACGACATTCCGGCACCTTTTAAAACCGCATCTGGCTTGGCTGGGGGCATGCGCCGCCGCGCACCCTTGCGGGCTGGATCAGGCGGGCGCCGATCAGCCAAAGCCCGCGAACGATTCGCGCTCTTCCACCCAACGGTGGGCGCCCGTCGCCACGGAAGGCGCGCCCGCGTGTGGCCCGAATCATTCGTGCTGACTGGCGCAATCTGTGGCTAAAAATTCTCTCGATCACGTTTCGACCGACTCGTGCGTCTTGCCCTCACCCCATCCCTTGCCATGAAACCACCCCGCTCTTTCTCCCGCCGTGTTCTCCTTCTCCTTGCAACCACGCTCAGCACGTTCGCGGCTAACCCGCCCAGCCTCCCCGCCTTCCCCGGAGCCGAAG
>JBBRLB010000098.1:0-25227 GCA_038231575.1 Opitutales bacterium | reverse complement strand
TCGGCCAGCTCGGTGGCCACGGCCTCGAGCAGCGCTTGCGGCAGGTAAGGTTTCATCAAGATTTCCTTCACACCGAGACTGCGCAACTCGGCCCGCTGCTCGTTCGGCTCCAAGCCGGTCATCGCGACGATCTTCAACGTGGGCGCCTGCGTGCGCAGATGGCGAATCAACGCCATGCCGTCCATCACCGGCATCATCTAGTCGACGACCGCGAGTCGCACCTCCGCCACATGCTTGTGAAACAACGCGAGGCCTGCCGCGCCCTGCGCCGCCAGCACGACCCGGTAGTTCCACTGCTCCAGCGTCCCCCGCGTCACGAGCCGGATCGACTCCTCGTCGTCGACCACCATAATCAATTCACCCCGGCCGCGCGTCGGCGCGACGACCGGTGCCGTCTCCACCGCCGCCGCGATCCCCTCCGCCAGCGGGAGATAAATTTGAAACGCCGTGCCCGCGCCCGGTGTGCTGTTCACCAGCACAAAGCCGTCGTGACTCTTCACGATTCCCAGCACCGTGGACAAACCCAGCCCGGTGCCCTTGCCAATTTCCTTGGTCGTGAAAAACGGATCGAAAATCCGGTCGATGATTTGCGCGGGGATGCCCTGCCCGGTGTCGGACACCGTCAGCCGCACGTAGGCGCCGGCCTTGGCGTCGGGATGCGCGGGCAGCAGGGTGGTGTCCACCTGCACGTTTTCAGCGCGCAACGTCAGCGTTCCGCCGGTGGGCATCGCGTCGCGGGCGTTCACGCAGAGGTTCATCAGCACTTGGTGCAGTTGCGTCGCGTCAGCCGCCACCAGCCACAGATCGCGGGCGGCGTCTTCCAGGAGGGTGATATTGCGCGGAAACGTCTCCCGCGCGATTTCCGCCATTTCCTTGATCACGTGTCGCAGTTGCACGGCGACCCGATCGCCCTCGATCCCGCGGCTGAACGTCAGCAATTGCCGGATGATATTGGCCCCGCGCTGCGTGCCGCTCTCGATCAGCATGAGCCACTCCCGGCTCCGGGCGTCGCTCATCTCCAAGCGCAGCAGCCCCGTCGCCATCAGCATCGGCGCGAGAATATTGTTCAGGTCGTGCGCGATCCCGCCGGAGAGCGTGCCGATCGCCTCGAGCCGCTGGGCGCGCAAGAACTTGGTCTCCATGTCGCGCGCGGTCGTGACATCTTCCGCAACGCCGACCACGCGCCGCACCGCCCCGTCCGGCCCTTTTACTGGATAAGCCCGATCGCGGACCCATCGCACCGCCCCGTCCGGCCGCACAATGCGATACGTCTCATCGTAAGTGCCGAGGGCTTGCTTGGTCGTCGCCGCCTCGTGCATCCGCGCGCGATCCTCCGGATGAACCGTCTCCAGCCATTTGAACGCGCCCGCATACAGGGTTGCCGCCGCCCGGCCCCACACGGCTTCGTAGCCCGGACTCACATAAAGCACGCGGTGACTCTCCGACTCGATCATCCAAAACACCTCGTGGATATTTTCGACCACCTGCCGGAAACGCGCCTCCGTTTCGCGCGCCGCCTCCTCCGCGAGCTTGCGCGCGGTGACGTCGGTCCACCCGCCCACGATTTCGCGCGGTTCCTCGGTGGCGCCAGACAACCGCCGTTTCCGATCTTCGAGCCAGACGTAGCTATCGTTGCGATGCCGGATGCGATACTCGACGCGGCTCGCGCCCTCGTCGAGGGCCTGTTGCAAACTCATCGCCGCGATCGCTTGATCCTCGGGATGCACGTGGCTCCGCCACCACCGCGGCTCGAGCGACTCCTCGACCGAGAAACCCAGCAACAAGGCGATGTTCTCACTGATGAAGTGCGGCCGGATCGCGGTGCCGGTCAGCTTGAGTTGATAAATCACCGTCGGGCTGCGCGCGACCAGATGATAGAGTTGCGCATGGGCTTCGCGCATCGCCGCGTCGGCGCGACGCTCTTCCGTGATGTCGTGCACGGTGCCGACAATCTTGAACGGACGTTGCGTCACCGGATCGACAAACACCCGGCCGGCCTCGCGCACGTAGCGCACTTCCCCACTGCGGAGCACAATGCGGTGCTCCAGAAAATACGCCTGTTTCGTTTCCAACGCCGCCCCCACCGCGGTCCGGATCGCCTCGCGGTCGTCAGGATGGACGAAAGAGAAAAATAAATCGTTGGTGACCGGGACCTCGCCCGGCGTGAGACCAAAAATCCGGTAGCACTGCGCAGACCAGCGCAACGGGTTGCGATCAATCTCCGGCAGCGTGGTGAGATCGAGTTCCCAGCTTCCGAAGTGGCCGACCTCCTGCGCCGCCGCCATGCTCGCGGCACTCTCGCGCACCAACTCCTCGGCCTTGCGTCGCTCGCGCCGCAACCGGCATTGCTCCAGCGCGTGCTCCACGGCCGTGCCGAGCCGCGTCATCCGATCCTTCAGCAGATAATCGGCTGCGCCCTGCTTCATCGCCGCGACCGCGGTTTCTTCGCCGATGGTGGCAGACACGAGAATGAACGGCACGTCGAGTCCGCGCTGGTTCAACAACTCGAGCGCGCGCAGACCGCTGAACTGCGGCATCGCGTAATCCGAGATGACAAGATCGAGATGGGGATTCAGAGCGGCGAGATAGGCCGGCTCGCTTTCCACGCGGCGCCAGTCGGGTTCATAACCCGCGCGACGCAGCCCGCGCATGACGAGTTCGGCGTCATGCGGGTTGTCCTCGACGATCAGCACGCGAAGCGGTTGGAGCATGGGAAAGTTTATTCGGTGGGTTTCGGTGCCTGGTGGAGCAGCCGCAGTATCATTCGAGATCGCGCACGGCGTCGAGTAGGCGCCCGAAGTTCACCGGCTTCACCAGGTTCGATGTGCGCGAGGCCCGCAGCGTCCGCTCCCGATCCTGCGGATTGTCCTCCGCCAATCGTAATTCGCCGGCTCTCGTGGTGTTCATGATTTGGTTTTTTCCCCGAGCGTGAAATAAAACGTGGCGCCCTGATCGACTGCGGCCTCGGCCCACACGCGGCCGCCATGCCGGCTCACGATCCGCTGCACGATCGCCAGGCCCACGCCCGTGCCCTCAAATTCCTCCTGGCGGTGCAGGCGCTGGAACACGCCGAACAGTTTCCCGGCATACTGCATGTCGAAACCGCTGCCGTTATCGCGGACAAAAAAAACGTCCGCGTCATCCCGCCGCTGCCAACCAACCTCCACCGTCGCGGCCGCCCGGCGCCGCGTGTATTTCAGGGCGTTGGAAAGCAAATTGACCCAGACCTGCTTCAACAACGACGGATCGCCATCGGAGGGCGGCAACGCGCCGATCTTAACTTGAAGCTGCCGGCCTGCCTGGTCGGCGGCCAAGTCGGCGAGGGCGGACTGCACGAGTTTCTCCGTGTCCACCGCGTGCCGGCTCAGGGGTTGCCGGCTCAACCGGGAAAACCGCAGCAGATCGTCGATGAGTTGGCCCATCTTCAGCGCGCTGTGACGGATCGTCTGGAGCTGGCGCTGGCCGTCCGCCGGCAACTGCGCGCCGAAGTCCTCCAGCACCGCTCGCGAATATCCATCGATCGCGCGCAACGGGGCGCGTAGATCATGGGAAACGGAGTAGGAAAATGCCTCGAGTTCGCTGTTCGCGGCCTCGAGCCCGCGATTCGCCGCCTGCACTTTTTGCGAGCTCTGGAAAACCTCCGCCTCCATCTGCTCCATGCGCGCCCGAATTTCGATCGTCGTGCCCACCGACAGCGATTTCTGTCGCACGAAATCGGTTACCTCTTCCACCCGATGGACGATGTATTCGAGCCGGCGATCGGCGCCCAGCACCGGCGAATTGATCGGACTCCAGAAATGCTCCTCGAAGGTGCCGTCGGGCCGGCGCATGTCGTATTTCTGAATCGCCATCGTGTCGGGCGCGGCGGTCTGGCGCACGCGCTCGAGGGAGGCCCGCAAATTGGAGACGCCCGTCGCAGCCGCATCGTCCGGATTGTCCGGAAACACCTCGAACAGCCCGCGGCCGACGATGCTCGTGCGCGTCGTGAGTGTGGCCTTGGTGTAGGCGTCGCTCGCCGTCACAATCTTGAGATCGGGAGTGAGAACGAGGTAGAGGCCCGGAAGGGACTCGAACAGGTTGATGAAAATCGCTCGGCTGCGGTGGAGTTCCGCGTTGGCCGTTTCCCACTGCGCGGTGCGTTCGATCACCCGCTGCTCGAGCTCGCTGTTGAGACGGCGAATCGACTCCTCGGCGCGCTTGCTTTCCGTGATATCGCGGCTCGTGCCGACAATGCCCACGATGTTTCCCGCGCCATCGCGCAGCGGCACTTTGGTGGTGAGGAGCACCTGCCGCATGCCGTCGGGCCGCACGAATGGATGCTCATGATTGACCAAGGACCCTCCCCGCAAAACGTTCAGCTCGATGTTGCGAGAGCGTGCGGCCACTCCCGCGGCCAGAAAATCGGCGTCGCTTTTGCCCAGCATATCGGCCGCGGCGGCCACGCCGCTGTTTCGGGCGCACGCTTCGTTGAGGAGGATGAACCGGCTGGTCGCATCCTTCACATAGATCGAATCGGGCAGCAGATCGATCAGGGTGCGCAGAAGCGTGCGCTCGGCGGCAAGCGTTTCCTCGTCGCGCTTGCGCTTCGTGATGTCGTGGCCGCAGCCGATGATGCCGACGATTTTACCGGCGCCGTCCCTGAGCGGCACTTTCGTGGTCTGGATGATTTCCCGCCCGCCATCTGCCCGCGTCCACCTCTCCTCCCGATCGATTACAGGAATGCCCCGGAGCACCGCCAGTTCCTCGGCCCGGAATTTCGCGGCGAATTCCGCCGGAAAGAAGTCCACGTCCGACTTACCGATCAGGTCGCGAGTCGCGGCCACGCCGAAGCGCCCGGCGCAGCGATCGTTGCAGGCGAGGAAACGGCTCTCGGGGTCTTTCACGTAGATGTAGTCCGGCAGCAGGTCGAAGAGCGTGCGCAAGAGCGTGCGTTCCGCCGCGAGGGTTTCCGCCGTGCGCTGGCGCTCGCTGATGTCGCGAATCATGCCGAGCAAGTTGCCATCGGGCATCATCGTCGCGCGAACCTCCGCCGCAAAGGTCGTGCCGTTCTTGCGTCGGAACTGCCACTCCCGGTGATACCCGGCGCCGGCCTTGATCGTCGCCAACGCCGGCGCGACTTGCGCGACCTCGGTCTCAACGACGATGTCCGCGGCGTGCAGCCGAATCAACTCGTCGTGGGTGTAGCCGAGCATCCGGCACATGCTCGCGTTGGCGTCGAGGTAGTTGCTTTGCGCATCCGCGATCACGATGCCGTCCGGCGCATATTCGAAAAGCGTGCGATAGCGTTCCTCGCTCGTCCGGCGGGCCGCCTCCGCCTGTTTGCGATCCGTGATGTCGTGCATGACACTCAACACGCAGGCGTCGCCGCCCAGCGTAATGAGGCGCGACGACACGACGAAGGAGACCAGCCGGCCGTCGCTGAGCCGCCCGGTGGTTTCATGACCGTGCACCTCGCCCTGCTCCTGCAGCGTGCGCAGGAAGGCGCCCTGCGCCTCTTCATTTACCGGATGGGTAAACGCGCTCGTCGGCTTGCCGATCACTTCATCCGCGTGGCGTCCCCACAGCCGGCACAGCGCCTCGTTGGCGCGGATGACCGTGTGGTCGGACAGGCGCACGATGGCGAGACAGTCCGGACTCAGGCGAAACGCCTTGGTGAACAGTTCTTCATTTTCGCGCAACGCCCGCTGCGCCTCATGAAAATCGGCGATTGTCGCCGCATCCCGGCGCCGGAGACGATGCAAGGCCTCGCTCAGCACGCTCACGAGCATGCCGCCCACCACGAAGATCAACCACTGCACGACCTCAAGCGGCCGCCCAAAAACGGAGGTCGAAATTGCCGGCACCAAAAAATAGTGCGTGCCCACCGCCGACACGATCACGGTAACCATTCCCGGCCCGAGCCCGCCGAAGTAGGCGACCAAAATAATGGGGATAAAAAAACCCACCAAGAACGGCCGCTCCCCCACCCACGCGGCCACCGCCAGGCGCAGCGCCAGCACGGCCACGGGTAGAATCACCGCGAACGCATACAGCGTCCCGCGCGCGCGCCACCACCCGCCGGTCTGCCCTCCCGAAGTTGTCGCCGCGGATGAAGCAGCCGCGGCGCGATCCATTGAGTTTTCGCGGTTCACGAGGAATGGGTCGCCCGCCGAAGAATCGCCGCACTGTAATCAACAAGGCCACGCCGGGCGGGAGAATTTCCTCTCGCCAAGAGGGCCGACAATTTCGGCCAGAGCGAATTTTGGGGCGAGCCCATGGGCAACTCAACCAGCCTGTCAACGGAAGCACCTCTGTAGTGCTGGTTACCCAACACCCGCGCAACCGCTAAACCCGGCTCCGCCCATTCCTCAGGCTGCCTTCGTTCGTCGCGGGAAGGTGTCGTCATTATTACGCCGGCAGTGTGCCTGAAATAACCTCAGGCTCCAACCACCCCGGCTACCGGATAAACATTAGCGCGCTACCGCCGGAGAGGTAGCGGCCTAATGGGCACGCCGCGTCGCCCCGCCGCCGCCAATTCCCCTCTTGCCACTCTCGTCGCGCGCCTCTGTTCTCTCGCTTTACGTGTCCTCCGAAGCCTCGCGCGCCGGAGGGCGCCAACACCCATGACCTCCGCCGAAATCCGCCAGTCGTTCCTCGATTTCTTCGCCAAACAGGGCCACACGATCGTCCCGTCGTCGTCGCTGCTGCCTGATTCCCCCGGCCTCCTCTTCACCAACGCCGGCATGAACCAGTTCGTGCCGATCTTCCTCGGCGATCGCGCGCCCGATGTGTCGAAGTGGGCCGGCGTCCGTCCGTCGAAGGACACCCGCGCCGCCGACACCCAGAAATGCATCCGCGCCGGCGGCAAGCATAACGACCTCGAGGACGTCGGCTTCGACACCTATCACCACACGCTCTTCGAGATGCTCGGCAACTGGTCCTTCGGCGACTACTTCAAAAAGGAGTCGATCAACTGGGGCTGGGAACTCATCACGAAAATCTGGGGCATCCCGCCGAAGCGGCTCTTCGCGACCGTTTACTCCCCCGACAAATCCAAAAACGACCCGTCCGACTTCGATCAAGAGGCCTACAACATCTGGGCCGAGATCTTCAAAAAGGAAGGTCTCGATCCGCAGGTTCATATCGTCCACGGCAACAAGAAGGATAATTTCTGGATGATGGGCGACACCGGCCCGTGCGGCCCGTGCTCCGAGATCCACTTCAACCTGCTCCCCTCCGACGACGAGACCGAAGGTCGCAAGGGCGTTAACTCGTCCAGTGCGCGTTGTATCGAAATCTGGAATCACGTCTTCATCCAGTTCAACGCGAACGCCGACGGCACCTTCTCGCCGCTCGCCGCCAAACACGTCGACACCGGCATGGGCTTCGAGCGCGTCGCCGGCATCTACGCCACGACAAACGGCTTCAAGGATTTCACGAAAGACCCGTCGAACTACGCGGCCGATATCTTCACGCCGATCTTCGCGAAGGTCGCACAGCTTTCGGGCAAGACTTACACCGCGACCGTCCCGACCAAACGCGAGGGCCTGTCCGACCAGGAAAACACCGACGTCGCGTTCCGCGTTCTCGCCGACCACGCACGCTGCGTGAGCTGCGCGATCGCCGACGGCATCCTGCCCGGTAACGAAGGCCGCAACTACGTCATCCGCCGAATTCTGCGCCGCGGAATTCTCTACGGCACCAAGATCGGTTTGAAGGTCGGAGACTTTTCGCAGCTCGTCGCGCCCGTCGTGGAATCGCTCGGCAACGTTTTCCCTGAACTTAAGCAACAACAGAGCATGATTCAGCGCGTAATTAGGAGCGAAGAAGAGAGCTTCGGAAATACACTAGCGCGCGGACTAAAAGAGTTCGAACTAGCCGACATATTCGAGCGAACGATCAAAGGAGACGTCGCATTCCGGCTCTACGACACCTACGGCTTCCCTCTCGACATGACCCAGCTCCTCGCGACGGAGCGCGGACTCACCGTCGATGTCGCTGGCTTCGAAACCGAGATGGAAAAGCAGCGCGAGCGCGGTCGCGCGGCGCAGAAGAAAGAAATCGTGATCGCCGCGACCGAGGGCGATGCCGCGGTCGATCTCAAGCCCACGAAGTTCCTCGGTTACACCCAGCACTTCTCGCACGCCAAGCTGATCGACGTTGTTCGCGCGGAGAAAGACACCTTCGTCGTTTTCGATCAGACTCCGTTCTACGCGGAGATGGGCGGACAGGCTGGCGACAACGGCACCGCGCTGATCGACGGCAAGCTCGTTCACATCACCGACACGGTGAAGGACAAATCCGGTCGCTTCCTGCATAAGGTCGCCGCCGACAATCAATCTCCCCTCGAAGTCGGCGCTCGCGCTGAACTCGCGGTCAACGTCGTTCGCCGTCGCGCAATCTCGCGGCACCATTCGGCGGCGCATTTGATTCACTGGGCGCTCCGCAAAGTCCTCGGCGCGCACGTCCGGCAGGCCGGCACCTCGAAGACCCCCGAGCGGATGCGCTTCGACTTTTCTCACTTCGAGGCGGTCACGCACGCACAGCTCCTCGAGGTCGAGCAACTCGTCAACGAGCGCGTGATCGACAACGCCAAGGTCGAGAGCTACGAGACCGAATTCGACAAGAAGCCTGAGGGCACCCTCGCCTTCTTCGGTGATAAATACGGCGCGATTGTCCGCGTCGTCGACATGGGCGGCTACAGCCGCGAACTCTGCGGCGGCACGCACGTCGCCACGACCGGTGAAATCGGCGTCATCAAGATCGTCGCGGAAATGGCGATCGCCGCCGGCACGCGCCGCATCGAAGCGGTCGCGGGTATGCCCGCGTTTGAATTCATCGCCCATCGCGAAGCCGCACTCGCGGCCGTAAGCGCGCACCTCGGCGGCGGCGCGAGCGACGTCGTCAAGAAACTCGAAGCGCTCCTCGCGCATCAGAAAGAAACCGAGAAGCAGTTGAAAGCGTTGCAACAGAAAGCGCTCGCCGGCCTCGCCGACGAACTCGCGGCGAAAGCCACGGAGCGCGACGGCCTTAAATTTGTGTCCGCGGTCGTCGCCGTTTCCGATCAAGAAGCGCTGCGCAGCCTCGGATCACAGGTGCTCGCGAAGCTCGGCGAAGGCGTGGTGCAACTCGGCGCTGCGATCGGCGACAAAGCCGGTCTCGTCGCCTTCTGCTCTCCCGCGGCGATCAAGGTCGGCCACCAAGCCGGCAAGATCATCCAAACCCTCTGCGCCCAAATCGGCGGCAAGGGCGGCGGCAAACCCGACTTCGCCATGGGCGGCGGCAAGGACGTGACCAAGCTGGCCGAGGTTTTGCAGAGGTCGGCGTGAATGTCATTTGGCAGGGTTATACATGCCAAATGGCAAAGTAGCTTGCAGACGGACCGAGCTAAGCTAGGGTGCCGGCCATGAAAGCGCGCAAAGCCAAAGGCGATTACAGCCATATCCACGACAACGCCGAGATGGCGCTGAAGGTCGAGGAAGGCCTGCCCGTGCGCGACATCGTGGAGTTTGGCCGGGAGGCCGGGTTTACGGTCGAGGAGCTGGCGCGGCTCATCCACATCCCGCCGCGCACTTACGCGCGCCGCGTGGCGGCGCAGTCGCGGCTAAACGTGCCCGAGGGGGAGCGCGCCGTCCGCCTCATGCGCGTTTACGATCGCGCCAAGCAGTTGTTCGTCACCCACGAAAACACGCGCGAGTGGTTCAACCTCGCCCTGCCGGCGCTCGGCGGCCGCACGCCACTCGATTTTTCCCAGACCGAGCCCGGCGCCCGCGAAGTCGAGGCCGTCATTGAGCGCCTCGAAGACGGCGTGGTGATGTGAGCAGCCTCACGTTGTGGCGGCTCAGCCCCGGTTATCACGTCGCCAAGGCGATGTCCGGCGATGGCGCTTACCGCCGCGGTGGACGCTGGAATCCGCCTGGCGTGCGCGTGGTGTATTGCGCTGACTCCCGCTCGCTCGCGGTCGTTGAGGTGCTGGCCAATGTGAAGCGCCCTGCCCTGCTCGGCGATCAGGCCTGGGTGCTGCTCCCGATCGAGGTGCCGGCCGAGCTCGCGGAGAAACCGCCGCGGGTGCCCGATTCTTGGCGGGACACGCCCTACACTCTCGCGTCGCAGAATTTCGGCGCCGAGTGGGTGCAGGCCGGGCGCGGTGCCGCGCTCCGGGTGCCGAGCGTGGTCGTGCCCGGCGAATTCAACTATCTGCTCAACCCCGCGCATGCCGGATTCAAACGCATCAAGGTCGGCAAGCCGGAGCCGTTCACCTTCGACCCGCGGCTTGCCTGATTGGCTTCCGCACTGGAATCCTTGGCACTTTCACCTAACGTTCCGCTCATGGATTTACGTGCCATTATTGCCGACATTGCTGACCGCGCAGATGACTTCCTCGCCGGCGCCAGCGATCGCAAACACGGCCGGGCCGGCATCGAGGAAGTCATCACGCTGGAACATCCCGAGTTGGATCCGCTCGCACGGAAGCAAGTCACCGACGGCGTGATGGCGATGCTCGAGGCCGAGGATTTTTTCGGCACCGAGTTTGTCGGCGATCCGTTTGCGAACGACGAAAAGGAAACGGACGAGTAAGCCATGACAGCCACCGCCACGACGCTTCCCGCCCTGAGCTGCATCTTCGCGTTCGACGCGAGCAACCGGCTGGCCGTGCGCAAACTCGGCTCCAAGGCTGGCCTCGCCTTCACCGGCACCGACGCCGCCATGGCGCTGGCGCGGCTCGAATCGGCGTTTCACACGCACACGACGCCGCACGAATATTTTTCCGCGCCGGCCGGCGGCCGCCACTATGGCGTCAGCTTCGCCCAAGTCAGCGGCGCGCCCGCCGACCGTGAGATCGAGTTTTGGTCGATTGAAAAACTCTCCGCCACCCCCGGTGCGCTCGCGCCGTCACTCGCGGCGCTGCTCGCGCACCTCGAACCGCACTTGGTCGAGATTCCCTACCTGCACCTCGGCGAGAACGATTTCATCTATAAGTTCCGCCCCGCCCAGGAGCGCAACACCGCGATCTACGCGCAAGACGACGCCTCGCGCGGGCTCTACCAATCGCAACTCTGTGCCGCGATCAAGGCGCTCGCCCGCCAGCATGAGCGCAGTGCCGCCGCTCCGGTGGCGCTCGATTTTGGCGCGGTGCGCTACGTGATTCCGAGCCACTTTGGTTTCTGCCTCGGCGTGAAGAACGCCATCGAGCGCGCCTACGAGACCCTTGCCGAAAATCCCGGGCGCCGCGTCTTCATGCTCTCCGAGCTGATCCACAATCCGTTCGTCAACGAGGACCTCCTGCGGCGCGGGCTGCGTTATCTCCAAACCGACAAAGGCGTGCCCTACACGGTCGACGGCACGCCGGATTCACCGCAGCTCTGGGACACGCTGACACCCGATGACATCGTCATCATCCCCGCGTTCGGCGCGACGGACGAGGACAAACGCCGGCTTGTCCGCAAGGGCATCGCCGTCTGCCAATACGATGCCACCTGCATGCTCGTGGAAAAAGTGTGGAAGGCCGCCCGCGCCTACGGGCGCGAGGGCTACACCGTGGTGATCCACGGCAAGCACGAGCACGAGGAGACGAAGGCGACCTTCTCCAATACGCGCCGCCACGCCCCGGCCGTCATCGTGCGCAATCTCGACGAGACCCGCCGCCTCGGTGAACTCATCGCGAGCGACGATCCTGCGGTCCGGGCGAAATTCTACGACGCGTTCGCCGGCCGCCACACACCGGATTTCGACGTCGCCCGCGACCTCGATCGCATCGCAGTCGTCAATCAAACGACCCTCCTCATGAACGAAACCATCGGGATCATCGAGCATCTCCGCGGCGTCTATCGCGCAAAATTCGGGGACGATGCCCGCGTGGGGGGCAGCAGCCGCCGCGACACGTTGTGCTATGCGACCCAAGTCAACCAGGACGCGCTCAGCCGCGCCCTCGCCGAACCACTCGACGCGGCCTTCGTCATCGGCGGAAAAAATTCCTCCAACACTTATCAACTCTTCCGGCTCTGCGAGCAGAAGCTCGGCGCGAAGGCATTCTTCATCCAGAGCGAGGCCAGCATCCGCTCACGCGACGCGGTCGAACACTATCTCTACGTCGGTGGTGGCGCCGGCCGCACCGAGCAGCGCCCGCTTTGGCTGGACGACACCGCGCCGAAGCGCGTGCTCGTAACCGGCGGTGCGAGCTGCCCGGACGGAATCATTCAGCAAGTCATCACCCGGATAAATTCGTTTTTCCCGGCGGCCACGCTGCGCACCTGCGGCGAAGTCGTCCAGCAGCTCGCCGCCACGCCCTAGCCGGTGATCGCCGGCGGCTTGCGGCGCTCCGTGGCGAGCAGCCAGCACCAAAACACCGCGCTGACGACGAGCGCGCCCGGCAGCGACCACAACACCGCGTGCTGCAAATCCCCCGAGCGATCCGACAGGTAGCCGATAAATTTCGGGGACCACAGATCGCCGAACAGGTGAATCGAGAAAATCGACGCCGCCACCGCACTCGCCCGCATCTGCACCGGCACGGTTTCAAGAATCAGGGTGTTCAGCGGCCCGGTGCACAGAAACATCAGGAACATCGACGCCGTCAGTGCCAGTTTCGCGAGAGCCAAATCCTGCAATGAAAACGCCGCAAACGCCACCGGCACCACCCCCAGCGCGCTCAGCGCCAGCACCCACGCGTAACCGGTCCCGGTCTTGCGCTGCCACATCGTCGCGAGATAGCCGCCGCCCAGCGTCGCGAGCAGCCCCATCAGCACGAGCGTGCGCCCGAAAAATCCGCCCGCTTCCGCCAGCTCCATATGATGCACGCGGACCAGAAACGTCGGGGCCCAAAACGAAAACCCGCCCATTGCGAACGTCTGCGCAATGTAACCCGCGATCACCAGCACGTAGCGCGGATATTTCCACAGCAGTGAATATGACCGCCACCCCAGCACGACCGGAGGCACCGCGGCCGTGCCATCGTGATCCATCGCGCCTCGCACCGGTTCGCGCAGCAAAAACAAACCAAACGCGAGCAACAGTCCCGGATAACCCGCGAACAAAAACGCCGCACGCCAGCCGTGGTGCGCGGCGATCCAGGCGCCGAGAATGTAACCGAGGGCCGAGCCCACCGGAATCGCGAGATAGAACCACGAGATTGCGTTGTTGCGGCGCGCAGCGGGAAAGAGGTCGGCGATCCAGCCAGGGCTGATCGTGCCGAAGCTCGCCTCGCCGAAACCCACGAGCACACGGAAAAAGATCAGCATCGAGAGTCCGCTGGCGTGACCCGAGAGCAGCGTCCCGAGGCTCCACACGAACACGCCCGCCGCGATCAGCCAGCGCCGCGGCCATCGATCGCCGAGGTAACCAAAGATGGGCGCGGTGAGAAAATAGCCGATCATGAAGGCCGTCGCGATCGTGCCGGCCTGTTCATCACCGAGGCCGAGTTCCTTTTGCAGCGGGGGCAGCACGGCGGCGAGCAACTGCCGGTCGAAATAATCGAGCAGGTTCAGCCCGGTCAGGACGGCAAGCGAGCCGATCGGCCAGGCGGGTTTGTTCTCGTTCACGCCTGCCGAGCCAATCCGGCCGCGCGTGCATTGCAAAGTGGAAAACAAAAAGCCGGGCGCGCGGCCCGGCTCGAAGTGGCGGCAGGACCGCGTTGCGCGTCAGAACCGAATCGTCATGCCGGCGCGCAGGCCGTTCTGATTCGAGAGATCAATCTTCGTCGAGTAATTCGCGGCGGCGTTGTTCAAGGTCTGCGTGTAGGAGCCGGCCGATTGAAAGACCGCGCCAGCAAAGAATCCGGTGTGTTCGGTCAGATCGAATTGCAGCGAGGCGTCGGCGAAATAGCCGGGCAGGAAGTGATTCGCGGTCGCGCTACTGGTGTCGGAGATTTCGGCGCCCGTGTCGGGCGTGAAGGTCTGAACGACGGAATAAGTGCTGCCGGCATAAACCACCACCGGACCGGCGCTGACGGTCGCGCGGAGGCGCGTGGTGATCGGCACCCAGACGGCGGGACCGGCGCGGACCGAGAAATACGCACCCTTGAGCTTCCACCGGGCGTTGACGCTGGTCGAATCAACCGCGGTCTTCGTCTGGCGATCGATCGGTTTGTTATTGAGTAGGACCGTCGTGTCGACGGTCGCGCTCTGGGCCGAGCCATCGTCGTTGAGCACCGGGTTGCCGGCGGTGTCGAGCACCGTGGCAGTCGAGCTACTCGGCGCGCTGTAGGGCGCGGCGGGCAGCACCTGACCGTCGAGCGAATAAAAATCGGTGATAGTGTTGAGCGACGCCAGCACGTTGGCCGAGGTCTTCGCGGAGATGTCGTTCATGCTGACGCCCGCGACAATGCTCCACGAGGCGCGCGTGCCGAAAAGTTTTCCCATGTCGCGCGACATGGCGATGTCGAGGCCGCCGGTGGAATCGGCCTCCTTGCGGCGCACGGTCGTGTCGGTGATGTCCGCCGAATAGGTATGAAACGTCAACCGGCCATCGGCGTTGACCTGCTTGTTGTTGGCGTAGCTCCACGTGTTGGTGTGGCCGTCCGACGCGATCGGATCGAACGCTTGCACGCCGCTGACGGAATCGATCACGGGATTGCCGCTGGAATCGACGCGGGGTGCGGTGCGGGCATCGGGCGAAACCTGGCCGTCGTGATAAGCGCGCAGCAGGTTAGCCGTGGTGAAATCGGTCGCCGCCTCGGGCGCGGAAAGCCGGCCCTTGCCGAAAAACTGGGTCTTGGCCCCGCTCAGAAAGCGCACGCCGACGATGAGGGTGCTCTTGGGCTCGTAGATATACTCGTCGAGATTGCTGAAATCGGGAATTTCGGTCGGGGGTTGTCCCTTCTGTTCGTCTTGGGCGCGCGCGAGGCCGAGGGCTGAGACCAACAAAATGAGGGCGAAGCGAAATTGTTTCATGCAGGAGGGAGGAGAGACCTTGGACGGCCCCAAGTAGGAAATGTTGCAAAAACTTCAGGGCACCCCGGGGCCGGCGTCAACGAGAGATTATGGGGCCCAATCCCGCCTTAACCTCCGCCCGGGGGCGAGGCCGCTCCCAGCCGCTGCTCCCGCACCGCCAAATCGTCCGCCCGCTGCTCCAGCTCGATCTCTTTTTCCTGCTGGGCCTGCACTTTTTCAAACAGCTTGGTCTCGCTCTCGTCGAGGAACTGCTCGCGGTCGCGCAGGGCCTGTTTCGCCTCCTTCACGCTCGCCTCCTGGCGCTCCAGCTCCGCGCGGAGCAGCTCGAGGGCGGCCTTTTCTTCGGGCGACACGACGGCCCGGGCCGGCACCGCCTTGCGCGATGCCGCCACCAATTTCTCCCGCGCCATCAGCAACGCCTCCGCCTCAGCCAGGTCGCGCTCGCGGTCCGCGAGACGCGCCTCATTTTCAGCGAGATAGCGTTCGCGCTCGGCGAGAGTCAGTTCGAGCTGGCGCAACGTCCGCTCGAGTTCCACCGACTGCACCAACGCCGCTCCGCCGGAGAAAGGCGCGCGGGTCGCCGAGACCACCGCCTTGATCGATTCACGGGCGGCGGCGGACACTTCGGAAATGGAAAACGGCGACTTCGTCGCGATCGGGCGGCGACGCAACGACAGCACCGGGACCGCGCCGCCGCTGGCACGCGGGCCGGGAAACCTGATTTGGCCGGGTTCACTCATGGAGCGAAGTGAAACCAGAAATCACTTTTTGAAAAGGCGGCCGAAGAATCCCCCCTTTTTCTTTTCCGGGGCGGCGCTGGCCGGCAGGCGCAGATGGGGCCGCAGCAACTCCGCCGCCCGCGCCTCGAGCGCGGGATCGCCGAGGCGGATAAAATGACGCGCCAGCGCTCCCCCACTCGCGAGATCCTGCTCGATGGCCGCGAGTTCGTCCCGAAACCAGGTGGTCGCCAACTCGACCCGCCCCGCCGCATCCTTCGCCTTCGCCGCCTGCGCGATCGCCTCGATTAGGTGCAGGCCTTTCGCCCCGCGGCGGAAGGGCAGCAGCTCGGCCAGGGTTGCTTCGTCGACGTTGGAGAGAGCATTGAGGAGTCGGCGAAAATCGCCGCCGACGATCACATTCTGCGACATCCCCTGTGCGAACACGGCGAACTCCGCGAGCGTGACAAGCTTTTCCAGTTTGCAGAACTCCAGCGTGCCGGCGTCGAGCGCCGTGAGCGCCATCGGGAAATTTTCCGGGATGCCGAGCTTCGCGAGATTCTTCAGCAGTTGATTGTCGCGCGCGGAGGCCGCTTCGGTCTGCGTGACCATCTCGCCGAACGGGCTGTCGAACGCCAGCGTCTCCTTAAGAATGCTGACGAGCTGATCGAGCCGCTCCGGCTTCTGACCCTTGAGCTGCAGAAGCTCGATCACTTCCTCGAAGCTGAGATCGATGTATTTGCCGGGCGTCTCGTCCTTGCCCTTGATTGGCCAATCGGCGGCGTCGAGATTTTGCGCGAGGCTGCTGAGCGCGGTGTCGACCATGATCGAGCTGGCAAAGGCGGCGCGCGCGTCATCCCAGTCCTTGGCGGTGGATTTCATCGGAGGTTTGAAAAGGAAACGTTCAAGCGAGCGTGTGCTGCAGGATCTCGGCGGCGAGTTTCTTGTAGTCGTTCACGACGTTGTCGCCGGCGGCAGGGCCCGCCTCGGCGTCGGCACCCACGAGCGCCACGGGCAGGCCGAGCGCGACCGCCCGGCGCACGACCATCGCGTCGCGAATCTGCGTCGTGAAAATCTTTGCGGCCGGCCCGGCGCGCTTCGCCGTCTTGAATTGGTTGAGCCGGAGCTGCAGCCGCATCTTCGGGACCTCGATGTCGACGCCCGCCTTGATCGAGTTGAAGACGAGGCCCTGCACCTGCGCGGGCACGCCCATCGCAGACGAGCGAAAACTCGCGGAGAGCTGGTGAAACTTGTAGAGCTTTTCGGTCAGCAGCGTAAACCCGATCAGGCTGAGGGCGTCGGGATTCACCGGCACGTAAATCTCGTTCGAGGCGAACACACCGCACTGCGACGCGCGCAAAATATTCGGCGGGCAGTCGAAGAGGATGAAATCGTAGTTCGCCTCGATCGCGGCGAGCTGCTCGTAGAACACGAGATAATGCGGGCGCTTCGGGTCGCCGTTATATTCGTTCTCAAGATCGACCAGATTGAACGTCGTCGGAATCAAATCGAGGCCGGGCAGCAGTTTCTCGCCGGCCTTCCCCTCGACGACGTCCTTGATCACCAGTTCGCGCACGCGCGCCTTGCCTGGATCGAAAATCGAATAGACCGAGCCCTCTCCCGCGGCGTTGATCTTGTTCCAGCGATCGAGCCGCAGTAGCCAGATGCTCGCGTTGGACTGCGTGTCGAAATCGCACAGCAGGACGCGCTGGCCGAGCTTGGCGAGCGCCGCGGCGGTGTTGACGATGAGGGAGGTCTTGCCGACGCCACCCTTGTAATTGATGAAACAGATTTTGCGCGCCATGGTGCGAAGTCCGTTGACAAGCCGGACGTTGCAACGGTGAAGATGCGGGCCGGAATTCGGCTGCGCGAGGTAAAAAATGGCGCGCCGGCTTTTACTTTTCTTTTCTTTCCACCTGCGCGTGAACAAGTCCGCCCTCCGCGATGCGATCGTCGCCCAACTTCGCGCCGAACTCGCGCTCCAGACCAACGCCGCCCTTCTCGCCCGCGACGAAGCGATCAGTGAGGAGAGCCGTGCGGAAAACAAATACGACACCCACAGCCAGGAGGCCGCCTATCTCGCCGAGGGGCAGGCGCGACAGGCCGCCGAAATCGAGACGAGCCTGGCCCACTATGCCTCGCTCGCACTGCCGAAATTCTCCGCCACCGACGTCATCGCAGTCGGCGCGATTGTCGAAGTCACCGGCGCCGGGAAGGCCGCGTGTTATTTTATCGGGCCGCGCGCGGGCGGCATGGAAATAAAAATCGGAGACCGCGAGGTGCTCGTCGTCACCCCGCAGTCCCCGCTCGGCCGTCAACTCGTCGGCCGGCGCGTCGGCGATTCGCTCGCTGCACCGGGTCGGGTGACGGCCCCGAAACTTCGCATCACGTCAATCGCCTGAGCGTCGGGGCTCAGCTCTCGTCGAGCCGGAACACGATCGGGACGGCCATCCGGAAACGCACCGGCCGGTTGCCGCGTAGGCCGGGCTCAAACCGCCAGCGCGCAACGGCACGCACCGCCGATTCCTCGAACATCCGCTCACTGGAGCGCACCGCGTGGGCGTCGACCACCACGCCCGTTTCATCCACTGTAAATTCCACGAGGACCTCGCCCATGAGTCCGTTTTGGCGGGCTTCCGGCGGATAGACCGGACGCGCTTGCATCCGCGCGCGCGGCGCTCCGTCAAGTTCCTTATAAGAAAACGCCGTCGGTCCGATCGGACCGATGCCGTCGAGAATGCCCGGCGGCCCGACCGCGATCTTACCCGGATCGATGTTGGTGCCCGGCTCTGCCTTCACCTTCTGAAACACGAAATCCTCCGCGGCGGGCGCGGTGACACGCTCCTCGAGCGTGACCGACGCTTCGCTCGCGATGCCCTGCGCGGGCGCGGCGGACTCCTTGCTACTGCGTTCTTCGGGTGGAGTAAATGGGTCCAGGAGCGGCAGCTCGCAGCCCGATGGCGGCTTGGGCGGAGGATTGTGTCGGACAATTTCAGCGCGGCTGCCGTGAACTCCGAATAGCAGCCCGGCGTGCAGCGCGGCGGCGAGGGTCGCGGGGAGGATAAAGTGGCGTTCCATGTGATTTTGAGGGTTGAGGTTTCATCCGATCAAACGCGTGAGCGGCGTGTTTCTTAGAGGGCGTCTAACAAGTAGGGCGCGCGTTGAGGATGCGTTCACCGCTGGTAAATCGCCGACGGGCCCAGCGGGCCCGCTCTACCTGCCAACCAATTCTTCACACCCTCAGGGACGCATTTCCGGCCGAGGGATTTATCTGTGATCATCTGCGTTATCTGTGGTGGACCCGTTCGGATCATTGCCATGGCTCGGCGAACGCTGCTTGTGGCGCAGGACATCTCTGTCGTTGCGGTTGGAATGGCTCCCACTGCGACCGGAACGGCTCATGCAGGCGTAGGAAAGCTTGCCGATGGCTCTGGAACGCATTCCGCAGCCTCTGGCAAGCGTGCCACTGTGTCCGGAATGGCTCTCGCTGCTGCTGGAAATGGCGTTGCGGCCGACGGCAATCGGGTCGCAGTGAAAAATATCCGTGCGCGTGCTCGGGGAAAGCGTGTCAGGCCGGAGGGCTCCTTCAGAGAGGGCGTCGAAAATGCTCCAAATTCTGTCACTCTGCGCGAAGCGACGAATCCAGCAGGATATTTCTTATGCCCTATCTGCGGAGCGATGATCCAAGTGGATTCTTCGCCCCACTCCGAATGACAACAGGTGAGACACTCTTTCGACGCCTTCTTAGCCGGAAACGTGCAGTAGGAATGTCAGAAATCGACTGATAACTGATCCCTTCAGACGGGGATTCCTACTGCCATGCAGTAGGAATTCGCGGCTCTGATCGAACGAGATTTCCGCTCTGAGAAAATTTCAACTGCCCACTTCTGGCTTAGACATCGCGCTTCTGTCGTGCTCCCCACGCTGCTGCCCGGCGGCCGCACGGCCTTCGTCACCAGCGCCAGTGGCGCGACCGGAACATCACTCTCGTGGAAGTTTACGATGCGAATTGATTCGCGGCGCACGTTCCGCTTTCACGGCGCAATGCGTCTTCTCGTTTTGATCTGCGCGCTGGCTTCCGGTGCGACGGCCGCCGTCCCACCGGCGCTCACCGCCGCGCTCGAAACCTTCCGCGGCGAAGCCCCGAAATTCTGGTCGTTCACCCAGACGACCGCGGCTGAGGGCAAGTCCACCGTCGAGCGCTACGACGCCGCCAAGCCGGAATTCGATCGGTGGACGCTCCGGCAGAAAGACGGCCGTGCGCCCACCGCCGACGAAGCGCAGGACTACGCGGAGATCCGCTCGCGCCGTTCGCGCGGCGGCACCGCACCGAAACTCACCGACCAGTTCGATCTCGCGACGGCGGAGACCGTCAGCGACACGCCGGAACGCGCGACTTATCGCCTGAAAATGAAACCCGCCGAAGTCGACGATCGCACCGCGGCGTTTCTGCGCGTGACGGTCAGGGTGCACAAGCCGACCCACACCGTTGAATCGATCGAGTTGGCGAGCACTGGCGAATTCAGCCCCACCTTCGCCGTGAAGATCGCGGAGATGATCACGACCCTCACCTACTCCGTGCCGGCCGACGGGCTGCCGAGCCTGCCGCAGGCGGTCACCACGCATGTGCGCGGGCGCGCTTTTCTCTTCAAGTCGCTCGACGCTGACATGACAGTGACGTTCACCGACTACGAACGCGTCGGGAAAAACATTCCGTCGCCCTCTAGCCCGTAGCGGACCACTTGAAGATCGTCGTCGTGTGCGGCGGGATGGTGACGTTGATCGACTGGCTGAAGCCGTCGCGCGGGATGTCCTCGGTGTTCCGCCCGCCGTCGTTCCCGACGCCGCTGCCGCCGTAGTAAGTGCTGTTCGTGTTGATCATTTCGCGCCAGAAGCCGTGGCGCGGCACGCCGATGCGGTAGTCGCGGGAGGCACCGCCAAAGTGGCCGACGACGGCGAACAGCGTCTGCTCCGACGCATCCTGCCGCAGGAACGCGATCATGTTGGCGTCGGTGTCCTGGCAGTTGATCCAGCGGAAACCCTGCGCGTTGAAATCGTTTTCGCCGAGCACCGGTTCCGTGAGGTAGAGCCGGTTGAGATCCCGCACGAGCAGCCGCACGCCCTCGTGATCGGGGTATTGGCAGAGATGCCAGTCGAGGCTCGTGTCGTGCGCCCACTCGCGAGACTGCGCGAACTCACTGCCCATGAAGAGCAGTTTTTTGCCCGGCCACGCCCACATGTGCGCGTAAAGCGAACGCAGGTGCGCCGCCTTTTCCGCAATGTGCCAGGCACCCATCTTGAACAGCATCGAAGCCTTTCCGTGCACGACCTCATCATGCGAGAAGACGGTCACGAACTTTTCGGCATACTGGTAAAGCATGCCGAACGTGAGATCGCTGTGGTGATAGCGGCGCACGATCGCCTCCTTCGTGAAGTAGCGGAGCGTGTCGTTCATCCAACCCATGTTCCACTTGTAGTCGAAGCCGAGGCCGCCCTCCGACGCCGGCTTGCTCACGCCGGAGAACGACGTGCTTTCTTCCGCGATCGTGCGCACGCCGGGATAGTAATGGTGCACGAGGCCGTTGACGTGCTTCAGAAAAGAAATCGCTTCGAGGTTTTCGCGGCCGCCATATTTATTCGGAATCCACTGGCCTTCCTTGCGCGAGTAATCGAGGTAAAGCATCGACGCGACGGCGTCGACGCGCAGGCCATCGAGGTGGTAGCGCTCGCACCACGCGAGGGCATTGGCGGCGAGGAAGCAGCGGACCTCGTTGCGGCCGTAATTGAAAATCAACGTGCCCCAATCCATGTGCGCGCCTTGCCGCGGATCGGCGTGTTCGTAGAGGTGCGTGCCGTCGAACTCCGCCAGCGCAAACGCGTCGCGCGGAAAATGCGCCGGCACCCAGTCGAGAATCACGCCCAGCCCGCGCGCGTGCAGATGATCGACGAACCACGCAAAATCCTCCGGCGTCCCGAAACGGTGGGTCGGCGCGTAAAAGCCCGTCACTTGGTAACCCCACGATCCGTCGAACGGATGCTCGGCGAGCGGCATCACTTCGATGTGGGTGAAGCCCATCTCGACGCAATAGTCCGCGAGTTGCGGCGCGGCCTCGCGATACGTCAGCGGACGATCGTTGTCCTCGGGCTTGCGCCGCCACGAACCGAGGTGCACCTCGTAGACGGACATCGGCCGATCGAGTTTGTCCGCGTTGGCGATGCGCTGCTCGATCCACGGACCATCCGTCCACGTGAAGCGTTTCGGATCGCAAACGATGGCGGCGTTGCCGGGCGGCGCCTCGAAATACGTCCCGTAGGGATCCGTCTTCAGCAGGATGTGGCTGCCCTGATCGCGGATTTCAAATTTGTAGAGTTCACCTTCACCGAGCCCGGGGATGAACAACTCCCACACGCCCGAGGCGCCGAGCGAGCGCATCGGGTGAAAGCGCCCATCCCAGTGGTTGAAATTGCCCACGACCGAAACGCGCGCCGCGCTCGGCGCCCACACGGCAAACGACACGCCCTTTACGCCCCCGAGCGAGCGCGGCTGCGCGCCGAGTTTTTCGTAGATGCGGTGCTCATTCCCCTCGGCGAACAAATAAAGATCCTGCTCGCCGAGCGTGGGAAGGAAACAATACGGGTCGAAGAACTGTCGGATTTCGCCGTTCGCGTAGGTTGCGCGCAACTGGTAGCGAAATACGTCGGGCCGCTTCGCAATGAAAACTTCAAACACTCCCTCCGGCGCCACGCGCGTCATCGGATGCACCGCCGGCGGCTGGGCCTCGAGCTCGACGACTTCGCACGCCACGACCTCGCGCAGAAACGCGCGCGCCACGACGCCCTGGCTCCGGGCCCGCTTGTGGGGGTGCATGCCGAGCACGGCGTGCGGGGTGGCGTGTTTTGCGCTCAGGAGCGCAGCAAGTTCGCTTTTGGAAATGATCACGCGGGGGAGTTTGGGGTTGGCCGCCAAACGGTGTCGCAGACAGTCGCAACGGTCTAGCACTGAATTCCGGCCCGCGCCGAGGCTTGCTTGCATCGGGACCGCCACCTTTGATCAACGGGTGATTTTCCGCCGCCTCTTCTTCCTCGCCAGCCTCGCTGCCCTGTCGCTGCGTGCGCAGACGGGAGAACTCGTGATCACCTCCGACAGGTCCGACACTACGCCAACGGAGACGCGGCTGATAGGACACGCCCGGTTCGGTGACGGCAACATCCTCGTCACCGCCGACGAAATTCGCCTCGACACCGCGTCGCAAAAGATTGTCACCGCGGTCGGTCATGTCATCGCCACGCGCGGCATCATGCGCGTCCTCGCCGATCAGCTCGTTTATCACCGGAGTGACGGCACGTTCACGGCGGATCGGGTCCGCCTCGGCGCGTATCCCTACTACGTCGCCGGCGATTCCGCCACTGGCACCACCACTGAGATGACCGTGAACCGCGCTGCCATCACCTATGGCGAACCCGGCCCCTGGCAGCCGTCGGTCTCGGCGGAGAAAGTCGTCTACGATTTCGCGCACCGCCGGCTGCACACGGAAGGGTCGCAGGCCGGCATTGGCCGCGTGCATTTCCTGCCGCTGCCGAAGTTCACGCAATTCCTCGGCGAGGCGACGCTCCTCACGAATGTATCGGTCACGGGAGGTTATCGGAAATCGCTCGGCGCCTACGTTGAAGGCGGGCTCCATCTGCCCGCCGCGCCGGGAATTTTCGTCGGAGCAGATGCGGCCTTCTATACCAGTCGCGGCCTGATGTTCGGCCCGGCCGGCAACTATTCCGGCGCTCCGGATGGCGCAGAGGTTCGCGGCTATTTTCGCTCCGGCTACATCAATGATCACGGCGACAAAAAAACCGACCTCCTCGGCCGGCCGGTGCCGGAGGAACGCGCGTTCATCGTCTGGCAGCACGCGCAAAAGATTGCCGAAAACCTCACGCTCAACGCGGAGCTCAACTGGTGGAAGGACTCCGAGGTGCTCCGCGATTTCCGTCCGCGGGACTTTTTTCCCGTGCAGCAGCCCGATACGTTTGCCGAGGCGACCTATGCGGGCCGCAATTATTTCCTCTCCGCGTTCGTGCGCGCGCAGCCCAATAATTTCGACACCGTGCAGGAACGCCTGCCCGAGGTCCGCTTCGATTTGCTGCCGACCGCGATCGGCGGCGGGGTTCTCGAGCGCTTCAACGCCAGTGCCGCCGTGCTGCGCGAGCGCTCCCTGCCCACCGGCCCGGCGAATCCCGTGGCGATCGCCGCGCGCCGGAGCGATCGGCTCGACGCCTATTATGCGCTCGAGCGCCCGATCACGCCGACGGATTGGTTCGCGTTCACGCCGGTCGTGGGCGGTCGCGTGACGCACTACGCCCACTCCCGCACCACGGCGGCGGATCTGCCGATCAACCCGGCCGCGTTTGTGCCCGTGGCGGTGGGCGGACCGGGGGCGTCAACCGTTCCCGCCTCCTTTAGCGTTCCGCTCGAAAATTACACCCGCACCCTCGGCGAAGTCGGCTTCGACACCGCGCTCCGCACCAGCGGCACCTTCGATTACCAAAACGCGCAGTGGGACATCAACGGTCTCCGCCACCTCTTCACGCCGCGCGTCAGCTACCGCTACATTCCCGAAGGCGACAAAGGCCGTGGCCGCATTCCCCAGATCGATCGGCAGACATTTTCGACCTACCTCCAGCCGCTCGGCCTGGGCGAGCCGCGCAACATCGACGATCTCCGCGCGACCAACACGCTCCGCCTCGCCCTCGACAACACCGTGCAGACGCGCGACGCCACCTACGGTTCACGCGATTTGCTCCGGCTGAACCTCGCGGCGGATTTCCGCTTCAAACGCACCGCCAACGAGCGCGCTGTTTCCGAGGTGCACACCGAGGTTGCGCTTGCGCCCGCGCGCTGGCTGCAAGTCGACGCCTACAGCCGGCTGACGTCCCAAACGGCGACGCTGCAGGAGTTCAATTCCGGCGTCACGCTCCACGATGGCACGGCGTGGTCGCTGCGTTTCTCGAACAATTTTCTGCGCCGCCAAATCGAGGACTACATCGTGGACGGCCGCATTCGGATTAATGAAAATTACGAGGCCCTCACGCGCCTCCACTATGACGCGCGCAAACGCCGCTTCAATGAGCAGGCTTACGGCATCGTCCAAAATCTCGATCGCACGTGGCGCGTCTCTTACGTCGTCAGCCTCTATGAAGGCCGCCGGCGCGAAAGCGGCTTTGGTTTCAACCTCCAGATCGAGACCATCGGTTTCTAATTATGTTTGTCTTTCCGAGCACAGCGAAGTTTCCGCACGAAGCGACCGGCGCGGATTATCTCCCGAGTGTTTTGCATTCGCGGCCATGGGTGCTTTGTTGCACCGTGCATGACCGTCGGGGACTGCGATGAGTCTCGCCGGCAGCCAGCAGAAAGTTTTTCTGCGCCTCCTCACCGTTCTGCGGCCCAACTGGCACAGCGACGTCAATCTCCCCGTGGGCATCTCCGAGGTCTTCGCCGCGAACCGTTCGTTCGGCTCGCGCGACCGCAAGCTCTACCGCGAACTCATCTACACGACGTTGCGTTTTCTGCCGTGGATTGAGCCACTGCTCGACACCGATCCGGAGCGCGCCGCAAAGGTCGCTGCCTGGCTCGCCTCGGATCTACCGGCGACGCG
>JBBRLB010000097.1:0-25234 GCA_038231575.1 Opitutales bacterium | reverse complement strand
CGTCCAGCGCGGGCTGCGCGCGCCGCGCCATCGCCCGGGAGAAGCAGGCCTGTGCCACCGGCATCCGCCGCAACTGACTCCTCCGCGCGCTTGCGCCCGCCGGCGGATCGGCGAACGTGCCCGCCAACCTCATGAAGGTCACCCGCAGCCAAATCCTTGCGCGAGGGCTCCGCAACCAGTGCCCGAACTGCGGCGCGCCGGCGCTGTTTCAGACGGCGCGGCGTTTCCGGATCAACGAGCGCTGCCCCCCCTGCGGCCTAAAGTTCGATCGCGGCGACGGATTTTTTCTCGGGCCGTTCGTGCTTAATTACAGCGTGACGGTCTTCGGCTTCGTCGGGCCCGTCATCCTGCTGTATTTCTTCCGCGTCATCGGCCCGTGGCCGACCTTGATCGCGGCGGCGATCGGCGTGCTGGTGCTGCCGGCGCTGCTGTATCGCGCGTCGTGGAGTTGGTGGCTGATGATTTATTTTTATTTCCTGCCGGAAAAGCTGACGAACAACCGCGTGGATTTGGAGCGGGACGACGAGGAGTAGCAGCCCGGGATCGTTTGCGGTCGTCCATTGCGGGGCGGAAGGAAGGACCGCCTAACCTTCAAACCATCCCGCGACCAAACCACCCGCCGAGTTGCGCTTCGCCGGATCGTCGCCAAGCTCGCGATCCCATGAAACGCACTGCTACCGCCGTTTGGAAAGGTTCGCTCAAGGAAGGCTCCGGCTCGCTCACCGCCCCCGGTGGAGCTCTCAAGAATACCCAATATTCGTTCGGCTCCCGTTTCGCCTCTGGCGCCGGCACGAATCCCGAGGAACTGATCGCCGCCGCGCACGCCGGCTGTTTCGCGATGGCGCTCTCCGCCGCACTCGGCGAGGCCGGCTTCACGCCGACGTCGCTCGACGCCACCGCCGAGGTCTCGCTCGACAACGTCCCGCCCGCGGGTTGGACCGTCACCGCCTCAAATCTCACGCTCAAGGCCGTCGTGCCCGGCATCGACGCCGCCAAGTTCAGCGAAATCGCGGCGAAGGCGAAAGCCAACTGCCCGATCTCGCGGCTCCTGAAAGCGGACATCACGCTCGACGCGAAACTGGTCTGAGTTTCACTTTCGTCGGGCCCGGCGCGCGGTGATCCCACGGCCGCCGCGCTCCGTCTCCACGCCGCCTCACGGCTCCACGATCACCGGCAGGCCGACGCGCGCGGCCGTGAGGAGCGTGAGCGCGTCCCAGTTCGCCAGTCGGAAACAGCCGTGCGACTCCGTCCGGCCGACTTTCTCCGGTTCCGGCGTGCCGTGGATGCCATAGCTCGGCTGGTCGAGGCCGATCCACGCGACGCCGACTGGATTGTTCGGACCGGGCGCGAGGATGAGTTTGCGGCCGAGTTCTTTCGCCTCGGCCGATTCGGGGAACACCGCCGGATCGAACGTATAATTCGGTTCCGGAATCACGACCGTCATATGCAGCTCGCCCACCGGTCGCTTCTCCACCCTCTGCGCGATGCTCACCGGAAAATGCGCCACCACCGTGCCGTCCGCGTTGAAGATTTCGAGTTCACGCCCGGCGAGCCAGATGAACAGCTGCGCGATATTTTTCGGGAGCACCACCCGCCCGACCGCTGGCACCACCACCCGCGTGCCGGCCGCCACCGTCGGCCAGTCCACGTCTGGATTCAGCTGCACGATGAATTTCGGGCTCGCGCGGTAATGCTCCGCGACCAACTCGAGCGCCGTCGCGTAGCCCAGCGCCTCGCGCTGCGATTTTTCGAGCCACGTCGTGGGCGCCGGCGCGAGCGTCGCCAGCTCCTCGGCGGTAAACACATGCTCGCCGAGCGCCGGCGCAGACAGGGTCAGCGCGTCGCGGGTCGCCTCGTCGAGCACGCCGCTCTCCTTCACGCCCGCCATGCGCTGCCACGCGCGCAGCGCGGACGCCGTTTGCGCGCCCATCACACCATCGATTGAGCCGCAGGAAAACGCGCGCCGGTGCAATTCGACCTGCAGCTCCAGCACCGATTCCACCGGGCGCGGGTAAGCGGCCACGACCGCGGTGGAGGTAGCCGGCGGCGGCTCTTCCGGGACGGCCAGTGCTTCCTCACTCACCGCGGGCGACGGCGGCGGGTGCACCTTGAATTCGATCCGCGGCGCCGCGCGATCGCGAGCGGCCGGAGCCAGCGCAGCGAGGACGCCAACGGCGCTCATGCTCCACCCCACCGCCGCCAGCAGCCGCCGGCGGCGCTCCCGCGCGCGGTGGTGCGGTGGAAACTCCATACATCTGTGTCGAAGATTTTCTTGGAGAAAACAAGCGCGCGCGTCGTGGCACGCTAATCGCTCGACACGGGGATGACTCGCTTCAGCGTTCGGCGACCAACCATGAAAACCGCGGTGTGCTACGTCGGTATTTTCCTCGCGGCGATTGCGCCGCTGTTCGGTCAGGGCGCCACTTATGCCGGCCACGGGCGCAATTACGGCCGCTCGATGGTCATCACGCAGCAGGGCATCGCGGCCACCAGCCAGGCGCTCGCCTCGCAGGCCGCCGCGCAAATTCTGGCGCGCGGCGGCACGGCGGCCGACGCCGCCATCGCCGCAAACATCATGCTCGCCGTCGTCGAGCCGATGAAGTGCGGCCTCGGCGGCGATCTGTTCGCAATGTATTGGGAGGCGGGCAGCGGCAAGCTCACCGGTCTCAACGCCTCCGGCGCCGCGCCGCAAGCGCTCACCCCGGAATTTCTCGCCGCGAAGGGCGTCAAGACGATGCCCCAGTCCGGCATTCACAGCTTCACCGTCCCGGGCGCGCTCGACGGCTGGAAAAAAATCCATGATCGCTACGGCAAACTCCCGTGGAAGGATCTGTTCGCCGCCGCGATCGCTTATGCGGAGCAGGGCTTCCCCGTCACCGAGGCGGTCGACGAATCGTGGACGGAAGCGGGCAACCTGAAAAAAATCCGCCAGTATCCCGAGTCGGTGCGCGTCTTTCTGCCGGGCGGAAAACCACCCGCACAAGGCGACCTCTTCAAGAATCCCGACATCGCGCAGGCGCTGAAACTCATCGCCGAGCAGGGTCCCGCCGTTTTCTACAAAGGTGAGATTGCCGCCGCGATCTTGAAAACCTCGGAGCAGCTCGGCGGCACGATGACCGCCGCGGATCTCGCGGCGTATTCCGCGGAGTGGGTCGAACCCGTCTCGGTCGATTATCGCGGCTGGAAAGTCTCGGAGCTGCCGCCGAACAGCCAGGGCATCGCCGCGCTCGAGATGCTGAACATCATGGAGACCGTGCCGGCCACGCCCCTCGGCTTCGCCAGCGCGCCCGAGATGCACAAGCGCATCGAGGCGATGAAACTCTCCTACTCCGACATCCGCCGCTTCGCCGCCGATCCGAAAGACTATGCCGCGCCCGTCGCCGGCCTGCTCTCGAAAGCTTACGCGCGGCAACGCGCCGCGCTCATCGACTGGAAGCATGCCAACGCGGACGTTCCCGCTGGCCAGCCGAGCGGGAGCGACACCACTTATCTCACGATCGTCGATCGCGATGGCAACATCGCGAGCTGGATCGAGAGCGTGTTTTCCGAATTCGGCTCGGGCATCACGTGCGAGGGCATGGGCTTCATCATGCAGAACCGCGGGGGCGGCTTCACCCTGGAAAAAGGCCACCCCAACCTCCTCGCCGGCGGCAAGCGCCCCTTCCACACCATCATTCCCGCGTTCCTAGAAAAAGGTGATCTGCACATCGGCTTCGGCATCATGGGCGGCGCGAATCAGCCGCTCGCCCACGCGCAGTTCGTCTCCAACATCGTCGACTACGGCATGAATATTCAGGCCGCGCTCGAGGCCCCGCGTTTCACGAAACGCAGCGCCGACGGCAACGACGTCGCGATCGAGTCGCGCGTGCCGGCCGCCACGCTGCGGCAACTCTCCGAGCGCGGCCACGACATCTCGATCCGGCGCGAATACACCCAGGAGATGGGCCGCGGCCAGGCGATCCTCCACGATTCGAAAACAGGCCTCAACTACGGCGCCTCCGATCCGCGCGCCGACGGCGCCGCGATCCCCGAACCGATCGTGAAATGAGTCGCCGCGGCTTTTTCCAAAACCGTCCGGGCGCCGGTTGAGGCGGGCCACGGCCCACGGACGGGCCGACAAACGACCCGCTACTTCGCGCGCGGCGCGACGCTCACGGTGTGCGACTTGCCCCACGCGACAGGCGTCGCGGCGGTGTCGGTTTTTCCCTGCGCATTCCAGAAACATTCGCGCGAGGTGAGTTTCTGCGCGGCGACATCGAAGGTTACGACGTGGAACGACACCTTCGTCTCGTCTTTCGAGTCTCGCCCCTTCATCGGCGAATCGGCCCGAAAGACATTCAGCGCAAGGTCATGGTCGGGACCATTCCACGTGTAGACTTCGTGCCAGTTGTTATGGCCGTGGAAGTAACCGGTGATGTTGCGGTGCGCCTTGAGGAAGGCCGCGAGCTGCCGTTGCTCGAGGGTCGTCTTGCCCTCGGGTTTCCCGCCTCCGTCCACCTTCTTTTTTCCGTCGGCGTAAACGTCGCTCACCATGTTCTCGAACTTGTCGCGATCGTTGACGTCGTGCGCGCCGTGCGGGTTGGTCAGATGGCGCGCATCGATATCCGGCGGATCGTGGCAGAAGAGAAACACCGGCGTCGTGGCCCGCACCGCCTTGAGATCGTTTTCAATCCACGCGCGCGCCTCGCTGCCGGGCCAGATCGAGAGAAAGATGCAGTGTGCGCCGCCAAAATCGCGGGAGAAAATAATCTGGTCCGCCGGATAGCGGTAGGTGTCGTTCGTGCGCGGCACGGCGGGATGCATTTCGCGGTTATACATTTCGACGAGCGCGGTGGCGTCGGTCGCGGGGACCAGCTTGGTCGGTGCCCCGATGGCGTTGGAGACGTCGTGATTGCCCGGCACGAACAACAACGGGGCCAGCTCGCCGCGGGAATTTTTTACGGCGAACTTCGTGATGAACGTCGCCTCAAACTGCGCCCACGATTCCGCGGCAGTCTGGATATGGATGGGGTAAAGCTCCTGCCGGTTCGCGATGTCGCCCGTGATGATCGCAAACTCGATCGCGCCGACCGGCTGGCCGGCGCGCAGGCCGTCGTCCCGTGGCAGCACGGCCGCGGGCAGGCCGTTGATTTTTTCCACGAGCGCAGCATCGACGACCTTCGCCTCGACGTTCACCTGACCGCGAAAATTTCCCCGCGTGATCCCGTAATGAACGTCCGACGTGAACACGAACGTGATTGGCGCCGCGCCCAGCCACGCCCCCGCCAGCCACCCGAGCGCCAGCGCGCGGCGCCGCCAGCCCGCATGCCTGTTCCGGTTCAGCGTGGTCTTCATGGTGGGAGGGTTTTAGGGTTTGCGCTTACGACAGCGAGACGAGTGAAATCGCGGGACGTTACCGCGTCGGGCCGGCCGCGCGGCGCTCCCGGAGAAAGCTCGCCGGCGATTTCGTTTCCCCCACCGTCGTTTCACCCCGTTCGTTTTTCTTCCCCATGAAAACCTCCCTGCCTTCCTCTTCCCTGCCTCGCCGTGATTTTCTCGCCACCCTCGGCGGCCTCGGTGCCGCCGCGCTGCTCGGCAGCTCGGCCACGTTCACCGCGCGCGCGGCCGACGACCTCGTTGCCCCGCCCGCGCATCGCAAAGGCCGGCTCAAGCAGGCGATCTGCCGCGGCGTGTTTCGCGGCGTGAAGCTCACCGACGAGGAAACGTGCCGCGAGGTCGCCAAGGCGGGCGCGTGGGGCATCGATCTGGTCGGCACGGAAATGTTTCCGCTCCTGAAAAAATACGGCCTGCTCCCGACGATGATCAAGATGCCGGGCGGCAGTGAAATCAAAGGCGGCATCAACGATCCAAAACTGCACGCCGGCATCGACGAGCACACGCGGGCGCAGATCAAGGCGGCAGCGGAGTTCGGTGCGCCCAACGTCATCATTCTCGCGGGCGACCGCAAAGGGTTCACCGACGAGGAGAGCCTGGACAACAGCGTGAAGTTTCTCACCGGCATCAAAGCGCAGGCCGAGGACATGGGCGTCACGCTCTGCATGGAGTTGCTCAACAGCAAAGTGAACCACCCCGGCTATGTCTGCGACAGCACCAAGTGGGGTGTCGCGGTCTGCAAGCGCGTGAACTCCCCGCGCGTGAAACTCCTCTACGACATTTACCACATGCAGATCATGGAGGGGGACATCGTCCGCACGATTCAGCAAAACATCGCGCACATCGGACATTTTCACACCGCCGGAAATCCGGGCCGCCACGAATTCGACGACACGCAGGAGATGAATTACACCGGCATCTGCAAGGGCATCGCCGACCTCGGCTACACCGGTTTCATCTCGCACGAATACACGCCGACGAAGGATCCGCTCGGCACGCTCGATCGCATGATGAAGATGTGCGAGGTCTGAAATGACCCAGCGCGATGACTCGCGCGGCTTCGCCCCTCAGTCGCCCGTCGGCACAATCGCACTCGTCTCGACCATGAGGATGGAGGAGCGCCGCGGCGCCTGCGGCCGGTGCATCACCCCTTTCGGGATGACCACGCCCTGGCGCGGCCGGAGCGAAATCATCCGGCCCTCGAGGCCGAGGCGCACGAAGGAGCCGTTCACCTGGCAGCGTGTCTGGTTGAACCATTGGTGCGGACAGGCGTCGCGTGGTGTCGCGCGAGAAAATGCCACGCTGTCACCGCCCGCCGCCTCGCAGGCCCAAGTCTCCGCGCCGCCGCGCGGGGCGATTCCCACGCGACGGCACGAAGACAGGTGTTTTGACCTAACCCTGACCCTGCCATCTTACGACAAACCCGCACGGGGCGCTATCGCGCCGTCTAACGTTTAAAAGGTAGCGGACTACCTTCCCAACGGTAGGAATGCCGGCGTATAATCGTTCTAACCGGATGGCCCGCACGCCCGTTCGCCGTGTCCGACGCCCCGGCACGAGATATACTTCGTTTTCACCACCAGTCGCCCCTAGAATGACCGACTCCGCGATGATCATTTCCTCAATTTCTTAACACACAAACAAACGCACCATGGCACTTCCTCTCCACCGCCGTCCGGTCTCCTTTCTCCAGCGCGCCTACAGTGCCGATCCGCATGAGCGCATCGACACCATCGGCGGCATCAACGCCGACAAGAGCCGCTGGACCATGTCGCAAGAGCAGGCCATCGCCGCGATCGAGTCGCGCCGGACGGAATTTTTTGTCACCGCGGACGCCGGTCCCGTCAAAATCGTCGTGGGTGCGCACGCGGGCCAGAAATACCTGAAGACCGAGCGCGAGAAGACGCATCCCGACGATCTGCTGAGCCTGCTCAACCGCTGAGGACTCAGCGAGGGACGATGGGGGGCGTCGCCGCACGGCGGGCCGCGCGTTCAAGGACCTTTACGCACAGCTCGCCGCCGCGATCGAATTCGCGGCACACGCTCGGGCGCATCTCGTAAATCGTGCAGAGCTTCGTCACGGGATCGAGCGCGACGCAGGCGCCGTCGCCGCGCTGCTCCATGCAGCGCGCGCCGTCGTGCTCCACGACCATCTCCTCCGGCACGACATCGACGCCCGCGATGAGCCCCACGACTTGGTGACAGCAGCGGCCGCAGCCGGCGCACTCGGGAATTTCAATGGAGGCGGTGGTGAGAATGCGAGCGCCACATGGACAGCGCGACGCGCGCCACGCGAACCTTAGTTTCGCGCCGCCCAAAGCTGGGCCGGGCGCTCCAGACGCGGTCATCGCGAATTTTTCATCCGGCCGCGCGACGAGGCGCGCGGCCCACCTCGGAGCCGCGCAAATATCAATCAGCCCGCCGGGATAATCTCAAGCGCGTTGATTTCCGGATTCTCGACGCCCGCCGTGAAGGTGATGTCGAGACTGCCGTCCGCGATCGTGACCTCGACGGTCTCAATGTAGGCGCGCCGGACGCCGCCCGCTTTCTTCGCGGGATCGAAGTCCTTGAACTCTTTTCCCTCCACGTTGAACGAGAACACGCGCTGCCCCGCGCCTGAAATATCCTCATAGGTTTCCGCGAAGTGGAGCTTCACGGTGTATTTTCCGTTGGGCAGCTTTTGGGAAAATTTCGTCATGCTGTAGCGCTCGGCGCGGTAAAGCGACGGGGTCTTCGTGTTGCCGATTTCGATGTCGGGGCGCGCGATCGTTTCGCCATCGGCGAAGCCCTTGTCATCGGGCTGCCAGACCACGCCCAACTCATCCGTAAGCGGTTTCATGATGCCGGTCTTGATCCGGATCGCGGTTTTCGCCGGGGCGGCCTCAGCCGCAATGGATTGGGCGACGCCCCACGTCAGCAGCAGCGCGGCGACGACCGAGGCGAGGGAACGAGGAAGAAGGTGGTTTACGGAATGCATGGGGTTTTGATTTTTCGGGGTCCTAGTCGACGCGAAGATTTTCCGCGCACCCCTCGCCTATCCTCGCGGCCGGCCCCGCGCCAATCCGCGCTTGCGCGAACTATAGGGCAAACGGCCGGGTAACGTTCCGGGCAACCACGTCCGCTTCGAAATCTTCCAGCCGACCGCCGGCGCGAAGTGATCCCATCGGAGGGCGGGCCTATGGCGCCATTTTTCCGCAAGGGATGGCAGGCCTAACGCCGCCCCACATCCGGCACCTTACGCCGATGCCCGCGCGGCGGAGGTGTAACGGACCAGGATTTTGTGCAGTTCGGCCAGGCGGATCGGTTTCGAGAGAAATTCGTTCATGCCGGCGTCGAGACAGCGCTGGCGTTCCTCCGGCAGCGCGGCGGCCGTCAGCGCGATGATCGGCAGCTTCGACGCGCGTTGCTTGGTGGCATCGGGGGCGTCCGCCCAGCCGCGGAGGCGTCGCGTGGCTTCCCAGCCGTCGAGGTTCGGCATGTGGCAATCCATCAGGATCAAATCGGGGAGCGGTCCGCCCGCGAGCGCGGTCAGCGCCTCCTCGCCATCGCGCGCGATCGTGTGCTGGCAGCCGAGTTGCTTGAGTTGGTGCGCGAGAATGCTCCGGTTCACGGCGTTGTCCTCCACCATGAGAATCCTCAGGCCGAGATCCGCCTTGACGGTTTCGAGGACCGACAAATCGGCGACGGGCGCGACCGTCCGCGGAAACGCCAGAGTGAAAAAAAAGCTCGAGCCGTGACCGGGCGCACTCTCCACCTCGAGCTTGCCGCCCATCAGCCGCACGAGGTGCGCGCTAATCGCGAGGCCGAGTCCACTGCCGCCGAACCGGCGCGTCGTCGAGGAGTCCGCCTGCGTGAAACGTTCGAAGACCCTCGTCTGCGTCGACCCGTCCATGCCGATGCCGGTGTCGCGCACCTCGAAGCGCACGGGCACCGGGTCGGCGTGGGGTGCAGTGGAGCTGACGACCATGTCCACGCGGCCGCCCGCGGGCGTGAATTTCACCGCATTCGATCCGAGATTGAGCAGCACTTGGCGGAGCCGGTAGCTGTCGCCCGCCACGTGCGGTGGCAGATCGGGTGCGATCATCCGGCCGACCTCAACGCCGGCCTCGCCCGCCTTGCTCGCGAGCAGCGCCACACTATCGGCGACGATGGAGCCCAGCCCAAACGCATGCTGCTCGAGCCGAAGCTGCCCGGCCTCGATCTTGGAAAAATCCAGGATGTCGCCCAGCAAACGCAGCAGCAGGTCGCCGGACTCCGCGACGATCCGAACATGCTCGGCCGCGGCGGGCGGGAGATCGGGCGCCCGCAGCAGCAAATCCGACGAGGCAACGATGCCGTTAAGCGGCGTGCGGATCTCGTGGCTCATGTTCGCGAGGAATTCGCTCTTCGCGCGCGATGACTCCTGCGCCTGCTGCGTGGCGACGGCGAGGTCGCGCGTGCGCTCAGTGACGAGTCGTTCGAGATTTTCGTTCATTGCGCGCGTCTCTCGCAGCGCCTGCTCGCTGCGCCGGTTCGCCGCCTCAATCATCTGCGCGACCGTGATACCGAGGCAGAAAATAAAACCGATCGCAAAGAGCCCATCGCGGAGGAGCGTGTCAGCGGTGAACTCCAACGAGCCCGGAATCGGGCGGCGGTGCAGGGCATCGAAATAAAACCACCCCAGGCCCGCCATCTCGATCAGGAGCACCGCGACCGCGGCCCGGCGCGATGCGAAGACGACCGTCAGCAGCAAAAACACCAGGTCGAGCGCGAACAACTGCACACCCACGCTCATCGGCTCGAAGTAGGTCGGCGCGAGGAACAGCAGCGCGTGCGCCGGCACCACCAGCCCGATCGCCAGGCCGTCCCCGGCCGAGACGAATCGCCCTTTGTGCAGGCGGAAAAGCGCCCAGCCGGACGCGAGCGCAAAGCAGCCGTTGAGCCCGAGCCGCAACGCCATATGGGGCGGATGCACCCAAATGAGTTTCGCGAGGTTGAGCGGCAGCCACAGCAGCAACAGCAGCGAGAACCCCGCCAGCAACCGCGCCTTCAGGCGCGTGAAATACGATTGCCCCGCGTAAGCGGAATCGAGTCGGGCTACCAGGGTCTGGTAAAGGCGAGTCATGCTGCTGGAAGTGAGCGCGCGATTGGAGCACAAGTGCACCCGCGAGCCGAGCAAAAGTCAGTCTGCTTCGCGGAATGACGCAGCCGCCGAGGAAACGAACCGGACAAACCGGAGAACACTCATCTCCTTCGGCAGTTTCGCCCGACACTTCAGCGCCCCGCCGGATCATATTACGACGCTTGCATCTCGGCCGCGCTTTAGCGCCGACATCCGCGATCGACAGGTGGGCCGCGCGCTCCGCGCGCGGAGCGCACGGCCGCCCCACTCGATTCCCAATCGGCCCACCGCCTCCCTTCCGTCGCCCCGCGTCTGACGTGCCGAAAACACCAGGTTTGAATCGCCCGCCGTCCACGTGAAGTGTGGCGCGGATGAACCCCCGCCTTCCCCGCCGCCTGCACCTGTGGTTGCCGCTTACTTGGGCCGCGCTCGGTGCCTGCGCCTTCGGGCAAAACTCCCTGACCCCTGCGCCGCACGCCGTCGGAAAACATTTCACCGTCTCGGACTTCGGCGCCGTGGGCGACGCCACCACTCTCAACACTTCCGCGCTCCAAAAGGCCATCGATGCCGCGTCGGCCGCCGGCGGCGGCGTGGTGGAGATCCCGAAGGGCACGTTTCTCAGCGGATCGATTTTCCTGAAGAAAGGGGTCGAGCTGCATCTCGCCGCGGGCGCGGTGCTGCTCGGCTCGACCAACATCGAGGATTACCCGAAACGCGAGACGCGCATCGAGGGTCACTTCGAGCGGTGGCGGATGGCGCTGGTCAACGCGCAGCAGCTCGAGGGCGTGCGCATCACCGGCCCCGGCACGCTCAACGGCAACGGCGTGCCGTTCTGGCAGGCGTTCTGGCAGCGCCGGAAGGAAAATCCGAAATGCACCAACCTCGAGGTCGAGCGCCCGCGGTTGATGTTCATCGATCGCTGCCGGGATGTGCGCATCGCTGGCGTTGCGCTCGAGGACTCCGGGTTTTGGAATCTGCATCTCTACCGCTGCCGCGACGTCACGATCGAAGACATCCGCATCACGATCCCGAGTTCGGCGAAGCTCAATGTCCGCGGGCCCAGCACCGACGGCATTGATGTCGACAGCTCGCAAAACGTCACCATCCGCCACTGCTACATTTCCAACAACGACGACAACATCGCCCTGAAAGGCAGCAAGGGCCCGCACGCGGATCAGGACAAGGACAGCCCGCCCGTCGAAAATATTCTCATCGAAGAGGTCGAATGTGGCGACGGCAACGGCCTCATCACCTGCGGCAGCGAGGCCACCACGGTCCGCAATGTCGTGGCGCGCAACTGCACGATGAGTGGCCGCGCCACGATGCTCACGCTCAAGCTCCGGCCCGACACGCCGCAGCACTACGAAAACATCACGCTCGACGGCATCACGCTGAAAGGCACCGGCCGCCTCATCAACGTCGCGCCCTGGACGCAGTTCTTCGATCTGCAAGGTCAGCCGCCGCCGTCGCGCCGCGTGAATGGCATCACCCTGAAAAATATCCACGGCGAATACGGCACCTTCGGCATCCTGAACGGCAACCCGGGCGACGTGCTCGCGGATTTCACCTTGGAAAACATCGACGTGAAACTTCGCGACGAAACCTTGAAGCTCGGCCCCGTCGAACATCTTTCCGTGCAGGCGGTCACGCTCAACGGCAAGCCGTGGACGCCACCCGTGGAAGCGGCGAAATAGCGAGCGGTGATGTGGAAGAGAGCGGGGATAAAACCCGCCCCCGATCGGCCAACTCTGCTGCCGATTCGATCACGCGCCGCTCAGCGCCAATAGCTCTGCACGAATGCATAGCCTTCGGGCCGCCGCTCCCAGTGCGCGACCACATAGGCCTGCGCCATCGGCGGAGGAATTTCCCAATGGCCCGCGACCCAGGCATAGCGCTGGCCGTCGAACGACCAAAAGCCGGGAATCCAGAGGGCATTGCTCGCAGGCGCCGCGGTCACGACATCCGCCACCGGAGCCGGAGGAACCGACGGAGGCGCATACGACACGGGCACGCGTTCGCCGCGGCCGCGCGGGTAGTCGTAAAGCGTGCCGCGCTCTTGATCGACGCTGTTGCCGAGGGTGCCGCCGGCAACGGCACCTATCGCGCCACCGAGGAGCGCGCCGCCCAGCGTGTCACCGCCGCGGCTGTTATGCCCGATGATCGCGCCCGCGATCGCACCGAGGGCGCCACCGTTGACGGCGCCTTGTTGGGTGTAGGGGCCCGTGCCGACGCAGCCCGACAAAAGTGTCGAGAGCGCGAGGCCGGAAAAGAGCAACATCTTGTTCATGGCGAGCGTGAGTCAGCTTTTGAAAAGGGGAGTCGCGTTACCGTCCGTGATAGTGGCCGAAACCGCCGCCGTGATAGCCGCCACGGAAACCGCCGCTGCGGAATCCGAAACCCAAGCCGATCGAGACGGGCGGATAGTAGTAGCTCGGGTAGGCATAGGAAGAGTAGTAGCGCGGACTGTAATCCTCGTAGTAAACCACGCGGGGTGCCGGCGCATAGTAAATGGTCGGCGCCGTGGTCGTCGGAGCCACCACGACCGGCGCGTTGATCGCGGCCGTCGCCGTCGGGAGCAACTGATAGGAGACGATGTTAGTCTGGCCAGTGGACGTCCGATAAAAGGCGATGACCTGCGCGTCGCCCTGCTCGATCCTTTCCACCGTGAGGCCTTGGGCCGCGGCGGCATTCGTCAGATCGGTGGCGCTGGGCAGTCGCGGCGAATAGACGATTTGATTCGGGGCCGCGGGAGGAGCGACGAGCACCGGCGCGGGCGATGTGGGCGCCGAGACGGTCGCGGTCGTTTGGGCTTGGGCGGCGCTCAGGGAAAAAGCGGCCGCGAGAACGAAGAGGGAAAGGCGTTTCGTTTTCATGGTGGGCTGAGATTTTTTTTGACCGCGGTGGGTTCCACAATGTGCCATCGATTTGGCGGCACAATTGACCCGCCGCATCGGGCAAAAAGCCATTCGCCGCGAGTTGGCTTCCGGAGTTGTCCGCGCAGCCCATGGACTCCCCGCGAGGCCGCCTGCCGGGCTGGTGCACGCCGCGCCTCCCGGCGCCGAATCGCCCATGAGAAAGATCGCGCGCGAAGCTGCACACCGATCCAGGCCCCTCCCCTCGTCGCACGGGGGACGCGCCTCACATTTGGATTGGAGGGGGTAGCGCCGGCGTCGCTCCCCCGCACCTCCGGGCCGATTTCCCGTCTGCGGCGGGACTTTTTCCCGATTTTGTCCGTTGTTTTGCGCGAGTCCCGCCCCACCCTTCGTTGTTGCCGTGTCCGACACTCTCACCCAGCAACTCCCCCGCGACGCTCAGCGCGTGAACATGCACGAGCCTTCGGAGATCAGCTATTGGTGTAAACGCCTCCGCTGCTCGCGCGCGCAACTCATCATCGCCGTCCACACCGTCGGCCCGGCCGTGAACGCCGTCGCCACTTTTCTCCGCGAAGTGATGGCCCGCCCGCCAATCTGACGCGCGATAAAAAGGGCGCGACCTTCCGCGCCCTTCAGTTCACCGCCGCGTCGACCTCCTGCTGTCCTCGCTCGCGGCCGCGGCGCAGCTCGCGGCATCTTTGCCGTTGTCGCCGTCGGTTTTGCGGGGCAATCAGAAGCCGCCGTCATGACCCCTTCCGCCTTTGCCCATGAGCGACGAGCCTGCACGGCCTGAGCCTTCGGCTTCGCCGGAGCCGGGCATCCCCGCACCGCTCTCCGCCCCGGAATCGGCACCGGCGCCTGAGGTCCTTCCCTTCGTCGAGCCGCCCGTCACAGCCGAGTCGCCGGCGGCGACCCTCGGGGCCGCGCCCGCGCCGCCGCTGCTCCCACCGATCCCACCGCCTCCTTCGCCGCCGGAGTCGTATCCCATCCGGTTTCACGGCCGCACGGCCGAATATTTTCGCATCTGGATCGTCAACACCCTGCTCACGCTCGTCACGCTCGGCGTTTTCTTCGCCTGGGCCAAGGTGCGGAAGCGGCGCTACCTCCGCGGCAGCACCGAACTGCTCGGCCACCGCTTCGACTACCGCGCCAATCCGGTGCGCCTCCTGATCGGCCACATCGTCGTCCTCATTCTCTTTCTCGGCTACAGTTTGTTCGGCGTGGTTTATCCCGCGGTCCGGTTCGGCGTGATCGCCGTCGCGATTGTCCTTCTGCCGTGGATCGTCGTCCGTTCGTTCACGTTCAACGCCCACAACACCGTCTATCGCGGTCTTCGCTTCCGCTTCAACACCTCGCTCAGCGCCGCCCTCAAGGTCTACCTCCTCGAGCCGCTGCTCATCGGCGTGACAGTCGGGCTCTACTATCCGGCTTGGCAGCGTTCGAAACGCGATTACGCCGTGAGCAATCACCGGCTGGGCGACGCCTACTTCCGGTTCGATGCCGGCAGCGGACATTTCTACGCCACCTATCTGGCCGCGGGGGCGATCCTGTTCGGCGCGCTGATCATCGGCGGAGTCATCATCGCATTATTCCTCGCCCGCCACCCGGGCACCCAGCCGACCCTCGTCCAATTGATCCCGTTCTTCATCATTTACGCCTTCGGGTTTTTCGTCAGCCGGCACCTGATCTATTCGATGCTTTTCAACCACGTCTGGAATCACACACGCGTCGACGAGCATCGGTTTCGCGCGAACCTGAATGTCGGGCGCTGGCTCGGCCTCCAACTGGTGAACCTCGGCGCGATCATCGTCAGCGCTGGGCTGCTTTATCCGTGGGCCCTGATCCGCGCGCAGCGCTACGCTTCCTCGTGCCTTCACTTCGTGCCGAGCGGATCGGTCGAGACCATCCAGCGCGTCGGGAGCGCCACCGGCAGTGCGACCGGTGATATGGCGGCGGAATTCATCGGGCTGGATTTCGGGCTATGAACCTCGCCACCGGCACCTATTTCGATGGGCAGTCCGCGCGGGGTCGCACCGTGACGCTGGAGTTTTCCTCCGGCACCACGCTGCGCCTCACCGGTGAGGGCCTCGCCGAGGACATCGATCTCGCGCGCCTCCGCGTCAGCGATCGTCTCGGCGAGGTGCCCCGCTTCCTCTATCTGCCGGGCGACGCCACGATCGAAACGTCCGACAACACGATCATCGATGCGGTGCTCGGCGAGCGGCAGCAAAGCCGCGGCTCGCGTCTCATCCACACGCTCGAGTCGCAGCAGCGGATCGCCGTCGCCGCGTGTTTCCTGGTGCTGGCCACGATTGGCACCCTCGGATATTTCGGCCCGCCCGTGCTCGCGCGCGCGGTCGCCCAACGCGTGCCGACCGAAATCGATCAGCGCATCGGGACCGCCGCACTCGTGACGATGCGACCGTATTTCGGCGACTCGGGCCTCACCGCGCGCGAACGCGGCCAGGTGCAAACCCAACTCACGCGGCTGAGCCCGCCGAATTCGCCGCGGCCGCATCCGCGGATCGAATTTCGCTCGATGAACGGCGGCCTGCCCAACGCATTCGCGCTGCCCGGCAATGTCATCATCGTCACCGATGAACTCGTGCGGCTGCCGGCCAGCGACGACGAGATCGCCGCCGTGCTTGCCCACGAACTCGGCCACCTCGAAAAACGCCACGGCCTCCAGAGCCTCCTGCGCGGCTCCTTCGCCGTCCTGATTGTCGCGTCCGTCACCGGTGACTTGTCCGCGCTGACGTCTTTCGCCGGCACGATCCCCCTGACGATTCTCACCGCTGGCTACTCGCGCGAACTGGAACGCGAAGCCGATCTCTACGCGCTCGCTTTGCTCCGGTCGCGTGGGATCAACCCGCAGGCGTTCACCACCGCGCTGGTAAAACTTGAGGCCAGCCGCGCCTCGCTCAACCGCAACTCGACCTATCTCAGCACGCACCCCGCCACCGAGGAACGCACCGCGCTCTTCGGCAAGATCACCGACGCCGAGCGGAAGGCCGCCCTGAGCGCACCCGCCGCCAACCGCGCCGCCGACGCGATGAAGGCGCACGACTACGAGACGGCCCTCACGAACTACACGCGCGTCATCGAGACCGCCCCCAGCGCGCTAGCCTACCTCGAGCGCGCGAGATGTAATTTCCAGAGTGGAAAAAACCAACCCGCCGCGAGCGACCTCGCGCACGCGCTGGAACTCAACCCGGCGTCGCTCGAAGCCCGGGTCCTGCAGGCCGAAGTCCTCGCGGTCGGTGAGAAAAAATACGACGAGGCCATCGTGGCCGCGCAAAAAGCGCTCGCCCTCGATCCGAAAAACGCCGGCGCCACCGCGACGCTCGGTTATGCCGAGACCCGGAAAGGCGATCTGACCGCCGCTCTCACCCACTTGAATCGCGCGATCGAGTTGGACCGCGCCGACTTTCACGGCTGGGGCTACCGCGGTTACCTGCATGAGCAGCGCAACGATCCCGCCGCGGCGCTCGCCGACTACAACGAGGCCTTGAGACGAGAACCCAAAACCCAATGGGTGCGATTTAGTCGCGGCACCATCCGCAGCCGCCAGAAGGATTTCGCGGGCGCGCTCACCGATTTTGCCGCGGTGGACGATCCCTCGTGGCAATCCGCCAGCCTGTTCTTGGAGCGGGGAGTGGCACAGCAGGCCCTGGGCAGGTTCAAAGAGGCAATCGCCGACTACGGCCGGGCGCTGGACAAAAAGTCGGACAAGGCGATGAGCAATCAAGTGCACCTCAACCGCGGCATCGCCTTCGGGGCCACCGGGAATTACAAGTCCGCGCTGGCCGACTTCGATGTCGTGATCGAAGCGGACCCAAAGCATGGCGCCGCTTACTATCAACGCGCCTACACGCGCCGCCGCATGGGCAGCCCCGCCCAAGCACTCATCGATCTCGATCGGGCGGCGCAGGCGGGCGTGCCCGAACCGGTGATCCTCCGGGAGCGCGCCGAACTCGATTGGGATCTCGAGCGTTATGCCGACGCCATCCGCGACTTCGATCGCGTGCTCGCGCAAGGAGCGGACGCACACGCCTACCAGGCGCGGGGCCTCTTGGAGTTTTCCCTCGGCCAACTGGAGCAAGCCGAGGCCGATTTGGATGTGTATCTCAAGACCGCGAAACCGCGGCCGGAGGAATACGTGGAATTTTTTAGCCTGCTCACCCGCCGGCTGCGGAAAGAGGATGATCGGCAGGCCGCCTTCACCGCCAAGCTTGGCGAGTGGCCAGAGGGCTGGGCCAAGACGGTGGGCCGCTATCTGTCGGGCCGGATCACCGAAGCGCGCCTGCTCGACGAAACCTACAGTGACAAGCCTCCCACCCGCGACGAACGCCTCTGCGAAGCCTATTTCTACATCGGCATCATGCGCCAGATCGCCGGCGACCGCACTGCGGCGGAGGATTTTTTCCAAAAATGCGTCCGCACCGACGTGAAGAATTACTACGAATACAAACTCGCCCGCGCCGAGTTGATCCTCCTGCGTAAGAACCGATGAGCGCGCGAGCGAGCGGCACGAAACAAACGTAGAACACGTTGAGAAACGGGTTTTGCTGCGAATGCTCGCGCCGCTCTCAGGAGCGACACCCACTTGTGCCGGTGGGCGGGGAGTTTGGTGTCGACCGCAGGAGCCCGATCAAAAGGGAGGCGATTGCCCCACATCTTTCGCCGCATCCGTGCGGAACGACAACGCGTGAGGTCGGTCTCTTTCCCTGTGCACCGCCTAGCGGAAAGCACAAGTTGAAGCTGGACCTGGCGGGATCGTCGCAAGACGGTCCCGCCTTGTTTTTGACGGGTGGAGGCGAGCCGCTGGTCGCCGCCCACTCCTGCCTGCGGTATATTGCCCGAAGAAAGCCGCTCGACGATCGGATGTTTCCTCACCCGCGCACGCACAGCATCCGCGTCAGTTTTTCCAGTGGCCTCGTGACGGCCGTCACGTCGCGCGAAGACCCCTAGTCATTCTCGGTTTCACCCGCTTGAGCTGCCGCCGGGTCATACCGGTTGGGCAGCGTGTCATCCGAAGAGCTGTCGGGCAAATAGCACGAACCCGACCGTGGATTCCGCGAGAAGAAACCACGCCAGGAGCATCGCGGCGAACCACTGGGGCGAGCCACGCGTCGCCGTAAAGATCTTCGGGTATTCCCCGCGCAATTCTTCCTCCACGAGGCGAATGCGGCGAACGAACACGCGGCGGTCGCAGGCATGTCGGAGGAGCACAAAACTGAGGACCACGGCCAATAAAAAGCCGCCAGCCAATGCGCCCTTCCCCATCGCATGTTGGAACGCGGCGTGATCACTGAGGGCAACCACGCCTTCTTCGGCCGCCGCGATCGCAATCGCGAGCTGCCAGACGAGACCATCGGAGTGGCGAAGCTCTTCCGACAACGCGCTGTGGATTTCGAGATAGTCTGGGGGAGGATGACTCATGGGTTTTGCTCGACCGGCCACGCTGAGTCGCACGCGGCCCGCGGGCGAGCCGACTTTTTCGCGAGCCCAAACGGACCCGGGGTAAACAGTCGACGGCGAAAAGCATCCCGCCAAGGCCGCCAAGGTCGCAACGGAGGGTTTGAAGGGTTCTACCGACCTTTGCGATCTTCGCGGACTTCGCGCGAGGCCCCACAACCCGGGCCGCTTCGGAAGAGAAACCCCTCCTTTAAGACTGCCCAAGGGAACTCCCGCGGAGGTCGCGCTACGATAGTAGTGCATCATTCTTCCCCGCCACTTGAGGCCGGGCCGCCGCGGAACGCACCAATCCCCGGTTTCCTCACGGCCGTTTCCCCTTCGTGTCCGCCCCTCCTGCCGCAGTCTCGTTTCCCCCTCAATCCTGTCCGGTTTGCGGACTGGTCAATCGACTGCCACGCCTGCAGCCCGGAGAGTGCGCGCGTTGTCACCGCTGCGAGACCACCCTCGCCGTCGGTCCCCGCAGCGGGCGCCATTCCGCTTCGGCCTTCACGCTGACCGGCCTGTTGCTGGCCGGGCCCGCGGTCGCGCTGCCGTTTGTCACCGTTTCTAAATTTCAATCCGCGCACGAGAGCTACCTTTTTAGCGGGGCGCACGCCTTGTGGGATTCCGGCATGAACGTGCTCGCGGTCTGGGTGGGCTTGTGCGGGCTCGCCGTTCCGCTCCTCCTCCTCGGCACCCTGGCCGCGCTCCTGGTGGTCAGCGAACCGGGCGTGGACCGGCCCGCCGCCAATTTCCTGCTGCGGATCGCGCGCGCGTTCGAGCAATGGGCGATGCCCGAGGTCCAGATGCTCGCGGTGCTCGTCGCGTTCGCGAAGCTCGGCAGCCTCGTGCATGTGCAACCCGGACCCGGCCTGTGGTGCTACGCGGCGATGGCTTTATGCACCCTCGTCGCCTGGCGGAATTTCGAACTTTGCCACGCCCCCCAAATTCCCGCCGCCGAAAGCGCGGGCCTGCTCGAGCACGAATGAACGAATGAAAATCCATCGCCAGTTTCCGGCCGCCCCTTCCCCGGACTCCCGCGGACGCGCCGCGGCCTTCGCGCTTTCCGCGGCAGTCATGTTGATCCCGGCCAATCTCCTGCCGGTGCTGAGCATGGACCTGCCCGGCGAGTTGCGGACGGACACGATTTTCTCCGGCATCGTGGCGCTCTGCGATCAAGGCCTCTGGCCGCTGGCCTTGATCGTCTTCACCGCCAGTTTCCTCGTGCCGGTGCTTAAACTCGGCGGACTCGGCTGGCTGCTGTTCGCCACGCGGCGTCCCGTCGGGGAAGGCGCGCTGGGTTTGACGAAGCTGTATGTGACCCTCGATTTCATCGGTCGCTGGTCGATGCTGGATGTTTTTCTCGTCGCCTTTCTTTCGGGCACGGTCCGCTTCGGCGCCCTCGCAACTGTCCGTCCGCAACCGGGTATTGTCGCGTTCGCAGCCGCCGTCGTCTTCACGATGCTCGCCACCGACGCCTTCGATCCGCGGGCGATCTGGAGTTCCCACTCACAATCAACCGAGGAGATCACCGCATGACCCAGCCCGCTTCCGCCAAAGTAACGCGCGCCTCGCGCCTGCCCATCGTCTGGCTCGTGCCCCTGGTCGCGCTGGCCATCGGCGGCTGGCTGATTTTCCGCGAACTGCATAGCCGCGGCACGGAGATCACGATCGCGTTTACCACCGCGTCCGGCGTCGAAGCCGGCAAAACCAATCTGGTGCATCAGGGCGTGCCCGTCGGAGAAGTGACGCAAGTGATCGTGAAAAAAGATCTCAGTGGGGCCGAGGTGACGTTGCGCCTGAACAAGGAAGCGGAGGCCTTCGCCCGCGCGGACGCCGAATTCTGGATCGTGCGGCCCGAAGTGACCTTCTCGGGCGTGCGCGGATTGGAGACGCTCATTGGTGGCGTGCAACTCAACGGCCGGCCGGGCTCGGGTCCGCCCGCGAAGGAGTTCGTCGGTCGCGAGCACCCACCCGTCGCGGAGGATCCCAGCCAGGGCCGCGCCTTCCTCCTGCGGGCCGACAAACTCGGGTCCCTCTCCGCCGGCGCGCCGGTTTACTATCGCGAAGTCAAAGTGGGCGCCGTCGAAACGAGCCGGCTCGCCGACGATGCGACCGAAGCGTTGATCCGGATTCGCGTCTACACCCCGTATATCGATCTGGTGCGCGCCAACACCGTGTTCTGGAATGCCGGCGGCGCGGCGTTCAAGGTCAACCTGCTCGGCGCGCAACTGAAAAGCACGTCGCTCGAGGCGCTCTTCAGCGGCGGCATATCCTTCGCGACGCCGGAAGGAAAAGACGGTCTCGCGCCGGTCGCGCCCGACGGCGCCTCGTTCGCTCTCCACGATGAGGCGGAAAAGGACTGGCTGAAGTGGAAGCCCCGCATTCCGATCAAGCCGATCGACAGCGAGCCCGGGCGCCAACCGCGCGCCTCCGACCTGCCCGCCGCGCTCAAACCGAATTGAACGGCGCTCCCGGCGCCCTGTGACGAGAAGCTGATTTCGCAGGGCGTCGGTCCTGCAGACGCCGTCATCGATCGGAAACCCAGACCCGGCGTCTGCAAGACCGACGCCCTACGACAGAAGAAAAAGCGCACCGGAGATTCTCCGGCGCGCTCGTCGTCAAGTCCTGCAACGCGCGACCGTTGTCGTCGCGTTCGTCGAGCAGGCCTCGCAACTCGGGGCGCTTGGCTTCGATCGCGGCATCGGCGTCGGTCACCTTGCCGCAAGCCCAGGCCGGTCCTCAGATCGGCAACAGCTTCCGGACGGTCTTGGGGCGGCGAGTAGCCGGCCGCGTCGCACGCGACTTGAGCCAACGTTGAAAGGAAGCATCGCTTTCGCCTGAGCGGCGGCCCGCGAGCAAGCCTTCCGCGCTGAGATCTTCATCGAGCAGCGGCCAGTGGATACCCGTGCCGGCCCCACAAGGCCGCCACGTGGCGCGCTCCTTCGCCGTGGCATGTTGCAGCCGGGGATACCACGCCAGCGGCAGCGACAGCGAACGCCCATCGTCAAAATCCACGACGAGCGAGTCGTCCGTCACGCGGACGTTTTCAACGAGAACCCTTTTACTCGGTGCCGAAGTAATCATTCCACTTTTTCCTGAATTCCAGTTTGTGACGTTCGACGAGTTTTTGGAGGCGCGCAAGCTCGGCGCGGGAGAACCGCCCGCTGCGCTCCAGTCTCACTGGATCGAGCCAGAACTTGGCCGTGGCCAAATCGCGCTCGACGTGAATATGCCGCGGCTCATCCCGGTCACTGGAGTAGAAATGAAACCGGTAGGGTCCGATATTCTTGACGGTGGGCACAGCGAAATTTTTCCAGTCTTCAAATCTGCCACCCGGGGGCGCGTTTTTGTGGGGCGCGTTCGCTCCGGCGAGTGACGCCGGCTTGATGGTATTGCGGCGAGTCGGGGCCATCCACGGCGCGGAAGCCGCTCAGCGCCCGCGTCGACCGCAGCGAAAAAGCGCGCCGGGCTTCAACTCCCGGCGCGCTCGCTCTGACCTTTCATCTTTCTAGCGGTGGTCCCCAACTTCGCCCGGGCCTGAGATCACCGGGCGAAGAGGACATCTGCTTGCTGCCCGACCGGTTCACAGCCCGAGCGTCGTGAGGTGCGCGGGGGATTTTCTCAACGCGAGTTGGGCGTTGGTGCGGAATTCGGCGAGCCACGCATTCAAGTTGGCCACGGCGGTGTCGCGGTCGCCCGTGCCGCTCGCGGCGTCGCCGCCCGCAGCTTTGAATTCGTTGTCGAGCACCAGGAGCATCTGCAGCGCCGTGAGGCCCGCGGTCAGCCGTGCCGCCGTGAAGCTGCGCTTCGCAAAGAAATCCACATACGCCGGTTGTCGCGCCGTCTGATACGACGCGGTCGCCTGTGTGACGAATTTCTGGAGGTCGCCCGGCATCGTGCCGCTCACGCCGAGCGCGTCGCGCGTGTGCGCTTCGGAATATTTCGCCTGCGCCGTCTGGCGGAAGTCCGCATACTCGTCCTTCGCCGCCGTCCACGCATCGTCGCGCGCCTGCTTGGTGTCGGTCGATTTGCCGAGCGAAGTCTGCCGCGCGTTGAACGCCGACTGGGCCTTCGCCTGCAAGGCGAGCCCGGCCCGCAATTCCGCCGCATCGTAGCCGCGCGGCGCGAGCAGCGCGACGATGTCGGGATTGGCGAGCGCCTTGTTGATCAACTGCGCCGCCGCGGTGATGGCGTTGGTGACACCTTGGTCTTGGACGGAACGGGTGCGCGGCTTGGTCGCCACGACACCCGGCTGCTGGCTCGAACCGCCAGCGGGAGGGTTGGAATTATCTGGATTCATAACGCCGCCATTTTATCAGCGTCCCACCGAAATTATATAGCGCCGTTTACCTTTTAAACATTAGCGCGCTACCTGCGGACATCCCTCAGCGATTTCCAGAGGAGAAATCTCTATGCAAAATCCGCTCCGGCACGACCCGCTTTCCCCGAGCACGCGCACGGCTATTTCTCACTGCGATACGCTTTCCGTCTGCCAACACACGCTTTCCCGCCGCAGCGACAACCCTTCCCGCCACAGCGGCACGCTTTCCCGATGCCGCGACATGTATTCCCGAGGCACCCACACGCCTTCCGCGAGCCGCGACAGGCTTTCCCGTCGTCATGTCGGCCTTTCAATTAGTCGCGTGAAGCATTCCGATTGCTGAGAAACGTTTTCCCGAAGCAGCGCCACGCTTTCCCGCAGCAGCCGGAATCATTCAAACCGATTGACCACTCATCCACTGGAGCAAACGACCCGTCATCAGGACATTTTCCCGACGTTGCGGGTTTTCCCCTCCCCCACAAAGGTCACCTCCCGAAGTCCGCAGCAATCGCCTCGCGAAAAAAACGTGCGACACGAAACCACAGACGCCAAAGCAAACGATTAACGTAACGACCGGAGTTTACTACAGCCGCACGCGCCGCGCATCATCGCCGTCTACCTTTTAAACAGTAGCCGACTACCGGATAAACATTAGACGCCGCCATTGTGGGTTTTCGCGCAATCGCGTTTACTCCTGACGCTCCCCTTCACCTTCCCGGCGGATTCGGGACATTTTCCCGAATTCGCCGGTTGTCGCCGACCGTCCACCTCCTAACGTCCGCTCCGTCCCCCAAGCGTGCTCCCGCTCCGCTTGCCATGAATCCTCCCCCGCTTTCCTCCCAGCGCACGCTCAAGCGTGTCGCGCCGCTCTCGGTCGGAAAAGTCCTTGCGCTACTCTATGGTGCGTTGGGGCTCATCTTCGTTCCGGTCTTCCTCTGCATGTCGGTGCTCACGGCGAACATGCCGACGGCGCAGCGGGGAATCTTCGCGCTCGTCGGCACCGGCATGTCGCTCGCGATGCCGCTGTTCTACGCAGCGATGGGATTTATCTTCGGCGTGATCAGCGCCGCGATCTACAACGTCGCCGCCAAATGGGTCGGCGGCATCGAGGTCGAGGTGGAGTAGTCAAGATTCAAGACATGACCCCTTCTCAACCTTCCCTCCATGCTGTTAGCTTGCTTTCCCGTGAGTATCCAGCAGCCTAGATTCCGTTTTAGTTACCTTTTCATTTAGCACTGTAGGAATCCCTTCAAACTTTATAACAGCGACAGGGTTCCCGCATTGAAGATCGCCAAGACCTATGGATTTCAACGATATAAATATTGCACGTCTGTTTGGAAATGAAGCTGCGGAGAATGAGGACCGCAAACTCCTCAAAGGATATTATTTTAAGAACGCTGCTTACGACCAAGTAACTGGCAACATGCCACTCCGCATCCTCGTCGGACATAAAGGCATTGGAAAGTCAGCGTTGTTTCGAGTTGCTGAAATGGAGGACGAGGAAAATGAGATTCTTCCAATCATAATCAGGCCAGATGATATAGTGGGCATCGCATCTCAAGATGCGGATTTACTTACGCTAATACGCGATTGGAAAGCCGGTCTATGCCGAATCATTTTCGGTAAAGTTCTTGAAAAATTCCATATCCACGAGGACGGCGTGAAAAAAGTGCTTCTGGCGGGAGGCATGGTATTAAATATTATCGCGGAGTGCCTACATAAGGTAAAAGGCCCAGCAGAGTTGAGCGAGCCAAGAAGGAAACTCTTAGAGTCCTTCCTGAAAAATAACGTCGTAAATGTATATATTGACGACCTGGACCGCGGCTGGGAGGCAATGAACCGCGACATTCGGCGGATATCGGCCTTGCTTAACGCTGTTCGAGATCTGTCATCAGATAGTTCCGGCTTACGCTTCAGAATTTCTCTTCGCACAGATGTTTACTTTCTAGTTCGCACTTCAGACGAATGGTATGAACCGGCAGGATAGGTGACACTTAATCCGGAGTGATGGGTTACACATACGGCAACGATGCCGTGGAACAATGTAACCCAAATGGAAGAGATCACTCGATTTGTTATACTCGCACAGACCGACCGATTTACGGT
>JBBRLB010000096.1:0-25265 GCA_038231575.1 Opitutales bacterium | reverse complement strand
GATGTCCGCTCGACTACGCGGGGTGGTCCGGGCATTGGCATGCATGTCCTTTCGAGTCCTCCTGGGTTGGATGTTTCTTTTGCACACCCATCTCTCTCAGGCAGGACTCGGAGGGACAACCTCCTGAAACTTCACAGCTAGCGCGCGGGCGTTCGCTTCAATACATGTCCGGCTTGGGCGACCGTCGCCCAGGGCGATCACCGCCCGCCATTTGGTGAAGCGCGCGCCGAGGTCGCGATATTCCGCCAGCCGACCGCGCAAACCATCGAGGCCTTCCGTGATTTTTTCGTCGGCGAAGGCGGGCAGGGGCACCGTCCCGCGATCCACTTTGATGCCGGGAATGATCGCTCGCCGGTGGAGGACGGCGGGCAGCGGTATGCCCTCTCGCCCCGGCTGTCGCAGCGTTTCGTCGAAGAGGATCGCGCCGCTGATAAATTCCGAGAGTCCCGGAGCCGTGAACAGCAAATCGCGATACGTGCGCCGGTTCTCCGCCGTGGAAGCGATGCCCAGCGCGTGAAACCGTTTTTCGATCGTCGGGAAACTTTCGTCGGCCGCCAGCAGGCCTTTGTTTTTTTGCAATAGCGCCGCGGCCACCGATTCCAAGGAAGACGAAAGCAGAGTCATGATCTGCTCAGACCCTGCGGGATGGTTTTGGTTATCAGCGGGGAAAAATAAAACCCCCGAAGGGCGTGCCTTCGGGGTTCGGGCGCAACCGGAGTCGAACGTGATTCGTTAGGTATTCGACGAGACCGCCGCCGCCGCCGCGGCGCGATGTGTGGCCTCGACGTAGGAATTATAGTTCACGGCCACGTTGGACCGCGCGGTGGACCACTCGTCGCCGCGGCTGGCGCGCATCACGCGGAGACTCTCCCGCAGCACCTCACGGCGCTGGGCGACTTCCGCGGCGGCCGCTTGGAATTGCGCCCGGTTATCCTCCGGCAGCGAGCGCGTCTGGCTCTTGAGCGACTTCATGGCGCGATCCGTCAGTTTGATGCGCTCGAGCACTTGCGCCGTGACTTCGTCGCGCGCGGCGTCCTGGGCTTCGGGTGTCAGCGGACCTGTCGGACGGGAATCGAGCACCTCCAGGGTCCCGATGATCACCCCGCCGCGCGACTCGGCCGCGATGCGCGGCGCGCCGACGGCGGCGAAAGTTTTTTAGTGGAGCGCGGCGCACGGGTCGCCACACTGCGTGATCATGGTCAATTCCCTGCGCGGTCTTAATGTGCTGCTCCTCGACGATGAGGTGCTGCTGCGCAAGCGCATCGCGGGGTTTTTGGAGAAGGAGCGCGCGGAGGTAACCGTCGTCGGGACGGTCGCGGCGGCGAGACAGGCCGCGGCGGGCATGACGTTCGACGTGGCGCTGCTCGACGTGAACCTGCCCGATGGGCGGGGCACTGATCTTTTGCGCGACAAGGTTTTCCCGGAGACGACGACGGTATTCGTCATCACGTCGGAAGGCGGGGTGGCGGGCGCGGTGGAGGCCGTGCGCGCCGGCGCGGCGGATTATCTGGTGAAGCCTTTCGATCCGGAGGAATTGCCGGTGCGACTCGCGCAGGCGCGGCGGGGGTTGCAGGCGAAGCGGGCGAATGAATTCAAGCGCGGCCAGGAGGCGGAATTGTTTTTTGGCGAGAGCCTCGCGGGCGTGCGCGAGCAGTTGGAGAAAATCGCCGCCGCCGATCGGCGGCTGGGCACGCACCTGCCGCCCGTGCTGATCGAGGGCGAAACGGGCACCGGCAAAACGGCGATCGCGCGCTGGATTCATCGGCATGGGCCGCGGGCGGACTCGCCCCTGGTGGAGCTGAATTGCTCGGCGATGCCGGACACGCTGGCGGAGGCGGAATTGTTCGGCCACGAACGCGGCGCGTTCACCGACGCGCATGCGGCCCGCATCGGTTTGATGGAGGCAGCGGACGGCGGCAGCCTGTTTCTCGACGAGTTGCCGAGCCTCCCGCTGGCGCTGCAGGCGAAACTGCTCACTGCGATCGAGGATCATTTGGTGCGACGCGTCGGGGCCTCGCGTCCCGTGGCCGTGGACGCGCGGATCATCGCGGCGACGAACGCGGATCTCGGCGCGCTGGTCGCCGCCGGAAAATTCCGCGAGGATCTTTTTCACCGGCTGGATTTGTTCCGGCTGCGGCTGCCGCCGTTGCGGGAACGGGGCAAGGACATCGTGGTGCTGGCGGAGAAACTGCTCGCGCGCACGTCCGCGCGCTACAATCAGAAGCCCGCGGTGATTCCCGCCGAGGGCCGGACGCGGCTGCTCGCGCATCGCTGGCCGGGCAATGTCCGCGAACTGGCGCACGAGATCGAGCGCGCGGTGGTTTTTGGCGGCGAGCGCGGCCTGACGTTCGCTCATCTGGCGGTCAGCGCAGGGGCGGAAGTGAACGACCGTTGGATGCAGCCGGATTTTGTTTTTCCAGAAAGTGGCTTCTCCCTCGAGAGCGCGATCGATCGGCTGGTCGAGCGCGCGGTGCGGCAGGCGGGCGGGAATGCTTCGGCGGCGGCGCGTTTGCTGGGCGTGTCGCGCGACGTCGTGCGCTACCGCGTGAAAGGAAAAAATGAAACGCGTCAAAGTGGGGAATAGCCCGCATGATTCGGTCGGTTTCGGGAGGATTTCCCCGCCGGACGGGCTTGCCCCTTCGGCGGGCAAGAAGGCTTTAATCCTTGGTTGTAAGCTTGAAGCAGCTCGCGGCACCGGTTGGCATGGCGGTTGCAACGCACCCGCTCTCACATGAAGGCCCGTTCGTTCACGTCATCGCTCCTGCTGGTCGCCGCGTTTTGCGCGGTGGCGGCGATGGCACGCGCGGCGGATGCGGCGACGAAGACGGACAAGAACGCCACGGCAGTGAAACCCGAGGTGATGCCGGTGTCCGCCGATGTGAAGAAGTCCATTGAACAATTTAACGCCAAGCGCGACGCGATGATCGCGGATCGCCAGGCGATGCTCGACCAGCTCAAGAACGCGACCGCCGAACAACAGAAGGCGATTCTCGCGACGATGCAGGCGCAGCAAAAGGATCTGCTCGAGGCGCAGCGCGCACTCGGCCGGCAGATCCGCGATGAACTTCGGAAACTACGGCAAAGCCAGCCAGCTGGTGGCCGCTGAATTTCCACGGCGTAATGTTAGTCGAAAGGCAACCGCCTCCGGGCGGTTGCCTTTTTCTTTTTCGGCATTGCGAGTGGTGGTTCCGCCGTGGTTTGACTGTCGTGGTTAGTTGCCCCTGCACCGCATGAAAACCCTCTTTCTCACCGCGTGATCGCCTGCCGCCGTATTTTACTGCGCACGGCTGGGGTCTTGGTGGCAGCGCTGGGGATCGCGCGCGCGCAAGTGGCGCCTGCGGTGGCGGCGGCGCCCGCCGGGCTGCCGGCCGACATGACGGCGTTGCTCGCGGCGTTCTCGCCCTGGAGTGCCACCGCGAGTGCGCATGGCGGAGTGGGCTACACGGACAATTTGCTGCTGAGCCACGCGAGCGCGGAGGGCAGCGGCTTCGCGCGTGGCGGCATGGAGGCGTTCCTGTGGCATTTACCGCACGGCCGGGTGGATTATTTTGCGTTGATCAACGCGGAAGGCACCCGTTTTTTTTCCCATGCGAGCGTGGATCACGAGACCGAGGCCTACGCGCAGGCGGAGTGGCGCTACCGCATCGACGATCGCTTCAAGTTCTCCCTCGCGCTGCAGGGCTACTATCTCGACCAGATTTTTGATGTGTCGGACACGGATGTGCAGCGCGTGGTCGCGCAGCTCAAGGTGGCCGGCGCGACCGTCGGGCCGAAGCTGCGATGGGCGTTGGTGCCGTGGGCGTGGATCGAGACGCAGGGCGTGGGCAAGCGCGAAACCTACCGCGACGGGCTCAACAACAATCGCGTCGCCGACGGCACGGTGCGCCTCGGCTGGCGGCCCGGTGCGCGCTTCGAGGCGAGCGTCGGCGGCGAGGAACGGGCGCGCGATTTCGATTCCCGGCCGAAGTATTCCGTGAGCGGTCGCGCGCTGAGCGGCACGCACCTGAAAATCACGGAGCGGGAAGGGGAGGCTCGCCTCGACGTCACGTGGGATGCCGCGGCGCATTGGAAAACGACGACGCGCGCCAGCACGCTGAATTATCACGACAACGGTTCGGGTTATTTCAACTACCGCGCCCACAAGGTGGACCAGTCGCTCGACTGGACGAGCGACAACTGGCTGGTGCATCTTGAGGGCGCGGCGCGACGACTGCGCTTCGCGGTGCAGACCGTCGGCCTCGGCATCGATCCGCCGGCGCGCGTGAAGGAAGAGTTTTCCGCGCAGCTGCGCGTCGAGCGAAAGCTGGGCGCACGCTGGACGCTCTACGGCGAAGTGAACTGGGAACGCAACCGCTGCAACGATCCGATTGCGTCCTACCAGATGAACGAAGGCTTGCTCGGGGTGCGGTGGAATTGGGAGAAATAGTCCCTCCCATCGCCGCGATGCCCCCTGTCGCACCCGCTCCCGCCTTTCGCCGCCCGGCCCACCTGCTCATCGTGATTCTCACGGTGACGGTATTTGCTGCGGTCGTGGCATTCGTCACGCTGGAGCTGCGCACCGCGCTGCGCGAACAGGTGCTGCACCGCGAGGGCGAGCTGCTCGCGGCGGTGGCTTCGATGCAGTTTGCCAACAGCGTCGCCGAACTCGGTCCGCTCGGCCTTTCGGATGCGCCGGGCGAACTGACCGATGCGGCGCTGAAGACTTCGAAGTTCCGCGGCGTGTTCGGGATCCGGGTGTTCGACGCCGCGCGCCATTTGATCAACGGCGTGCCGATCGTTTGGTCGGAGGACGCGCCGCCGGCCGACGACTGGGCGCTGCTCGCCGCGGGCCAGTCGATCGCGCGCCTGCACCGCGAGCCGATGCCGTCGCTCGTGGGCGTTGTGCCCGAAACGCCGGTGCCGTTGATCGAGGCCTGGGTGCCGCTCGATCGGCCCCATACCCATGCGCTGGCCGGCGCCGCGCAATTTTGGATCGATGGTCGCGGCGTCGCCTTGGAACTTGACACCCTGGATCGCCGGCTCGCCGTGCAGGCGGGCCTCGCGTGGCTCACGGGTGCGGCGGTGATTGCGCTCGCGCTCACCTGGTCGTTCCACCGGCTGACGGCCGCCAACGATCAACTCAGCGCGCGCACGGATGATCTGCAGCGCGCGAATCGCGAACTCATGCTGGCCGCGAAAACCTCCGCGCTCGGCGCCGTCACCGCCCATCTGATTCACGAGATAAAAAATCCCCTCGCCGGCCTGGAAGTGTTTGTCGCGAATCAGTCCGAGCCGGGCGTGCGCGCCGACGCCGGGGCCGAGCTTGCCGCCGCTTCCGAACTCACGCGCCGGCTGCGCACGATGATCAACGACGTGGTCGGGGTCTTGCGCGATGAACAGCACGAGACCCAGTTTGAACTCACCGGCGCGGAAATCGGCGAACTCGCCTTGAACCACGCGCGCCCCGCGGCGCAGGCGCAGGGCGTGACGCTGATCGCGGGTGGCGCCGTGACGACACCGCTGCTCGGCCGCCGGGCGAATCTGGCGGGCCTCGTCCTGCGCAATCTGCTGCAAAATGCAATCGAGGCGAGCCCGGCGGGTGGCACGGTGCGGTTGACGAGCCGAGCGGGCGACGCGGGTGCGATGGAGTTTTTGATCGAAGACTCCGGCCCGGGATTGCCGGAAGTCGTGCGGGGACAGCTCTTCCAACCGTGCCCGAGTGGCAAGCCGGGCGGCAGCGGGCTCGGGCTCGCGTTGAGTTCGCAACTCGCGCAACAAGCCGGCGGTCGGCTGGAACTCGTGCGCAGCGATGCGCATGGCACTTGTTTCCGTCTGGTGCTGTCGCAGGCGGCATGACACTCGCGTCGTCCGTTTTGCGCCAAATATTTTTGCCATCCCTCGTTCAAACTTTAGACGAATTGGCATGACCGTCCTTGGGATTGCACGCTGGCTGGCTTGCGCCGCGCTTTTCGGCGCCGTGGCGGCTGCGCGGCTGGGGGCGCAGGCGGATGGAACCAAGCGGTGGGGTTTTACCGTGCAGGGTTTCGTCAATTCTTCGCCGGCGATCGCGGAGGATGGCACCATCTATTTGGGGGTGTGGATCGATAGCACCCCGAACCGCGGTCGATTGGTGGCCCTCAATCCCGACAGTTCGCTCAAGTGGATTTTTCCCAAGACGACCGAAGCCCAGATCGATCGGGTGGAATCCTCGCCGGCCGTCGGTCCGGACGGCACGATTTATTTCGGCTGCGGCGACGGAAAACTCTACGCCCTCGATCCCGGCACGGGGACGAAGAAATGGACCTTCGACACGCATGCCGCTGAGATCTTCAGTTCGCCGACGATCGGGCCGGATGGCACGATTTACATCATCTCAAGCGATCTGCTCCTGCATGCGGTGGCCCCGGGAGGCACGGAGCGATGGAGTCACGTCGCTGGCTCGGCGCTGGCGGATTCGGCGGCGGTGATCGGTGATGACGGCACGCTCTACCTCGGCTCGTCCGACCAAAATGTCTATGCGCTCCGACCCGACGGTTCGGAGAGGTGGCACCTCGGGGTGGGGGCGGCCTTGATCTCGTCGCCCGCGATTGGGCCGGACGGAACCATTTATATCGGCGCCAGCGACAACCGGCTGCACGCGATCACGCGCGACGGCGCGCCAAAGTGGACGTTTCTGGCGGGAAACCTGATCGTTTCCGCTGCGAGTTTGGCGGCGGACGGGACCATATATTTTGGCAGCTTGGATGGATATTTCTACGCGCTGGCTTCCGACGGCACCCTGAAATGGAAGGTCAACCTGCACGCCCAGATCGCGTCCGCCGCTGCGGTGCGCGCCGACGGCACGATCATTTTCGGTGCGGATGACAATCTGGTGCACGCGTTGACGTCCTCCGGCGCGCCGAAATGGACCTTCCAGACGGGCGATATTGTCGAGTCATCGCCGGTGATCGCCGCCGACGGTTCGATCTACATCGGATCCTTCGACGGCAAACTCTATTCGCTTTTTGGGAATGGCGCGCCGCTTTCGACTTTTTCGAGCTGGCCAATGTTCAACCATGACGCGCTGCACACGGGACGGGTGCGTCCGACGACTTCCGGCGGCTATCTCATCAACCTCTCAACCTATGCTCAGGCCGGCGGCGGCGCGAATCTCATCGCGGGTTTTGTCGTGCAGGGCGCCGCGTCCAAGCGTTTCCTGATTCGCGCGGTCGGGCCGGCCCTCGAGCAGTTTGGCGTGCCCAACTGGCTGCCCGATCCGGCCGTCGCCTTGTTGCAGGCGCCGGCGGGCACCGGGATTTCGTCGAACGACAACTGGAGCAGCGAGGGAAATTTTGGCCCGGTGGCCAGCGCCACCTTCTCGGTGGGGACGTTTCAGCTGCCCTCGGGCGGCAAAGACGCGGCGCTCGCCGCCACGCTGGCGCCGGGCAGCTACACGGCGGTCGTCGGTTCCTCGGACGGGGGCACGGGCGTCGCGCTCGTCGAAGCTTACGACACCGAGGTGAATTCCGGCGCGGCGCGGCTGGTCAATCTTTCCGCCCGCGCGCAATCCGGCAGCGGCGCCAACGTGCTCACCGCCGGCCTCGTGATTGGCGGGCAGGGGACGCTGCGCGTGCTCGTCCGCGCGATCGGGCCGGGCCTGGCGCAATTTGGCGTGAGCGGTGTGCTCGCGCGGCCCTCGCTCAAAGTCTACGACTCCCATCAGCGCGTGCTGGAAAGCAACACGGGTTGGACTTCCCTCGGCCTCACCGAAGATCTCGCGGCCGCCGCGCGATTGACCGGGGCATTTGCCCTTTCGGCGACGGGCGCGGGCAGCGCGGATAGCGCGACGGTGGTCACGCTTACGCCGGGCACTTATACGATTCAAGTTTCGGGCGTCGGTGGCACGGCGGGCGAGGCGCTCGTCGAAGTTTACGGGATCCCTTAATCCCGGGGGCGGGAGAAATATAATAACTATAAATTGTCCTTGCCCCGCTTCCGTTTCGGGCTATCCGAAGGGATACCTCTCGCCCGCCGGCGCCCCGGCGAACCCTCCACCGCCCCGCTTCCGTCCCGGATTTCCGGATGGGAGTCCGACCTCCCCCCATTGTCATGACTACCTCGACCCCGCCCACCGCTGCCGCTTACGCGTGTCTTGCGTTGCTCGGCCTTTCGCTGGCCTTCGCGGCCCGCGCGCAAACGGCCCCCCGGCCCGTGGTGCCGGTCGAAACTCCCGCCGCATCCGACGAGACGCTCACGCTCTCGGCGTTCGAAGTGCTCGCCGACTCCGACAAAAGCTATGGCGCGCTGAACTCGAATTCGATCACGCGTTTCAACACCGAACTCGATCACATGCCGGTCTCGGCCGACATCTTCAACGAGGCCTTCATGAAGGACGTCGGCGCCGTCTCCGTCGAAGACATGATCACGTCCTTTTCCGCCGGGGCCGGCTCGGCGCTCGCGACGCCCTCGACGTCCTCGGCGAACACGCAGCCCGGCGATCGCAACGCCAACTCCTTCCTCGCGCTCCGTGGTCTCACGGCGCCGACGATGCAGCGCGATGGGTTCATGCCGGTGAACACTTACATCCAATCCGGCGCGACCGGCACCGGCTTCTCGAGTAATTTCGACATCGAGCGCGTCGAGGTGATCAACGGTCCGCAATCGCTCCTCTACGGCGTCGGCGGTGCGGGCGGCGTGATCAACGTCGTCTCGAAGCAGGCGCGGTTTAACCGGAAGGCGTTCGGCTCGTTTCAATTTCAGGTCAACCAATACGGCCACAAGCTGGGCTTGTTCGATTACGGCTGGTCCAATTCGAAAGTCGCGCTGCGTCTCGCCGCCACCGATCAATACGCGCAGGGCGGCCGCCGCATTTACATCGGCGGCCCGATGAAGGGCCTCTACGTGCAACTCGCGGTCAAGCTCTCCGGCAACACCCTGCTCCGTTGGTCGGGCGTGAGTAGCGAATACAACCGCATCGCCGGCACGGGCAACCAGGTCTTCACCGGGCTCAGCGCCGCGAACGACGCGCGCAGCGGCCAGCGGCTCCGCTATCTCCTCGCGACCAATCAACTGCCGGCCAGCGCGACGGGCGCGAGCGGCGCGGGCTTCATCGGCAATGGCAAAATTAATTGGGACAATGTCGATTCCTACGCCTCGTGGTGGAATACCAACGAATATACCAGGACGAAGCTGACGATGCTCACCGCCGACACGAAGTGGAGCAAGTGGCTCACCACCCAGGTGGCCGCGGGCTATCGCACTACGTTCGACTCCCGCGTCGGTAACACGATTACGTTTGCCGCGCCGAACGTCGCCACGAATCCCACCGGCACGTGGGCCATCGGCCAGACCGGCGGCATGCCCGTCTCGGATCTCGTCCAGCCCGTGCGCCAGAAAACGATCCGCTTCTCCGCGCTCGCGACGAATGATTTCTTTGGCGGCAAGGTGCATAGCCAGAGCATCATTGGCGCCGACTTCGTGCGCACCGACGGCGCTGTGATCACCTACGACTACGTCCGCGCCGATGCGAATGGGAATCCCACCACGACCAACCCCGCCATCGCCACCGGTTACAGCTACACCGGTCCGTTGTGGTATGCGGTGAACGACGGCCCGGTCCGCCGCCCGCTTTGGGAGCCGCGCAGGACGTCGCACGTCACTTACAACGGCGTGAATTACGTCCGCGTGATGACCAACCCGCCGCAAAAAAATCTCATCTCACGCACGAATCCCGAGGGGCTTTATCCCGGGGGCATCAGCGCGCTCGGGGACTATCGCGTCGGCCAGACGATGAACAAGGGCGCCTACGCCGCCAACTACACCAACTGGCTCGACGGCAAACTCGATCTCTTGCTCGGCATGCGCATCGGTCAGTCTTATTCCGTGCAGGCGACCGAGGCCGCGCCGCCTTCGCCGGGCAGCGTCAGCTCGTCGCTGCGCACCAACTCCGTCAGCTACAACGCCGGCGTCGACTACGCGGTGCGGCCCTGGCTGCGCGCCTACGTCTCCCTGTCTGACTCCTACGATCCGCCGGCGATCTATGTGGCCGGCCCGTTGGGCGACTATCCCGTCTCGGCGCACGGTGTCGGCGGCGAGGTCGGACTCAAGGTCACGAACGCGGCCAAGACCCTCTCCGGCTCCATCGCGGTGTATCACGCCAAGTCGAAGAACGAAGAGTCGTCGCTCACCAGCACGCTCCTCTTCGACATCAACCCGAGCGGACTCAACGGCCTCTACAGCGCGCCCAGCGTCTGGATCAATCTGGATCGCAAGGCGCAGGGCGTGCAGGTCGCGCTCACGGCGACGCCGACCAGCAACTGGCGCATGCGCCTCTCCGCGGCGAAGACCGACGGCACCGTCGATTCCACCCGCAGCTTTCCGCAGCTCTACAACGATCAATTCTACGCCAACCCCGCTGGCCAGGTCACGTATCGCAACGGCGAGATCGTCTATGTGAATCCCGCCGGCGCCAACGCGCCCGTCGCCGCGACCGCCGCCGGCGCGATTCCGCTCACGATCGCGAAGCTGAGCACGGTCGGCGATGCGTATTACGCGAACCCGCAGGCCGTCACCGGCGCCATCAACCGCACCGGCCGCGCCGGCCTCATCCTGTCGACCGTGGATCCCGTGCGCGGCCCGATCCTCACCGGCGTGACCGGCCTGCCGGTTTCGGCGATCCAAATCAATCCCGGCTTCAAACCGCCCGGCAACATCGTCACCAACATCGCCGGCGAAAAATCCACCGGCTATCCCGAATACAGTTTTGTTTTCACGAACCACTACTCCTTCACCGAGGGATTCGCGAAAGGCTTCAGCGTCGGCGGCACCGTCTCGCTCGGCTGGAAATACCGCCAGTTCTACTATTACCCGAACGGCCTCGCCGATCCGAACAACGCCCCGCGCGCGCTCTTCCTGTGGCCGACGCAGACGCGGTTCGACGGCGTGATCGGTTACTCCCGGAAAATCGGGAAGCGCTACGGCTTCACCTCGCAGCTCAACATCAGCAATCTGTTCAACCGCTACCACGTCCTGATCCTGCCGAACTTCACGACTGGCTTCAACGGCGTGCAGGACGCGACCTTCGATCAGCAACCGCGCACTTACGTCTGGTCGAACACCGTTTCGTTCTGAGGAGCGCCGGCGTCCCGCCGGCCATCTCAGCGTGGGTTATTCTGAGCGAAGCGAACGGCTTGGGACCTCCCGCGCGATATTCGCCTCGTTCGCGGGCCCCGGGTGTCCAGATGGATGCTTCGCTGCGCGCGGAATGCCCGGGTGTATTTGCGCGGCGCGATTGTTTTCAAAAACGACTTCTGCCTAGCTGAGGCATGCCCCCGACCGACACCGCGCGCCCGACGAAAATTTATTTCGCCGCCGCCGCGCTGGCGGGCGTCGGCCTCGTCGCCTATCACAACAGCCTCGGCGGCCCGTTCATCTTCGACGACCCGTCATCGATCGTCTCCAACCCCACGATTCGTTCGCTCTGGCCGCCGTGGGCGCCGTTGTCGCCGCCGAACGCCCCCATCACCGTGCAGGGCCGGCCGGTGCTGAATTTTTCTTTCGCGCTCAACTACGCGATCAGTGGCAGGGACGTTGGGTGTTACCATGCGCTCAATCTCGCGATCCATTTATTCGCCGGTCTTGCCTTATTCGGGATCGTCCGGCGCACCCTCCTTCGCACCCGCTTCGCGGTCGATGCGCTGCCGCTCGCCTTCGTGATCGCGGGCCTGTGGATCGTGCATCCGCTCCAGACCGAGTCGGTCACCTACACTGTCCAACGCGCCGAGTCACTGATGGGGCTGTGGTATTTGCTCACGCTGTATTTCTTCGTGCGCGCGGCGGAAGCGAATGACGCCCGGAGCGGGTTGGTCGCTTCGGGTGTGGTCTGCGCGCTCGGGATGGCCACGAAAGAGGTGATGGTTTCAGCGCCGATCGTGGTGTGGCTTTACGATCGTGCGTTCGTGGCCGGGACGTTTCGCGATGCGTTGCGCCGGCGAAAACGTTTCTACGCTGGTCTCGCCGTCACTTGGATCGTGCTGGCGTGGTGTGTCGCGAGCAACGGCGGTCAGCGCGGGGGCTCGGCCGGCTTTGGCGTGGGTGTGGATTGGTGGGATTACGAACTCACCCAATTCCGCGCCATCGCGCATTACCTCCGCCTCGCGTTCTGGCCGGCGCCCCTGGTGTTTGAGTATGGCAGCTTCTGGATCGATCACGTGGGCGAGGTTCTGCCGGAAATGCTGTGGGTGCTCGGGCTGGCGGCCGGCACCCTGGTGGCGGTGTGGAAAAAGCCGGCGTGGGGCTTTCTCGGCTGCTGGTTCTTCGCGAGCCTATCCGTGACCAGCCTCGTCCCCGGCACCACGCAGATGATCGTCGAGCACCGGATGTATCTGCCGCTCGCCGCCGTGATCGTTGCGCTCGTGCTCGGCCTGCACGCGTGGCTGGGCCGGCGCGGTGCGTGGATCTGGCTGCTCCCCGCGCTCGGCTTGATCGCGGTCACGGTGCGCCGGAACGAAGACTACCGCACCGAAATCACGATTTGGAGCGATACCGTGGCGAAACGCCCGGGCAACGGCCTGGCGCATGAGATGCTCGGCCAAGCGCTGGACCGGGCGAAACGCTACGATCTGGCGGCGGTGCAGCACGAGGCGGCGCTGAAAATCTATCCCGGTTTCCCCGTCGCGCATGTCTCGCTCGGCGACGATCTCGCGCGGAACGGAAAACTCGCCGAGGCGATCGCGCATTATGAAGCGGCGTTGCAGATCAAGCCGGACTACGTCGACGCCCACCACGAACTCGGCATCGCGCTGTTCTGCGTGGGCCGGCATCAGGAAGCGGTGGCCCAGCATGAGACGACGTTGCGATTGAAACCGGAGTTTGCCGACGCCCACTTCGATCTCGCGAATGTGCTCGGTGCGCTCGGCCGCGCGGGAGAAGCGGCGACGCACTACCAGACGGCACTCACGCTGCGGCCGGACTATCCCGCGGCGCATTTCAATTTTGCGAACCTGCTCGCCGACTCGGGTAAACCCGCGGAAGCGCTTCCGCACTACCAAGCCGCCATCGCGCAGCGGCCCAACTATCCTGAGGCCTTCAACAATCTCGGCGGCGCCTTGCTCGATCTCGGCCGCACGAGCGAAGCGATCGCGGCTTACGAGGCAGCGCTGAAACTCCGGCCAGACTTTCGCGACGCGCGCGAAAACCTCGCCCGCATCCGCGCGGCCGTGAAGTGAGGGGGACCGTCACGTCCGGTGCCTGCTTCGTCCCCCCGGTCGCATTCGTCCCCTGCGGGCGCAGGGACGTGTCCGCCCACCATCAGCACTGCGCGGCGTGACGACTTCAACTCCTCGGCCGCTTCGCCAACGCTGTCGCGATCGTCGGTTCGACGCCGAGCGTGCCGATGAGTTTGCCCAAGTAGGCTGAACTGTTCGCTTCCTGGGCGGCGGCGGTCACGCGCTGGAGCCGGCCGCTGATATCAAAGCGCGCGGCCACGTCCGCGTAGCCAGCGTGCGCCAGGAATCTTTCGAGATAGCGCGCCTGCGATTCGAGCACATGCGTGTCGACCGTGCGCTGCGCCTCGAGGCGCGCGCGATACCAGTCGCTCGCGAGCACGGACTCGCGCCGGAAGAGCGCGCGGAAGTTCGGATCGTTGGCGTCGCGGCCTTCCCATTTGCCGTCGCGCATAAGGTGCAGCAGCGCGCGCAACGGCGGCACCGCCAACTCGATCGAGCCGTCGGCGAAGTAGTGCTCGGAGGCCTCGCGCATGGCGCCGACGATGTTGTCGACCCCATCGGCGAAGACATCGAGGTCCTGCTTTTCCGGTTGAAGAAATTCCGCGTCGAACAACGCGCTCGGGTTGCCGAGCACGCGACCGCAGAACGTCTGCACGAACCGTCCCGTGATGCGCCAGCCGAGCCGGCTCGCGAGCACGCGGCGGCCTTTATGATCGAAGTCGGCGCAGCGTTCGAGGTGGCCTTCCTTGATGAGATAGTCGGGGGCGCGCTCGGGCGGCGTCATGCGGCACCAGATCTCCGGCACGAGCAGACTGATGTCGTGATCGACGCGATGGTGCGGGCCGACCCAGCCGGCGGCGGTCGAGAAAATCGGCAGGCCGGTGAGCACGTAGGACACAAACGCGGCGTTGAGATCGTAGATCGGCGGGAGCGCGTTGAAGGGGCCTTTCGTCAGCGCGCCCTCGGATCCGGCGCCGGTCGTCGAGGGTGATTTGCCCGTGAGGCTCGCGATCAAATCCATGAAGGCCTCGGGCAACTCCTGATAGTGGATCGGATTGAACACGCAGAGCGGGCGCACGCCGGGCTCGGGCGGGTTGAGGCGTCGGCCGATGAGAATGGAGCCGACGGGAAATGGCGCCGGTTGATCGGAGGCGATGCGGCGGTAGAGCCGGGCGCCGGTTTGCGCGAGATAGGTCGCACGCGGCTCCTCGAGGTCGGGGCGGACTTGGAGGTAGCGCGGATTCTTTGACGGCTTGCCATCGACGATGCGCGGGTGCGCGGGCGAGACGAGGAAGTCGGGCTTGGACGCCGCGACGAACTCGCGGAAAATCTTTTGCACCGGCTCGGTAAAATTTTCGAACGTGATCGTGTCCTCGACGATCGCGCGGGCGGTGTCGCGGGTGAGCGCCTCGTAGTTTGAAAAGAAGTTTCCCGTGCGGCTGAAGTCGCGCTCGGTGCGTTTGTCGTAGCCACGCACGATGGCGTCGTCGGGGCGCTGGAAGAGGCGCAGCTCGCAGTTATGCACGAACTTCACCGAGGGCTCCGTCACCCACTTCGGCAGGCAGGGCACCTGCGCGCTGGGCGCGACGATCGAGGCCGTGATGTCGTCTTCGGCCTGGATTTTTTCCGCGGGGAAAAAGTCGGAGCGCAGCGTGAACGTGCGCCAGCCGCCTTCGCGCGTGTAGCCGACGCGGAGGTAGTGCGTCGCGAGGCGTTCGTTGTGATATTTGAGTTCGTTGCCGGGCCGCGCGTTGATCGTGTCGACGGTAAAATGCTTGCGCCAGTCCTCGCCCCATTCGGGCTTGTAGAGCCGCTTCAGGAGCAGCACGAGATCGCGGACGGAGCGCGGGATGGTGGCGAGCCACCCATTGTAGTCGTCGTTGTAGTCGGCGCTCTGGCTGAGGAGCTTGACGACGGAGCCGAGCGAGCGCTCGGGGCTGAGAATCGAGCGGCCCGCCTTCTGGTTGTTCGCGGGATTGCGGAAGCGAACGTGGAAATCGCGCTGCAGGATCGCCTCGACCGCGTCGAGATCACGCGAGAGGTCGTTCACGAAAACTGGGCCGGTGAACATCGCGTCGGAGATCGGTTTGGAGATTTCCGATTTGCCGCCGCCGGACACGGTGCACGGCTTGTGGCAGAGCAACCCTTCGGCGGTCGTGCCGCGCAGGTGCCAGCGATGGCTCTCCTCGGGCTTCACCATTTCGACTTTGTAGCCGGACGGCAGGACGTAGGTGATGCCGGGCAGAAGTTTCAGCGTCTGCTCCGCGCCGGTGGGGTCGGTCCAAGCGATGCGTTGCGTGCGCAGATCGAAACGGGCGTCGGGCGGCACGTAGTAAACCTCGGGGAAAACGTTGTCGTGCGCCCAGCCGCCGGGCTGGACCGCGGCGCGTTCGCCGAGCAGGGCGAGGGCCTCGGCGAACGTGTGCTGCACGTCGGGAAGATTGCGGTTGAGCGAAAAATCCTCACCGAGATCGTAGCTTGGGAAAACGATCGCACCGCCGGCGTGTTCCTCTTCGGCGCGCCCGAGGAGATTCGCGGCGAAGCTGATCTGGGTCTTCACCTCTTTTTTGCAGTAACCGAAATAATTGTCGGAGATCAACGTGACGACGATGCCCGAGGCATCGCGTGCGGTGAGCTTGAACGGCGTGCCGCCATTGTAGATCTCGCTGGCGTCTTTCCAACACATGCCGTCGCGGCGCTGGCGGGGAGTGGCGTCGTCCCACGTCGGCAGGCCGAGTTCCTGTTTGGTCCGGCCGTTGAGCTGGGGGGCGAGGATGATGCAGCCGGTGTGTCCGGTCCAATGCTCCGGATCGAGGCCGGCGTCGTTTTCGGGGAGGCGCGGATCGCCGGCGTTGCCGAAGATGCTTTCGACGAAATCGAGATTGGCGACGAGGCTGCCGGGGACGAAAAGGCGGGTCTCCATCGCGCGTTGCGGCGTGTAGCCGGGCACGGAGGGCACGACGACGGGCCGCAGGTGGAGCGACACGAAACACTCGGCCTGCGCCGGGTCCGCCGCGGTGAACGGCAGCCGCAGCAATTCCGCCGGCGGTTGCAACGCGAGCGCGAGCAGCTTCGCAAACGCGGCTGCGGGCACGGCCTTCTTGTCGTTGGGAATCGGCAGGCCGCCCTCGGCGACGTGGAAAATTCCCTGCGTGGTGCGGCGATCGCTACGGGGGTTGTGCAGCACGCCCTGGCGGACGCGTTGCGACGTCAGGATGCTGCTGCGGTGTTCGTCGCGCGACGGCGGCAACGAAAGCGCGCGGGCTAATCCCGGCCGATCGAGCACGAGCGTCGTGGCCGGCAAACGCGGGATGGCGGCGACGCCCTTCAGGTTAGCCTGCAGAAAATCCTGGATCCGCTGATCGACCGGGCAGAGGTGTTGCGCGAGCGCGCGATCTTTTTCGCGGCTGAGCGTGAGCAGGGCGTCGACGAAGCCGGCGAGGGCGTCACCCTCGGGCAGCGCGACTCCCGGCTGGCCGATTTCGCGGAGCTTGAGATTGAGGTAAGCCAGAAGCCGCGGATCGGCGGGATCGGGCAGTGGTGGAAGCATGGCGATGGTCGAAGGCATTTCGGAGAAAACTCCGACTCACGAAAATTGGGTTTCGCGGGCCGGGCGCAATCCCGGAAGCCAGTTTCGGACCAATATGACGGAAACCGAACGCGGCGCACTGCCGGCCACCCCGATTCCCTGGGCGCGTCCCTCAGAGTGCGGCTTCGAGCTGTTTAACGATGGTCTTCAGGATCTGCACGCGGGCGAATTTCTTGTCATTGCCCGCCACGAGCGTCCACGGGGCGAACTCCGTGCTGCAGCGCGCCACCATGTCGTCCACGGCGCGCTGGTATGCGGGCCATTTCTGCCGGTTGCGCCAGTCCTCCTCTGTGATCTTGTATTGCTTGTAGGCGACTTTCTCGCGCTCGCGAAAACGGCGGAGTTGCTCGGCCTGGCTGAGGTGGACCCAGAATTTGCCCAACACGACGCCATCGTCGACGAGTTGCTCCTCGAAATCGTTAATCTCGCCGTAGGCACGGCCCCATTCCGCGGGTGCGGCGAAGCCCTCGACGCGCTCGACGAGCACGCGGCCATACCACGAGCGGTCGAAAATCGTGATGTAGCCGGCGCGCGGGAGATGGCGCCAGAACCGCCAGAGGTAGTGCTGCACGCGCTCCTCGTCGGTCGGCGCCGCGATGCCCACGACGCGATAGAGCCGCGGATCGATCGCCTGCGTGAGGCGGCGGATCGCGCTGCCTTTGCCGGCGGCGTCCCAGCCTTCGAACATCAGGACCATCGAACGGCCGTCGCGGTGGGCCGACCAGGCGAGTTTGCTCAGTTTGGCCTGCTGGGTCGCGAGTTGTTTCTCGTAGTCGGCGTCCGCGAGGCGCTGCCGGAGATCGACCTGCGCGAGGATCGAGGCGGCGCGATCGACTTTGATTTTTTTCGCGGGTGCGGCGCGAGGTGAGGTGGACGGTTTGGCCGCTGGCTTGGCGGCGGTGTCGGCGAGTTTTTTCTGCAGGGCCGAGAGGAGGACTTCGGCGGCGGTAATTTCGCGGTAGCGCCGATCGGTCGCCTCGATGATGTGCCACGGCGCGAGCGGGGCGTCGGTGCGACACAGGGCGCGTTCGGAGACCGCGGTGAATTCATCGTAGAGCTTGAAATGCTTCCAGTCGTCCGGCGCGATGCGGCCCTCCTCCTCGAGTTTTTTGAGGCGTTTTTTCTGCTGCTTCCGGGGTAGATGCAACCAGAGCTTCACGATCAACGCGCCGTCGTCGGTCAGCATTTTCTCGAAGGCGGCGATGCGATCGAGGGCGGCGTCGAACTTGCCGGCCTTGGTTTCGCGAAACACGCGGCGGATGATGGGCGTCGAATACCAGGAGCCGAAAAAAATCCCGATGCGGCCCCGGCCCGGCAGCGCGCGCCAGAAGCGCCAGTATTCGGGCCGCTCGCGTTCCTCGTCGCTCGGTTTCCAAAACGCGTGGGTCGCGACGCCGCGCGGATCGAGCCACTCGTTGAGCCGGTGGACGAGTTCGCCCTTCCCCGCGCCATCTGCGCCCGAGACGATGACGATGACGGGAAATTTCCGGCTGCGCAGCGCGAAGTGCGCCTCAAGGAGGCGCGCGCGCAGGGCGGGGAGTTGCGCGTCGTAGCGAGCCGGCGCGAGCGTGTGACCGAGTTCGGCGGTTTCGAGCATGGGCGTAAAGCAGTGGAGGGACGCCCGACCAAACACGCGCCGCCCTTGGACGGCGAATGAAAATCGCACCGTCCGTCGCGACCGAACCCGCGGTGTGCGCTGGCGTGCGTTATTCGCTGCGCAGCGCGTCGACCGGGTTCACACGCGTGGCGCGGAGCGCAGGCCACAGGCAGGCGGCAAGTCCGACACCCGCCAGCGCGCCGACGCCCCCGGCGACGACCAGCGGATCGAGCGCGGTCACGCCGACGAGCAGCGTCGTGAGCAGGCGCGTGGTGACGGCGGTGAGCGCGAGGCCGATGACGAGACCGGCGCCGACGGCGACCGCGCCGTAACGGAGCATCCAGCCGAGAATGTTTTTCGCATCTGCGCCGAGCGCCATGCGCACGCCGATTTCCTGCGTGCGTTGCGTGACGGTGTAACTCATCACGCCAAAAATCCCGAGCGCCGCGAGCAGCACCGCGGTCGCGGCAAACGCCCCCGTGAGCATGAGGGTGACGCGACGCGGGGCGGTCTGCCGCGCGAGTTGTTGTTCGAGGGTTTGCGGATTATCGAGCGCGAGATCGGCGTCGATCTTGTGGGTGGCGACGGTGACCGCGCGGGCCAGCGGGGCGGACTCGCCTTCGAACTGGAGGACCGCCGCGAGCCGGGCCCGCGGCTGCTGCGCGAGGGGAAAATAAGCCATCGGCTGCGGGGCGCTTTCGAAGCCGCGCAAGCGGGCATTGGCCACGACGCCGATGATCGCGCCGGTCTCCGGCGGACCGTGGCCCGCGCCGTTGCCGGGCAGATTGATCGTCGCGCCGAGCGTGAAGCCCTTCGGAAAATACAGGCGCACGAACTCCTCGTTGACGACGGCGACCTTTGGGGCGTCGGCTGCGTCTTGCTCGCCGAAAAAACGTCCCTGCCGCAGCGCGATGCCCGTGGCGCGGAAGAAATCGGGCGTGATGCTCGCGATGGACATCGTGGGCGGGGTGGAGGAGGACGAAGCGTTTTCGCGCGCGGGCCCGCCGCTGGAGAAAACGACCTGCGCGGAATTCGAGAGCGGCGGGATGTCGGTGAGCGCGACCTGCTTTACACCCGGCAGAGTTTGGAGAGCCGCCAGCCAGCGCAGCGCGAAGTCGGTCTGTTGCTGCGGCGTGCCGTAGCGCCGCGGCAACGAGAGATTGGCGGTGAGCACATCGCTAGTGCGGTAACCAAGTTCGGTCGAGGTGAGCTGGTAAATGCTTTTCACGAGGAGCCCCGTGTTGATCGCGAGCACGAGGGCGAGCGCGACTTCGAGGGAGACAAGCGCCTGCCGCCAGCGGTGTCCGCTCGACGAACTCTGGTGCCCGCCGTCCTTCAACGTCTCCAGCAAATCCACGCGGCTCCCTTTCCACGCGGGCGCGAGCCCGAACCCGAGCCCGGCGACGACGGCGAGCAAGACGGCGAAGCCGAGCACGGTGCCGTTGACGCCGACGGGATTCACGCGGGGCAGCGTGTCGGCCAGCCACGCCTGCAATCCGGCCGTGCCCCACCATGCGAGCACCACCCCGAGCACGCCGCCGGCGATCGCGAGCAGGAGATTTTCCGCGAGCAATTCCGCGGCGAGCCGGCCGGGCGAGGCGCCGAGGGCCGCGCGAATCGCGGCCTCGCGTTTGCGGCCGGCGGCGCGCACGAGCTGGAGATTGGCGATGTTCGCGCACGCGATCAGCAGCACCAGCGCCACGGCGCCGAGGAGGAGCCAGAGCGTCGTGCGCGATTGCTTCGCGAGTTGCTCCTGCAGCGGGATAAGTTGGGCGGTCGCATCGGCGAAGGGCATCCGCAGGGTCGGCGAACCCGCCGGCATCCGCGACGCCATCATCGAGGTGAGGCCGGTCCAGTAACGCTCGGAAATGCCGTCAAGTTCGCGCTGGGCGACTTCGCGCGATGTGCCCGGGAGCAGGCGGCCGAACACGCGAATCATCGTGATGCGCATCTGGCCGGGGGCGTTGGCCGCGATCGGCAGCGGGCGCCAGAACTGGACCGGGTCGGTGAACTCGAAAGCGGGCGGCAGCACGCCGATGACGGTGTGCGCCACGTCATCGAGTCTCACGATCTGCCCGATGGCGGAGTCTTCGCCGTTGAAGCGCGACTCCCACGCCGTGTAACTCAGGACGGTGGTCGGAGCCGCGCCGGTTTTGAGATCGTCTGAGGCGAAGAGCCGGCCGCGCCACGCGGTGACGCCGAGCATCGGGAAAAATTCGCCGGTGACCGTCGCGGCGGGCACGCGAACGGCGCCGTCTCCGCGCTGGAGGGTGGCGGCGGTGTTCCGGTAGCCAGCCAGCGAGCGGAAGGATTTCGGCACGGCTTCGAGCCAGTTGAGAAATTCGTTGTCGGGCATCATGTCGCCCCCACCGGAGATTTGCGCGGCGGCGCCATCTTTCAGCGGCTTGCGCGCGAGGACGAGTTCGCCGGGCTCCGGGTAGGGGAGCGGCCGGAGCAACACGGCGTGCACGACACCGAAAATCGCGGTGTTGGCGCCGATGCCGAGGGCGAGGAGCGCGATCACGAGCGCGCTGAAACCGGGATGGGCGCGGAGCGAGCGCAGGGCGGAACGGAGGATTTGCATGAAAGCGAAAGAGGAGGCGGGACGACGCGTTCCTTCCAAGCGGCGCCGCGGAGCGGATTTGTTTACGGGGTGGCTCGAATGTTGGAACGCGATTCGGCTGGCGCGGGCTGGGCGCTCGATCTTGATGGGCGGCGTCCTGGTCTTTGCGTTAAACCCCCTCGCCCATGAAAATCCTGCCGTGCTTTCTCCTCCTGCTCGGGTTGTGCGCCCCGGTCCTGCGCGCCGCCGATCCCGTGGCGCCCGCCCGCAAGCCCGGCGAATATCCGCTCGGCCCGGATTCGAAGCCGCAGGACGGCGTGCCGCCGGGTCGGCTCGAAGGACCGTTGGAATTTCACAGCCAAATCATTCCGGGCACGGTGCACCGCTATTGGATTTTTGTCCCCGCCCAATACGCGGCCGAAAAACCGGCGGCGCTGCTGGTGTTTCAGGACGGCCAGCGCGCGGTTGATCCGAAGGGTGCGCTGCGCATCCCGATCGTGCTGGCGAACTTGATCGCGAAGCGGGAAATCCCCGTGACGCTCGGCGTCTTCATCACCCCGGGCAACAAGAGCGAGCACTACCCCGACACCCTCGGCACGGGCAACCCCGACCATCGCGCGGCGGAATACGACGAGGTCAACGACACCTACGCCCGCTTCCTGCTCGAGGAAATACTGCCCGAGGTGGCGAAAAAATACCGCTTCACCGACGAGGTCGATGGTCGCGTGATCGGGGGCGAGAGCAGCGGGGCGATCTGTGCGTTCACGGTGGCCTGGCACCGGCCCGAGGCGTTTCGGAAAGTCATCAGCACGATCGGCAGCTACACGTCGATCGGTTATCATTCGGCGCGCGACGGCCAGCCGGCAATTTCCGGCGGTGAAATCTACCCGACCTGGATTCGCCGCACTCCCCCCAAACCGATCCGGATTTTCCTGCAAGATGGCACGAACGATCTCAGCAATTCCAAGAGCACGCCGGATTTCCCTGACCGCATCGCGTTGAGCAACCAGTTTGGCAATTGGCACCTCGCGAATGAGCAGATGCTCTCGGCCTTCGAATACGCGAACCGCAACGCCGACGAGAGAAAGACGGTTGGTCCGCGTTACGACGTCGACCACGTGTGGGGCGACGGCGCGCACCAAGGATCGCAAGGCGGCATGTTGCTGCCGGGCATTCTCCGCTGGATGTGGCGCGACTGGCAGAAGTAAGACTCACGCTCCATGGAACTCAGACCTCTCGGCGGCTCGGGACTCCAGGTGCCGGCGCTCAGCCTCGGCACCGCCACGTTTGGCGGCGGCAAAGGCTTTTCCGAGTGGGGCAACAACGGCGCGAAGGAAGCGACCCGCCTCGTGGATCTTTGCCTCGAGGCGGGGCTCACGCTGTTCGACTCGGCCGACATGTATTCCGACGGCGCGGCCGAATCGATTCTCGGCGCCGCGATCAAGGGCCGGCGCGATCGCGTGCTCATTTCGACGAAGGCGACGTTTCGCACCGGGCCGGGCCCCGACGATGTGGGCTCATCGCGGAAGCACCTGACGCAAGCCTGCGAGGCGAGCCTGCGGCGGCTCGGCACGGACTACATTGATCTTTATCAGTTGCATGGCTTCGACGCAAAGACGCCGATCGAGGAAGCGCTCGAAACGCTCAACGATTTCGTGCGCGCGGGAAAAGTGCGTCACATCGGCTGTTCGAATTTTTCCGGCTGGCATCTGATGAAGTCGCTCGCGATTTCAGAGCAACGCGGGTTCGCGCGCTACGTGGCCCACCAAGCCTACTACTCGCTCCTCGGCCGCGAATACGAGTGGGAACTCATGCCGCTCGCGCTCGACCAGCACGTCGGCACCGTCGTGTGGAGCCCGCTGGGGATGGGCAAGCTCGGCGGAAAAATCCGCCGCGGCCAGCCGCGACCGTCGACCAGCCGCCTCAACGATCCGGGCACCGCGAAAGTCGCGCCGCCGGCGGAGGACGAACAAATCTACCGCGTCGTCGATGCCCTCGACGCGATCGCGAAAGAGACCGGCAAGAGCGTCGCCCAGATCGCGATCAATTGGGTGCTGCAGCGTCCGAGCGTGGCGACGGTGATCATCGGAGCCCGGGACGAGGCGCAACTGCGGGAAAATCTGGGCGCGGCCGATTGGAAACTCACGCCGGTGCAAATCGCGCAACTGGATGCCGCGAGCGCGAAGCCGCGGATTTATCCGTATTGGCACCAGGCGCAGTTCGCCGAGCGGAATCCGTTTCCCACGAGTTAGCGGCGCGGACGCCGCGAGCCGTTTTTGGCGCCGGGTTAGCCGAACTTCACGCGCCGCCACATGGCGAGCGCCAATCCGACTATACTCAGGTTCTCGACGAACGCGACGGTCGAAAGCGGAACCTGCAACACCGTGCCCATGCACGCGCAGTTGACGTCGATGCCGCGCCACACGGCGCGCGCTGAAGCCCAGCGCGACGATCGTCGCGAGAGAGATCGTTACGGGTTGCCAGAAGGAAAAATACGCGAGCCCAAGTGCGAGTTCGATGGCGGGATCAACGTAGGCGCAGGGCCGGAACGGTTTCGCCAGCAGATCATACTCTTGAAAACCGGCGACGGACGCGTGCAGATCGAGCAGTGTGAGCAACGCAACGTGACGAGGAAGGAACCCATGAAGTCCCGACCAGGTCACGCCGTTGCACACGTAGCGCGAAAAAACCGCGCAGCGCGAAGTGACGGCGTTGGTGGCCGATCGCGGCTACGGCACCGTCGAGACCTACGGCGACCTGATCGCCCAAGGCGTGCGCCCGCACCTGTCGCCGATGCAACCCCAGGACCACCAGAGCGAGGAGCGGTTCAGCGCGGGCCTCCGCCGACCGGCCCCGCTGCGCGGTCTGGAAAAACCAGCGCAACGCCCAGTCGGGATGGGTTTGCCCCTTGCCTCTCCCGTTCGACGAGATACGCCTTCGCCCACCCCATGGTCGCAGCCGCACGTCGTAATTTGCAGTGGTGCAGGAATCCGAGGATCTCACGGCGATATTCAGCTTGGGCGACGGTCGGCAGTGTCGCGGTCGCGAGGGCCTGCTTCCACGCCGAAAACGAAACGAGGACGTGCTCTGGGCTCATCGCACGACAGCGGCTTTCGGCGGACGACACCGCCAGGGCGAAAACACCCCTATTTTGGGTAACTCCCAGAGGCGAAATCGCTGGCCCGACCGTCGGACCCTCGCTTCACTTCCTCCCTCAAAAAGCTGCACTGGGTGCAGCTGAATAACACTGTTGGGCAAAGAAAGAAACTGATGTCGCGACATGTAGTCACTACGATGGCGATTCTGCTCGCGCTTAGCGGCTGTCAGTCGCGGATGGCGACGGCCGGTGCGGGGCTTATGCCGAATACGCCGGTCGTCACACTCGAAGGCACAACCGTGCTGCCTGAGTCCCCGGCGCAGGCCTACCCGTCCGCCACAATGCCGATGCCGCTGTTTCCCTTTCAGTTAGTGAGAGCAGGTATCGCGGGCGAAGTAGAAGTGAAGCTTGCGATCGACCGCGACGGCTTCGTCAAGGAGGCGACGATAGTGCGAAGTTCGCAGCAAGATTTCGAAGCGCCGACGCTCATTGCAGTCAAGCAGTGGAGATTTATTGAAGCCATCCTTCCGGGTGCTAAAGAGAAGTTAGGCGCGCTCGTGAAATGCCGCATCAAATTCGCATTCGATGAAAGCTGAAGCGAATAGTCTCAGGTTTGAAGTGCGACAGTGAAGCGGTCGCGGCGCTGATAGTAGGCACGCGACGCGGAGGGGTAGGCCTTGGGTCGCGGCCGAGGACAAGCACCCTCTTTTTTCCGCTGCACTCGCACGCAGCTATAATGTCTAGGCAGAAAAGTAATGACTCCCGCATCCGCGAAAAAGCAAAGCGAAGAGCGTCTGCGGTCGCTTGGCGTCACAATCAATCCGCATCTTCCCGAGCTTGAGTCGCCAGCCGAGTTGTCGCCGCGCCCCGCATCGGCTGTTTGTGGGCGCGCATTTGTCCTTAGCCATCTTGTCGGCGTCGGCTTCAATGCCTCCGCCGAGAAGACGTTGTCCCGAATTTCAGATGCGGGTATTGCGGACCACCTCAGCCCTCAGGAGCGCCGCTTTCTTTCTCAGCCAGAGTATTCCGTGGCTGACCGGAGTTGGGCCTTTTCGCTTGGCGAGTCCTGCTTGGCTTGTGCGTGGTCGCTTGGTCTAGGGCGTGTTTGCAAAATCTGAAGGAACCGAAAGCGCACGGAGCGATCCCAGCGTGCGCATGAAACTGAACTTGCGGTGGGAGGTGCCTGAGCCCGTGTGGCGACGGCTAAAAAAATTAACCGTGCGCGCGGTAAAACT
>JBBRLB010000095.1:0-25432 GCA_038231575.1 Opitutales bacterium | reverse complement strand
TGCGGAAGTCCCGTGCCGTCGGCGGTGCGGAGCCACCCGTCGGCGCCCCAGACCATTTTCTGGATCGCCGTTTCGCGGCCGAGCGTGCAACGGCCGCGATTCCGCAGCGGACGACCGCACAGATACACGATGTAGGTGTCGCCGTCGGGCGTTTCGACGAGGTCGGCGTGGCCTGCGCGTTGTAAAGGACTGTCGGGGCGATGGCGCGCCGTGAGCACCTGGCCGTCGGGGTGCAGTTCGTAAGGACCGACCAGATTTTTTGCGCGCGCCATCGTGACGGTGTGGCCCCAGCCCGTGCCGCCCTCGGCGACGAGCAGATGGTAGTAGCCCGCGCGTTTATAGAGGTGCGATCCCTCGGTGAGGCCGAGAGAAGTGCCGGCGAAAATGTTTTGCCGGTGACCGACGAGCTTTCCTTCTGGCACCGAATATTCCTGGAGCACGATGCCGGCGAAACGGTTCTGGCCGGGACGGTGGTCCCAAAGTTGATTGAGGAGATATTTTTTTCCGTCGTCGTCGTGAAACAGCGAGGGATCGAAGCCGCTGCTATTGAGGTAAACCGGATCGCTCCACTCGCCGTCGATCGTCGGACAGGTGACGAGGTAGTTGTGGAAATCGCGCAATGACGCGCCGCTCGCGCCGCCGACGGTCGTGCGACCGTAGCGTTTTACGTCGGTGTAGATGAGCCAGAAGAGACCGTCGGCGTGAGTGAGGCACGGCGCCCAGATGCCGCACGAATCCGGATCGCCGAGCAGGTTGAGCTGACGCGGGCGCGTGAGAGGGCGCGTGAGCAGCCGCCAGTGCACGAGATCGCGCGAGTGGTGGATCTGCACGCCGGGAAACCACTCGAAGGTCGAGGTCGCGATGTAGTAGTCGTCACCGACGCGCACGATCGATGGATCCGGGTTGAACCCGCGGAGGATGGGATTGTGGAGGTTCACACGGAAACGGGAGTGGTCCCGGCGGCCGCGCGGCGCGCGGCGAGGTCTTGTTCGATCTGATCAACGCGCTTCTGATTCAACGGGTAGATGATGAGCGCGACAGTTTTCAGCAGCGCGAATAAGGCCGGCCCAATGGAAAAGGCGATCGCGATTCCCAGCAGGGCTTGGGCTGTCTGAATCGGCGCGCCTTTTTGATAACCAAACTGGGAGAGGAACCATGGGACGAGAAAGCTGCCGATGAGGACTCCCGACTTGATGGCGAAGAGCGAGGCCGAATAAATCAGACCGGTGGAACGGCGCCCATACTTGTGCTCACCATAGTCAGCCACGTCGCCATACAACGCCCACGTCAGCGCGGAGGTCGGGCCGGCGCAGAATTGGGCCAGCATGTTCACCGCGATCATTAGGCCGAACTCACCCTTGGGGACGAAGTAGAAAGCGAGAAAACACAGCCCGGTGATCAAGCTGAGCACCGCCGCGTAATATTTTTTGTCGATTTTTCGCGCGATAGGTCCGAGAGACATCGTGCCCAGCACCAAGCCCAGCGCGCCACTGGTCAGGAACAGCGTGGTGTGGTCCAAGCCCCAGAAAACGGCAGACGAATCGTAGCCCTGCACATATTTGAAATAGAAGATGGTGCTGCCTGAACGTAGAGCGGAAAAGGCGTTGGAGAAGATTGAAGTGATCAGGAGCACGACCCACGGCCCGTTTTTGAACAGCTCGCCCAACTCTTCACGGGCGTTCGTCTTTTGCTGGGGCGGGGGCGTCACGCGCTCCTTCGTCGTCGCGAAGGTGATCAAAATCAGCACCACCGACACGACGGCGAAGATCGCCATGGTCAGTTGAAAACCACGAATCTCGCTGTCGACTCCGAGGTATTTAACCAGCGGGCGGACAAAGAGCGAAATCAGGAACGCCGCACCAAACGCGCCGACAAAGCGGAAGGTGGAGGCGACGGTGCGCGTGCGCGGCGACGGGCTGATGACGCCCAGCATCGCCGAATATGGCACATTGATCACCGTGTAGGTGACCATCATCAGCCCGTAGGTAATCGCGGCGTAGATGATCTTGCCGTTGGGGGTCAGATTCGGACCGGCAAAAATGAGGTAGCCGCATATGCCGTAGGGGACGGCGCCGAAGAGGAGATAGGGCCGGAATTTGCCCCAACGCGTGTTGGTGCGATCAGCGATCAGGCCCATGACTACGTCGTCGAACGCGCCGAACGCCCGCACCACGGGAAGCAACCACAGCAACACCGTCGCGGGGATGCCCCACACGTCTACATAATAGTAGGTGAGGAAAATGTTGAAGGTCTGGAAAAAGAAATTCGAGGCGGTGTCGCCGAGCGCGTAGCCGGCGTATTCACTCACCTTCAATCCATCAGCGGGAGGCGTGCGTGCCATCGTTACGGCAGGGTTTTGTCCGCTGCGGACCGCAAGACCCATGGGCGGGTGCACAAGCCAAGCCGGTCAAGAAATGTTCGGCAGAAGCGAAGATGGGAAGCGCGAGAGGGCATCGACGAAGTGATTCTTTAACAAATCAAAGACCCCGGGGTAAAGCGCCCCGGGGTCTTTGTAACTCTTAACTAGAAGTTCTGTGAGCGCTGGCTCGCAAACTCGTAAGCCGGACCCGGATTCTGAAACGAATGGGAATAGGAGTCAGCACGGGTCATCAGTTGCGGAACGGGCTTCCTCCGAAGTCGATCGAAGTCGAGAAGATGATCTTCCGGGGCTCGAGGTAGGTGAAACCGTTCGGATACATGCCGAGCAGCGGATTAGCGGACTGCCCCAGCACGCGGTAGGTCGCGTAATTGGAGAAGATCGGATCGCGCTTGTTCGTCAGGTTGTTCACGTTGATCTGGAACCGCACGTTGTATTTTCCGAACCGGTGGCGATAGGCCATGTTCATATCTTCCAGATAATACGACGGGGCGTAGAGGTAGGCGAACGCCGCGCCGAGATTCTGGGCGGGCGTGGCCGAAGCACCGTTGGGCAGGTTGTAGAGGATGTTGGGATTAACGCTGCCGACCTTGCGCGGGCCGCGGCCGTTGATACCACCCCCGATGGAGAAGCCTTTCAACGGACTCTCGCGCGAGAATTGGTAGGTGGCAGCCAGGCTTCCCGTCCATTTGTTGGTGCCGTTGTTCACGGTGCCCGGCGCACTGCCCGCGATGTTATTCTGAATCGAGAGGATATTCGAGTTGATGTTGGAGATTTCGTTCGCGAGCAGAACGTCGCCTTTGTCGTTTTTGCCGTCGTTGGCCCACTTCTGCCAGACGGGCATGAAGTTGTTCGCGTAGGCTAGCGTGCCGGGACGGACATTCAGCGACGCGGTCTCGGGCAGCGAGTAATTTGCGGACAAACGCAGCCCCTTGAAATTGGCCGTAGTCTGGAATTCGTAACCCTTGGCCGTGAGCGCGCCGACGTCGCGCCAATCGATGCCGGTCAGACTGGTGTTCGCATTGTAGGCGGCACCGGAGTTCAGCCAGATGGTCCGGACGTTGCCAGTTGGGGCGCCCTGATCGATGCGGTCGATCTGAAGGCTATCGTATTTGCGGATCTCTGCGCTGATGGCGCCGTCCAGGAAGCTGAAGCGAATGCCGTAGGATTTTTCGTTGCCCGTCGTGGCCCCGAAGGCGGCGGCGTTGATCGTGCCGTCAGCATTATACCCGACGATCTTCGCGGCGCCCGAGGTGGGCGGGGCAAAATTCTTGGAGTAGTTGTAGAACACACCCACCGTCTTCTGTTTGTCCAACCACGCGGTGCTGCCATAATTGTAGGTCAACGCGCCAGCCTTGGTGAGGTTGTGCGCGCCGACGACCGTGCCGATCCCGGGGACAAAACCACCGAACTTCTGAAAGCCGTGCGCGTCGATCGCGGAGGGCGTGCCGGCGGCCGAGGCGCCAATATTGCCGTATTGGTCGTCGATCAGGTCGTCGTTGCGCACACCGGCGAGAATCGAAACGCGGTCATCCCAAAACGAGGTCGCGGCGACCGCCTGGATATACTGGATGTCCTTGTGTTCGACGGAGGCGAAGCCGCTTTGCTGCCACGCATACGTGAATCCCGGCTTCGGTGTCGGCAAGTTAGCGCCGCCATATTTGCCGGGCTCGTCGACATAGTAGCGATAGCGGAGCGTATTTTCGGCGGCGGTCCAGAGCACCGCCGCGTTGGGATTGTCGACCCGAGCCGGCACGTAGCCTGCGGCTTCAAATCGTTCGTTGCGCTGTCCGATAATGCCGGAGAACTGGCCGCGGCCGTTCAACGGCAGCTTGGTCTTCCAGGTGACGAGACCGCGCCATTCGTAAACATAATTTTCTTGATAGGCGTGGCCTGGAGTCACCTCGCCGTAGAGCGTTCCAAGTTTCGGATTCGGTGCGCCCGTGGGCAGGAATTTGTTCACGTCATACTGCAGGGAGCCCGCAAAATTGCCCTCCTTCGTGTTGCGATCGTTGTTGTAATCGTAGAACGAAATTTGCCCCGAGATCGCGTCGGTAAACTTGTGGTCGAGGTAAAAGCTGTAGACCTGATATTTGAAACGTGACCAGCTGTCGTTCGGTCCGAGGTTGAACTCGCGGCTCGGCAGCTTGGCCACGGTGGCAATGCCGGGCAGATCAGAACGGGGTGTCGGCTGAATCGCGAAACCCGGGCCCGTGGAGCGAAACTGGCCGCTCGCGCCGGTGTTGACGAGGCCGAGGCCGGCCTCCGCCGGAATAAACGTCCAGTTCTGCGCTTGGGTGCTCACGGGCGTCACGCCGAGCGCGGCCTGTTGCGCGCCGGTGAAAGTGTTCACGCCATCATAGACCGTGCCCGGCGTGTAGTAACCGTGGTTGTCGCCGTAGGTGGTCTGGTAGACCATGCGCTTGGTGTTCATCCACTCGGCTTCCGTCCGCAGGGAGGTGCTCGGCGTGAACTTGTAGGCCCACGCAATATCGATGCCCTTTTCGTTTTGGCGGGCGTTATCGCGCCAAGCCTGGCCATAGGAGTTGTGGTTGAACACGCCGTTGACGCGCACCGCCTGCTTCTCACTGATGACCTTGTTGACGTCAAACGTCGCGCGGGCCCCGCCCCAGCTGTCGTAGCGCGCCGTCGCGGCGTATTGATCACCGATGAGATTTGGGCGCTTGGTCATCGTCGTTGCGACGCCGCCGATCTGGCCGTCGCCGAACAGCACCGAGTTGGGGCCGCGGGCAAACTCGAATCGCTCCGTATTGTAGGCGTCGCTGTTGCCGTAATAGAGGAAATAATTCCGGGTCGGGTAGTTGCCGGAGTCGCCCACGCCCCGGAAGTTGAACTGGAAGTCGCCGAAGGGTGAGTTGTTGGCGGAGGAGCCGTTGGCCACATCCACGTTCATCGCATACTTGAAGGACTCGCGCATGTCGGTGATGCCCCAATCTTCGATGAATTCCTTGGTCATCGCCGACATCGCGGCGGGCACCAGTTTAAACGGCAGATCCACGCGGCCACCGGAGCCGGCGTCGACCGCTTGGTAACCGCGGTCTTTCTCGGTGCGCACTTCGAAGGTCGAAAGCTGAACCGTTTCTTTGTCAGCCTGCATCACGGTCAACTCGTCGGGGTCGAGTGTGCCGTTGTGATTCTTGTCGTATTTGGCGAGCGTCGCCGCGTCGATGGGCGCAGCGGTTTGGGCGAAGAGCGGCGCGGCGACGAAACAGAGCGTGATGATCAGCGCTGCTTTGGTATTTGGTCTGAGTGACATGGGTATGGGTGTTCTAGGGTGTGACGGGGATTGTCGGAACCTCACCCCTGCAAAGGCCGTGAGGTTCCAGGTCTCGTGGGAAATTTGTCTGTGCTTGATCAGTCGGCGCGGGTGGCGGGAAAGCCGGCGTGGGCGTTCGACGCGATCCGCTCTGGCGAAAATTCAAACGTAGTAAAATTCGCTGCGTTTCGGACGACGGTCGCGAGGTATGACGGGTAGGCAGAAGGGGGGGTGGTAACGGGATCTTGAATCTCAGATCACACGGCCAGGAATTTGGCAGTGGATTAACGGGGAATGGGAGAAGGGAGCCGCGTCACCTTGTAATCGGCAAACCGACAATTGTTCTAACTGTAGACATGCCTTTAGTCATAGCGCCCGGCGATTGTCTTGCCGTGACCGGGGGGGCGCAGCATCGTGCGCTCCAGCTAGAGTTAAACCCCACCTCGTGCAGACCCCAACCAACCGGAGCTGGAACCCTCGCGCGCGCATCGATCCAAATTTCGCTCGCGTCGTAGCGGGGGCATGGCTGTTGGCGCGTCGGGTCCCACGACGCGCGGGGGCAACGCTTGCGGCGATGGCCCTGGGGGTCGCGACGCTGGCTGGGGCGGGCGAGCAGGCGGAAGCTCCTGCCGTGCGCGGGCTGCCGTTTTCGCGAATCTACTCGCTGGAGGACATCGGTTATGTGCCGCGTGGTTCGAGGTTGGATTTTGATCCGTTCGGTCGTGTGGCCGTGATCCACGATGGGGTTTACGCCGTGCTGAACGACACGACGTGGGCAAATATCGTCGACACCGACGAGTCGTCGCGCACGCCGATGCTCAGTGTCGTTCCGGCAGCGGACGGGCGCACCTACTATGCGGGGCGCGCCTCGTGGGGTTTGGCGGAATTCGGCGTGGATGGAAAACTGCACGCCAAGTCACTTGTGCCGCCAAATTCCCCGGCTTGGACGCGGACCGTTACTTTTGATGATGTGGTCGCCACCGCCGATGGCGTTTACTTCTCCAGTCGAAACGGAATTGTATTTCGGAGTTTTGCGCAGCAGGAGTGTCAGCTTTTCGAACTCGCGAAGGTTGCGCGGATCTTCGCCATCGGAAACCGGGTCTTCATCTCTTCATTCGATCAGCCGCTGCGTTATCTCGATGTGACGACGCGATCCGTTCAGAGTTTGCCGGGAACAATTTTGGACGAGAGGGTCGTCATGCGGGCGGCGGCGATGGACGCGACGCATACCCTGCTGACGTTTCTCGATGGACCTCCGTTCCTCTTCGACGGGACGAGCGTCGTCCCTTGGGCCGGCGAGGCCACGGGCGATTTGACGGGGCGAATCTCGGCGCTCGAACGATTGGCGGATGGCAACATCGCCGTCGCCATTACGGGCAAAGGCGTGTTCGTTCTCTCGCCCGCGGGAAAATTGCTGTCATCGCTGACCATCCCGCAATACCACCGGGTCTCCAGTATCGCGAGCCGTGAGCGCGGAGTGCTGTGGTTGCTCACTGAAGATTCAATCGAGAAGGTGCTCTATCAAGGCGGTCTGACCTCGTTCGGGCAGCGCCTTGGCTTGCCTTTGAACTGGCCGAAGGTCGCAAGATGGAACGGACGATTTTTTGTCGCGTCCGGGGTCGTGCTCTATGAGGCGATCTCGCAGCGGCCGGATGCCACGACGCATTTCGAGCCGGTGAAGGTGCAGCCGCCGGGCGGGATCTGGGAACTTACCGCGTGGGGTCGCCATTTGCTCGTGGGCAACCGCACGGACATCTATTCGCGGGAGGCGGATGGTAGCTGGAAATTGATTACGCGGATGGCCGACCTGCGCCATCTGGAAATGGTCGGCGAGAATTTGTGCTACGCGATTGGCCCGTCCGAAATCGCCTTGTTGGAATGGGACGGGGAGCGCTGGGGCGAGCCAACTCCGCGTATTCCCGGCTTGCGCAATCCGGCGCTCGTGCATCGGGCGGCTCAATCGGTCTGGGTGGAGATGGCCGGCGACGGGGTCGCACGGATTTCCCGCCGGGACGGACGCTTGCAAACGATGGTCGTGCCGAACGATCCGTGGACAAAGCAACTGTGGGTTAACATCGGCGTGGTGGATGAGACGGTCGTGTTGAGTCCGTTGCGTGAGCGACGGAGATTTTTTGACGAAAAAACGGAGAGCTGGGTCGAAAAACCGGAGCTCCAAAAATTGCTTGATCGTTCGCCGCAGTGGCTTTCTCGCGTGTGGAGCGATGAAACCGGGACGCTGTGGGCCGCACACAACGAAGGGTTGGTAAAATTCACGCCGAAAAACGGGGACTATGAAATGGACCTGACGAGCTTCGACCGCATCAATGATCGCTTCCCGACGGTCCAAGTGCTCCCGGGCAATGACATTTGGGTTTCGGCGGGCCGATCGCTCCATCATGTCGAGCCAGCGGCCGACCTCCGGACTAGTTCGGTTTCCGAGCCCGTGCTGGTGTCGCTTACTGAAACCACGCGGAACACGGCCTTGTTGCCGAAGCGCTTTGCCGATTCCACCGCGCTACGGCTGCCGTATTCGCAAAACAGCCTCACCTTTCAGTTTTTCTCGGGCAGTTACGCTTGGCGCCGTGCGCCGGTCTATCAATTTCGCCTGCGCGTAGAGGATGTTTGGTCGACGCTCGATACTGGTTCCCTCCTGCGGTTTCCCGCGCTGCACGAGGGAAAATATCATTTGCAAGTGCGAGTCGCCGGTCAACGCCCGGAGCCGGGAGCGCCCATGGCGTTTGACTTTGAAATCCTGCCGCCGTGGCAGCGCACGTGGCCGGCCTACGTTTTCTACGCGGCATTTTTCGTCGCTGCCGTGGTGGGCATCACGCGCTGGTCCAGCCATCTCGCCCGGCGACGCAATCGAGCCTTGGAGAAAGTTGTGCAACAGCGAACCGGTGAACTCGAGTTGACGATGAAGAAATTGAACGAGGAAACGAGAATCAGTGCGACCCTTGCCGAGCGGGATCGGCTGGCGGGCGAAATTCACGACAGCATTCAACAAGGTCTCAGCGGCGCGATCCTGCAACTCGATACGACACTCCGGCTCTCCACGTTGACCGGAGAGTTGCGCTCCCGCTTGAAGGTCGTGCGCAACATGATCTCTTACGCCCGGCAAGAGGTGCAGCACGCCGTGTGGGACATGCACTCACCCCTGCTCGAAGGCAACGACCTCGGTGCGGCCCTGCGGAAGCTCACGACCTTCACCGCGACCAGCTCACTCGTGCCCACGGTCACCGTTTTAGGAAGCCCGCTCCCACTTCCGCGTGCGACGACTCACCACCTGCTGCGCATTGCGCAGGAAGCGACGACGAATGCTGTCCGCCACGCGTTAGCCGACCACATCAGTATCGAACTCAACTATCAAGCCGACGGCGTATCGCTCACGATTGCCGACGATGGCGTCGGTTTCGATCCGGACGATGCGCTGAATAAACCCGGTCACTTCGGGCTGCGTGGGCTGCGCGCGCGGGTGAAAAAGCTCGAGGGTGAATTAACCCTTCGTAGTTCCCTTGGTGAAGGAACGTCTATCCACGTCGAGGTGCCGCTGGACCCCGCGAAACCGATTGCCCGCCATGCAGAAGCTTATCACACCCACTAAGAGAATCCGGATTTTGCTCGTCGATGATCACATGGTGATCCGCATGGGGCTCATGACCGCCGCGAGCGACGCGGCCGACATGGAGGTCGTCGCCGATGTCGAAAACGGCCAGGACGCAATCGAGGCGTATCGCAAGCACCGCCCCGATGTGGTGGTGCTCGATCTCCGCATGCACGGAATGAACGGCGTGGAAACACTCCGGGTGCTGCGCGAGGAATTTAAGAACGTCCGGGTCCTGATCTTCAGTAACTATGCGACGGGAGAGGAAATTTTTCTGGCGATGAAGGCGGGCGCGTCTGGCATTGTCCTGAAGGAAATGTCCCTCGACCGTCTGCTCGAAGCGATCCGGGTGGTGCACCGGGGCGAGCAATACATCCCGCCGGAAGTGGCCGTGCGCGTCGGCGAACGCATGCTCGCGCAGCTTTCACCGCGGGAAATCGAAGTCATCCAGCTGCTCGGGCGCGGGCTGAGCAATAAGGAAATCGGTGCCAAACTCGGCGTCGTCGAGGGCACCGTGAAAATTCACATCACGAGCATTTTTGGAAAACTGGGCGTGTGCGACCGCACGCAGGCTCTGATCGAAGCCGTGAAACGCGGTATCGTGCAGATCGGCTGAACGCGTCGCGCCGGCGAGAGGGTTAAGGCGTGTTACAGCGCGCCCGGAGCCGCGGTGCGAATCGCATACAACGAACTGCGCGCACCGATGAAGAGCGTGTGCTGGTCGTCGCCGCCGAAGGCGAGACCGCAGGGGCGCTCGGGCACTTCGAGCACGCCGATTTCCGTGCCCGTGCGATCGTAGATCCAGACCTGGCTGCCCGCGATGTAGACGTTGCTCGACTTCACCGGGCGCGATTTGCAGCGCGACGGGCATGCTTGCGAACCGCACGCGCACGAGCGTGAAGCCGGCCTCCATCGTGTGAATCGCGGCGGCGCGCTGGCCGTCGAAGCTCGAATCCATCAGCAGAAACTGCCACACGGGCGCGGTGCGCTTGGTGATGATGCCGTATTGGCCGCCGTGCACGTGGATATCGCTCGCCTGATTGCCGATGTCCTCGAGCGCGGCGCGCGCGGTGCCGATTTAAAAATCCATGTGCGCCAGCACGCCGTGCTGCGCAACGTGAAACCGGATCGCGACCGCGGCCGGGTTGCCGTCTTGCAACTCGAAGTTGAGGTTGCTCGCGCCGCTGTAGAACGTGAATTCGCTCGCGTCGACGATCGGGCCGCCGGCCTGTGGGCGGTTGTCGGCGAAGTGCAGTAGGTAGCGGCCGGCGCCCGCCTGAAAACCCGGCGTGTCGCGGCCGAGCACGAACACCGGGCGCTTCGCGCCGTAGCCGAGGAGGCGGATGCCTGCCCAGACATAAACTGTTTTGCCGAGCCGGTAGCGGCCCTCGGGAATCAACACCACGCCGATCCGTGCGGTTTCCTGCACGCGGTTGATCGCGTTTTGGAGCGCGTCGGCATCGTCGCCCACACCGTCGGCGTGCGCCCCGGAGGCCTCCTTGGTGAAATCGATCGCGCGGGGATCGTCGGGGCGCTGCGGATAATAGGACTGGGCGGACAGCGCTTGGGTGAGAGCGAGCGCGAAGCCCGCGAGGGTGAGGCAGCGAAGTCGGCGAAGGGAGGGCAAGGAAAGTTACTTGGTGACCGCGCGCTCCGCGGCGAGTTGGGCACGAAATGCCTTTTCGGCGTCGCCGATGAGTTTCTTCCATCCGACGGGATCGATGAAGGGGTTGTCCTTTTCGTTGCGCTCGAGCCGGGCGAATTTCTCCGCCATCGCGAACTGGCCGCCGTGCGGTGCGAAGAAAATATCGCAGGGCAGAGCGTGCAGCGTCGCAAACGTCGCCTCGAAATCGCGCGCAAACTCGGGGAAGAGCGGATTGTTGAGCAGACGCGTGCCGTCGTTGATGCTCGCGCTGCTGAAGAAGACGACGTGCCGTGTGGCGCCGCCGTTCGCGACGTCCATCGTCCACGTTGTTGCGCCACGCGTGTGGCCGGGCGTGAGGTGGGCGGTGAGCGTGGTGCTACCAAGCGTGAGGCGCTCGCCGTCGACGACGATCCGATCGACCTTCACGGGGGTGTAGAGGATCGTTTCTTTCGGCCACTGAATGTAGTCGACGGTGCCGCCTGATTCCATGGTTTTGGCGTCCTCGGCGCTCGCGACGATCTGTGCGCCGGTGAGTTTCTTCATCAGCGCGTGGCCAGCGACGTGATCGATGTGAGCGTGGCTGCTGAGGATGAGCTTGATGTCGGTTAGCTTGAAGCCGAGTTGTTCGACGCCGCGCAGGATGATCGGCACGGTGTCTTCGAAGCCGGTGTCGAGGAGGATGTGACCCTCTGGCGTGGTGATGAGAAACGAGCTCACGCCGATCGAGCCAACGTAGTAGATGTTCCCAACGAGATGCCGCGGTGGCACGGGCGCGCGCCAGCCGTCGAAGAGGCGCTTGACCCACGCGCTGTTCGGGACGGCGGGCAGCGGGCGCGAGGGCGGTTCCGCGGCGAACGCTCCGACGGCAAGAGCGACGCATGCGAGTGCGAGACGGAGTGGGGATTTCATTTCTTTGCGGGGTCGGTCAGCGAGAGGGTGAGACGCGTGATGGGCTGATCATTCGCATCGAGGAAGCGAGCGCAACAATCCACCATGCCGCGATTGTTCACGACGATGAAGCGCACGATGTTTGGACCCTTCTTCAGGGTGAACTTCTTCGACGCGGCGTCATCAATGAACGTCTGGATGTCGCCATAGAGCGCGACCCTTTCCTCACCGTTGACCCACCAGACGGAGCCCGAGTTGGAACCGACCGCGAGTCGCACATTGGGAATCTCCTCCGGGCTGTCGACGATTGTCACGCCCCAGAACACGACGTCGGAGGTTGGTTTGCCGAGGAAGTAGGCGAAGTGGTAGAGGTTGACGTTGTGGCGATTAATATCGACCGCATGCCAGGAATATTCCGCGTCGCCGACTTTCACTTTATCGCCGTCGTGTGGGATGACGGAATTCTGATCGGGAAAATATTCCTTTTGGGCGGCGGCGCGGACAGCGCTTTCGGTCACGCGACCGTCGCCGGGGATCGGTTCGAGCACGAGCCAGCGCGAGAGAAAGCCCTCGGGGCTCACCTTGGTGCTCCCGCTTTTTGCGATCTTGAGCGAAGGTGAGGCGTTGATACCGGGGGGCGTTTTACCGGCGGGCGCATCGGCGGCGTGCGCGGGAAGTGCGAGGCTGAGGCCGACGAGAGCGGCGAGGGCCGCAGCGGGGAGAAGGGAAAATTTAATCATGGGGATCGGATTTGGAGTGGTGGCCGAGGGCGCTTTAGCCGAATTGATCACAGGCCCTTGAGGTTCCAGTGCTGGCGGTCGTTCTCGGGGTTGAATTTGGCGAGCGTGGCGAAACTATTGCCTACGGCGGAAAGCGCGAGTTGCTCATTCGAGCCGGGGACGGATTTCGGCATTATGCGGTAGGAACCGTCGGTGAGTTGCTGCACGCGCCAGAGCTGCTCGGAGGCGCCGGTGAACTCCGCCACGGTGGTCAACTCGTCCTCGGCCGTCGCAGCGAGCGCGCGATCGGTCCCGGCGACGGTGATCTTGAAATACGGCGCGCCGGGATAACCACCCGCATTGGGTGCAACGCTGAGCGCCCACTTTTGCTGGGCCTGATCGAGATAGTTGGCCATGCGGGTTGCGATATTGCCAGCCGGCCAATTTTTCGAAACCACGGCCACATCCTGCGGGGGGATGGGTGCACCGGTGCCGCCGAAGAGTCCGCCGGGGCCGCGACCACCGCCACGCGCGGCGCCGCCAGGAGCGCCACCGCCCGGAACTGCACCGACCGGCGGAGCGCCGGCTACCAGTGCGTCCGCAGGAGCCGCGGCAGGTCCGCTAGGTCCGCCCGGACCGCGCCCGCCGGCGGCGGGGCCGCGGCCGCGACCCGCGCCGCCGCGCCCGCCGCTGAGCGGCACACCTTCGACGCCCAACTCCAGGGCCGTGCCGGTGCGCACCGACTCGAGTGCATAGGTGCCAGCCTTCGCGTTTTCGCCGGCAACCGGCCAGCCGTCTTTCCAAAGCAAGGGCCGGATGGCAAGCACGCTGGCGCCGCCACGATCGAGATCGGCCTCGTAGTGATAGGAGAACACCTCGGTGCTCTCGTCCAAGGTGAGCCGGCCGAAGTGTCCGGCCCCGACGAGTCGGCTTTCCGAGCCGAGGAAGAGTTTTCCTCCGGCCTCGATCATATCGAGGCCGTCGTGATCGACGAAAGGTCCCGTCGGGTTTTTTGAGCGGCCCACGCGAATATTGTAATTGGAATTCGCGCCTTGGCAGCAGGAGCCGTGGGTCGCGAGCAGGTAATACCAACCGTCATGGAAGATCATGATCGACGCCTCGCAGTTGATCGCGAGATCGACCGGCTTGGAGTTCGGGTCGAGCCGCTTGCCGGTCTTCGGGTCGAGCTCGACGATTCGGATGTAGCCGAAATACGAGCCGTAGGTAAGCCAGAGCCGGCCCTTTGGATCGAGCAGGACGCCGGGGTCGATGCCGTTGCAGTCTTCAATGCCATCCGTCGTGGCGACGATGCCGCCCAGTTCCCATTTGTAGTCAGGTGAGGCGGGGTCGAGTGTCTTGTTCGAAATCATTTCGATCTCGGCCTTGGGCTGCGCACCAACGTTGCGGGCGACATACACATAATAGCGGTCGCCGATATGAATCACGTCGGGTGCGAGGCCAGTGCGGGCGAGAGCGGTGCCCTGGCGCCACGTCCAGCCATCGTCCGAGACCAGTCCGCCGCCCCCGGTGCCGTAGGTGTAGAATTTTCCGTCGCACTTGATGAGCGTCGACGGATCGTGAATGCCGATTTGGCCGTCGAGCGCGAAAGCAGAGGTGACCAGCGTAAGCCAGGCCGTTGCAAGGTGGTGAATTTTCATAGGGGAAACTGCTAAAAGATTTGGGTCAGCCGGCGTGCGATGCGGCGATCGTGAGAGGAGTCGGGTGGCTGGAGCGGCTTCGCGTGCGGGCTCAGTCGATTTTCATTTCGAAGTGCCAGCGGGTGACGAGGGCCCGCAGTTCGTCGAGTGTGAGGTGCATGACCGCGCCGTGTTTTGGCTGGTCGAAGTTGGTGCCTTTCATCGCGCCGGCATTGAAGAGGCCGAGGTTCTTGTAGCTGACGAAGTCGGTGGTCTCGGCGAAGCCCATGTTACCGGAGCCGTAGGCGTCATACATGAGAACGTAAATGTCAGTGCCGAGGCGCTTGAAAAGATTGGGCGCCTCACTGGATTTTGTTTCAGGATCGATGCGCTTTTGCACGACGGGATAGCCCGCGTTGATCTTGTCCGAGACGGAGTGTTCGATGCCGGGCGTGCCGTTTTCTTTCGAGGAATAGAACAAGTGGAACTTGTCGCCGACCTTGGTGATGTCGCCGTCGATCACGTGGTGCGCGTTGCGCACGTCGTCGGTGAGTGGGCCGTCGGGATAGGGAAACCAAAAATAGCGCTCGGGCTTGGTCTCCATCTTGGTGAAAGCGTCGTCGGTGTAGGCGTAGTAGAGATCGTCGACGCCGCGGCGGATTTTCCCGGTGAAGTAGATCATCATCTTGCCCTTCGCCTCGTCGTAGATGGTCTGCGGCGCCCAGATGCAGCCGACGTCGGCCCACTCGGCGAAGGCTTGGTCGACGCGAAAATCGGCGTGCGTCCAGTGCGCGAGGTCGAACGACTTCATCAGCACGAGCGCGCGGTTGTTGCCCCAACCGTATTGTGGCTCGGGGCGCTGCCACTGCTCGGTGCGGAAACCGGCGCGCTGACCGTTTACGTGCAGGTCGGTCATGCTGAGGTAGAGTCCGCCGTCTGGCCCGCGCGCGATGTGCGGATCGCGGACGCCTTTCTGTTCGGCGATGTCGGCACCGTTGAAGACCGGCCGGCCGCCGTTGATGTCGGTGAACGTGTAGCCGTCGCGGCTAATCGCGAAGTAGACCGAGTGAGTCGTGTCCTTAAAATAGACGAGGAGGTAGCCCGCCATGTCTTTTTCTTCGAGGGGGCGGGCGGCCTTCGGCTTTTCCAGCGTCGCCACGATTTCCATCCGCGGCGGCGGATCGTCGGCGCCGTGCGCGAGGGTAGTCGAGGCAAGGAGGAGCAGAAATGCGGCGGTGAGCCGGCGGCAGTGCATGAGCGAGCGTGGAAAATTGCAGCGAGAGCCGACGGCTCACGATGCCGGTGGGGGGAGAGACTATTTGAAGATGCGCTGCGAGAAGAGATAGAGGTTGTTGTCCCACTCCGTGGTGTCGTGGGCATGCGAGTCCACATGCCACACGTGCGGCACGCCGGCCGCCTTGAGCATGCCGTGCACACCTTGGCTCACGCGGAGCAGACCATCCTTGTTGCCGCAGGCGACCCAGAGGACTTTGACTTTTTTCATGGCGTCGGCATCGGGCATAAGTTTGGAGCCGGGACTGATCCCGCCGAACTCGTAGGTGTTCGGCGCCGAGGAGAAACCGCCGATGTAGCCGAAGACATCCGGGTGCGAGAAGCCGATGTTCAACGTCTGGCCGCCACCCATCGAGAGACCGGCGAGCGCGCGATGATCGCGATCGGCGATCACGGAAAACTTAGACTCGATGACTGGGATGATGTCCTTGAGGAGATCGTTTTCGAACGGTTTGTCCCAACTCTCCGTGCCGCCGCCACGACCGCCGGGGCCGCGTGCGGCGGGAGCGCGTGCACCGGGTGCGGCACCGGCCGCAGGCGCGCCAGCGACGGGGGCCGCAGCAGGGGCGGCGTTGTTGCCGGCAATTCGGGCGGCGACCATCTCGGCGGTCATGGCGGAGTTGCCGTTCGGGAAGACCAGAATCATCGGCGGCACCCTTCCTTCGGCGAGAAGGTTGTCGATCACCTTGTCGGCGTGGCAGGGGTTGGGGCCGTGCGTCCACTCGCGATCGTCACCGCCGATGCCGTGGAGCAAATAGAGCACGGGATATTTTTTGTCGGCCGAGTAACCGGGCGGCGTGTAGACGCGCACTTGGCGGTGCGTGCCGAGCGTTTTCGAATCATACGGCACGACCGTCAGCGTGCCGTGGGGAATGTCTTCGCGCAGCTTGTTGAAACCGGCAGGCGGCTCGGGAAACGCGGGGACATCGTCCGCATTGAGCACGATGGGCGCGTTGCCGCGTCCGACGCGACCGGCCGGGGCGGCCGCGCTGGGTGGATCCTTTTTTGCGACGGCTTCGGTGGAGCCAAAGTCGCCAACCTTGCGCGTGAACTTGATGCTGTCGGTGGAGACCTTGCCGGTGTATTCGATGCGCAGTTCGTTATCCTGAACGACCAGCGGCTCGACGAACGTGACCGTCTCGCCGTCGACCTTGCCTTCCTTCACGTCGGCTTCGCGCTTCTGGCTGTCGAGTTCTGCGGAGATTTTTCCGGTCACGACCGCGCCGTCCTGCTTGAGGGTGAACGTGTATTTTTGCAGACCGCGCGGCGTGTCGAAGTCAGCTTTCCACGTGCCGGTGACATCGGCGGCGAAAACCGACAGGGGCATCACCGCGAGGGCGAGGAGGAGGTGAGGAGTTTTCATGGGGATTTTTTTGCGAAATCGAACGAAGGTTTGGGCGATCCAGAAAGGCGGGTAGGCTGGTCTAAATGATTCCCGCCTTGGAGAAATTATTTGCCCTTCTCTGCACGGAGCAGCCCCAGTTTGTAGGCGAGCAGGCCATAGTTGCCCTTGTTGTCGGCATCGGAAATACCTTGGTAGAGAAACATGAGATTGTTCGGATCGAGAATCATGCGTTCGTCGTTGGTCTCGCGGACCAGTTCGCCGTGGCTGACCTGGCTCGACCACGGTTCGACGCCTTCTTCGAAGGACATGTTGGCCTTGCCCGCGAACGGTAGCTCCTTCGTGTCGAAACCTTGCACGGGATACCACTCGCCATCGAGTTTGTCCGCCACGTAGGCGCGGTAGTAGCGACCGGCGCCCATGGCTTCGACGAGGGTAAGATACTTTTCGGTGCCCTTGATCTTATAGGTGAAGCTGGCCTCGAAGACCGTCTCGCGCGTGCCGCGCATCGCCACCACCGGTTTGCCGAAGCCTTTCGGAAAATCGGCGTAGGTCGTCCGGCTGCGATAGAAATTACCGTCGTCGCCCGTGAAGAACAGATACATGTGTTCGCCGTCGCCGATGAAATGATAGTCGATCGGCAGGCGGGGCATCGGCGTGCCGGGGGCGAAAAACGGCTCGGGCTTCGTCCACGAATTCGGATCGCCCGGTGTCTCGCTCGTGCAGAACACTGCCGGCTGCGTCTGGAAGGTGAAATACCATTTCTTCTGCGGCGCGAAGTAGAACATCTCCGGCGCGCACTTGTAGCCGGTGAAGTTCGGATTGTTGTCCATGTAGAAGAGCGGGGCTTTGGGCGCGTCCTTCCAGTCCGCGAAACTCACGTGGATCATGTTGAAGGTGTTTCTGGACTTGGGCGTTTTGTCAGGGTTGACGCTGTCCATGTGGGCGGTCGCGTAGATTTCCCATTTACCGTCGATGCGGGAAATCGTCGGGTCTTTGATCGAATGGAGCGTGTGCGTCTCGTCGTTAACGGGCACGACCAGCGGAGCGGTGGAGATCCATTTGAGCGGCTTGCCGAGCAGGCCGGGTAGCGTGTTGAGGATGGCGGCGTGGATGTCCGGCAGCGGGCCGAGATCAACCGGGGGCCGCGGGGCGCGAGGCGCACCGCCGGCGGGCGGAGTCGCGGGCGGTGTGGTGGGCGCGGGGGCCGTGGCGGCTGGCGCGGGCGACGGCGCGGCCGGCTGGGCTGAACAAATGCCCGCGAAGGCGGCGTAGCCAACCAGCGTCGCGGCGACGAGTGCGCGAGAATATTTAGGTGTCAGCATGGGAGTTTCTTTTGATGGCTGCATGGATTCGAGATTGGCGGTGGGGCTTAGTTGACGGTTTTCCATTTGAACTCCGCGCCGCTTTTGCGCGCTGGGCTGGCGCTGAGCGCGGTGGCCGTGACCAGGCCGGGCATGCTGGGTTTAGTGGCGAGGTAGCGGTGAGTGGTGAGCGACATGAGCATCGTGTCGCCGCGCAGCAGGTTGACCCACTGGAGTGATTCGGCATCGCCGGGCTGGGCGCGGCCGAGGTTTTTGAGAATAGTTTTTTCCTGATCGACCGAGACGAACTTGCCGTTGGCTGCCTTGAGCGCGACGCGACCCAGGCCGACGTCGACGATCTGAAATTTCGCGTTGGCGGGAACGGTGCCCGACACGTCGGCCGCGACATTGATCAGCGCATCGTTCTGCGCATCGGTGGCGAGAAAGCTGCCGTCGGCGCCGCTCGTGAGCGCGATAATTTTGCCGAAGGGAATTTCCCGCTCGATGCCGCGCGCGCGCGGTTCCTCGACAGTGTAGTTATCGAAATCGACGTAGCCGCCGGGCTGGCCGGAAGTGTTGAAGTGAAACACGGCCGGCCGCACGCCTTGGAAGGTCGTCAATTGAAACGTGGTCGTGAACGGCTCGCCGAACGCGGTGAACGTTTTGCCGTCGGCGCTCCAACTGAACACGGTCTGATCGGTATCGAAGTTGCAGTGCATGCGCAGCCACAGATGCGCCGGTGGATTGGCGGGGCCCACCGTGGGCGTGGTGGTGGGCGGCGTCGGCGGACTACCGCGGCGTCCTCCGCCGGTCGTGCCTTTGACCATTTGGACGACAGTGCTAGCGGCGGATTTCGCGACGCCGATCCACGCGTAGGGCGTGCTGATCAGGCCGAGGCCGGCGGTGTCACCAGCGACCATGCCGCTGGTGTCGAGTTCGACGGTCATGATCGACTCGGGCGCGGGTGGGCGCTGCGAAAGCGAATTACGCGCGGTGAAAAAGCTCGTGGCCGGCAGCGAGTGAAGACGGAGCACGCCGGGTTTTTCAGTGAGCGACCATTTTGAATCGTCGGGCACGTGGTTCCACTGCCAGTGGGGATTGAGTTTGCCGGTGTTGAAGTCGTCGTCGTGAACGAAGGACGGCGTCGGCGCTTGTTTCACGCCGGTGTTGGGTTTGATCCAAGTGTTGGGCGCCTTGCGGAGATTGCCGGGGAGGCCGATGAGTGGGAACCCCGCGTCCCACGTGATCGGCACGAGCGAAACCATGCGGCCCGCGCTACCGTGATCTGACATGATCACACTCCACCATTCGCCGGAGGGCGTATCGACCATGCCGCCTTGGTGAAGCCAGAGGCCGCGGTTTTCGGGCTTGGCGAGCACGGGCGTGCCGCTCGGCACGCCGAGTGATTCGGCGTCGACCATGGTCGTAACGGTCCACGGGCCGTCGATGGAATCGGCGATGGCTACCATCTGATTTACTGCGCCGCCGGGAATCGCGGAGAGGTCGACGTATTTGCCTTTGATTTTATAGAGGTGATGGCCTTCACCCATGCGCTGGCCCGGCGGCACGACGAGCGAGTGCTTCACGTTCGGGATAAAAGATTTTAGATCGGGCGCGAGCTCCTCGATGGAATAAGGCGACGAGTTTCCGTAGATGAGATAAATTTTTCCGTCGTCGTCGAAGAGCACGGACATGTCGTGCTTGCCGGGGAGTTGGTTGTGCTCCCACGGGCCTTTGATGGACTGGGAGCGGAAGACCTGGAGGCCGGCGCCGTTTACGTTGGAGAAAACGTAGAACATTCCGTCGTGATAGCGGATGCACGGCGCCCAGATGCCCTTGCCGTAGACGTTGCCGCCCTCGAGCCGGTAGGTCGGGCCGAGATCGAGTTTGTCGATGCAGTAGCCGGCGAGTTCCCAGTTCACGAGATCCTTGGAGTGCATGAGCTGCACGCCGGGATTCATGTGCATGGTCGTCCCGGCGAGATAGTAGTCATCGCCGACGCGGATCACGTCCGGGTCCTCAAACTCCTCGGAGAAAAGCGGATTCGAGTAGGTGCCGTTGCCGTTGTCGGCGGTCCAACTCCGCGTCGCGGTGCGCGTCACGCTTTCAGTATTTCCAACGGCGGCGGCGAAGCTCAAACGAACACTGCACGCCAACAGCAACCAAGCGATCGCGTGCAGTCCAAAGGATTTCTTCATCGGGGATCTTGCGCAGATGCGGGATGCATTTGATTCGATCGTCGCCGCTCACTTCGCCCGATCAGCGAAATCGCTACTTGGCGGCGACGGTTTTCTTCGCCTCGGCGATGACGGCATCAAAAGCCGGCTTGGGTTCGTCGTTGGCGTCGAACAAGAGGGGGCGACCAGCGGCGCGCCACGAGACACCATCGTTCACGCCCCAGAACGTGATCACCTTCACTGAATCGCGGTGCTTGAGGAACGCCCGGAACAGGTTCGCATACTGGGTTGCCAGACGTTGATTCGCTTCATCGATGAGGCCGCCTTGGGTCGTGGCGGCATTGCTGGCGACATCGGCTCCGGTGTTGGTCTGGCCAGCGCGCGCGACATTCACGTCGAGCTCGGTGATGTGGATGGGCAGGCCGAGCGTCGCGAGTTCCGTCAGGGTCAGGTCCTCCCCGGCGAAGTCAGGCGAAGCGACGTTGACATGAGTCTGCGAGCCGATGGCCGTGACGGGGACGTGTTGTTCCAGCAGCGACTTGATCAAGGCGATGCATTTCTGACGCTTGGCCGGATTTTCCAGACCGTAGTCATTGTAGCGAAGAATCGCGTCCGGGTCGGCTTCGTGGGCGTATTCGAAAGCCTTGGCGATGAAGTCCGGTCCGATAATTTGCAGCCAGAGCGTGTTGCGGAGGATTTCGGTGCCGTTGTCGGCAATGGCTTCGTTTACAACGTCCCACACTTTGACCTTACCCTTGTAGCGGCCGACCACCGTGTGAATGTGGTCGCGCATCCGCTGCAGCAGTTCCTCGCGGGAAGCGCGCGGTCCGTTGTAGCCGAAGCCGCGTCCGGATTTTCCGGCGGCGGGCGCGGTGCCGGCGGCGGGCGCGGGCGCCTCGGGTGCCGGAATCGTGCCCGCAAACACCCAGTTGGGCGTCTGGCTGTGCCACACAAGCGTGTGGCCGATGATGAGCATCTTGTTGTCCTCGCCAAATTTCACGTAGGCGTCCGCCGGAGCGAAATCATAGCCATCCGCACCTTCCCGCGGATGGACGAGCTGCCATTTCAAATCATTCTCCGGGGCGATTTGGTTGAATTGGGATTTCGCGAGGGCGATGTCTTTCTCCACTTGCTCGCGCGTGCGGTTCACGTTGTCGGCGCGCACGGCGGCGTTCAGCGCCATCGTGCGGTTGATGGCCACGCCGATTTTGAAATGATCTTTGTAGGTGTCCTTGAGCGTCGGCAGGTCGGCGGTGCGGGCGGGCGCGGACGTGGATGCTTCGCGCTTCGCAACGAGTTCTTCTTTCGCGAACTCGCCGACTTCGCGCGTGAATTTGATTTCGTTCTCCGCGATTTTCCCCGTGTAGGTGATTTTGATTTCGTTGCCTTGGAAACTGAGCATTTCCACGAACGACACGGTGTCATTGGCGATCTTGCCCTCCTTTAACTCGACCTCTCGTTTTTCTCCGGCGATGTCGGCACTGGCTTTGCCGGTGACGATTTTGCCGTCCTGCTTGAGGGTATAGGTGTATTTCTGCACTCCGATCTGGGTGTCGAATTCGGCCTTCCACGTGCCGGTGAGATCAGCAGCCCAGGCGGACGAAAACGCAGTAACGACTCCAAGGAACAGAATGAGATTCTTCATGGGGATAGAAAAATTGCCCGGGAAAATGCTTTCCGGGCTGTGGTCAGAATGCGGTGGGGAAGTCGCAGATCAGTTTTGGAACAGGAGCGGCGCGAACTCCTTCAGACTGCGGCGCCACGTCAGAAATTCGTGGGCCGTTCGCGGCGAGACGTAGGAGTGGACGTTTTTGATTCCTGCGGTCGCGAGCGAATCGCAGTAGTCCTTCAGCGTCTTCGAGCCGCCCTCGGCTTCGCCGTAGCTGATGAACGCGACCTTCACCAGGCGGTTGAACTCCGCCGCGTTGGCGAGAGGGCTGTTGGGCGCCGCCGGATCGCCGAGGGTGCCGCCGCTGAAAATACCGATGTGCGAAAATGTGTCGAGGTGGCTGAGCCCGATGCCACGCGTCTGCATGCCGCCCATCGAGAGACCGGCCATGCCGCGGTGTTCGCGATCTGCCAGCGTGCGGAAGTGGGCGTCGATCGTCGGGATGATATCCTTGAGGAGGATGTTTTCGAACTCAGTGAAGTTCATGCCGCCGGGGCCGCCTGGGCCACGTCCACCGGGAGCGCCGGGACCGCCGCGACCAGCGGGAGCGCCTGCTGCGGGTGCACCGGCCGGGGCGGCCGCGGGAATCGCCGCGACCGGAGTGCCAGGTGCAGGCGCTGCGGTGGCGTTGGGTGCGACGAGATTGTTGCCGGGCGCGCCGGCACGGCCGCCACGCGGCGTGCCGAATAGTCCACTACCGCCGCCGTTGTCCATCACGATGATCATCGACTTCGCTTTGCCCTCGGCGATGAGGTTATCCATGATGAAATTCGTCCGGCCTTGGACGGCCCACGCCGTCTCATCTTCGCCAGCGCCGTGCTGGAGATAGAGCACAGGGTAACGCGCAGTTTGGTTTTTATCGTAGTCCGGCGGCGTATAAACGAAGCAACGGCGCCACGCTTTGCTGACCGAAGAGTAATAGTGCTGCTCCCGGACCGCGCCGTGCGGGACGTCCTTCACCGCGAAGAAATCCTGGTCATCGGACGGCACGTCGATGCCGCTCATCCAGCGGCTCGAGCCGAAAAACGTCCGGGTGTTCGGATCGGCAGCGCGGGCGCCGTCGACGATAATCTGGTAGTAGTGAAAGCCCTCGACGAGTGGGGAAGTGATAACCGTCCACACGCCGTCGTCACCCTTGGTGACGATGAGCGGGCGGCCGAGACTGACGGCCACTTCGGTGGCGCCGGGTGCTTCGATCCGGAATTTCGCACGCCTCTCGGAGTTGAGTTGCGGGAATTGCTGCCCCGGGGAGACATAGGAGATCGGCTTCCAGTCGTCCGCGGTAGGCGGAGTAGCCGCGGGTGGAGGAGTCGCTGGCGCGGGTGGGGTCTGGGCGAAGCTAAGCGCGCTGGCAAGCAACGCTGCCACGATGACGAAAGCTAATTTCAATTTCATGGGATTTTAGGGTAGGGGAAGATCGGAAAAGATTCCCGCGAAGCTGCGGGACCGGAGGGGCATGATTTAATCCGCCTTAAAATTTTCCGCGGGCGACGAGCCTCGCGATCGATGGCACAAACGTGAAGGAGTCATAGGGCATAAGCGCAACTATGGCTTCGGTCATAGTCGCCCAGAGTTGCGCCGAACGTCAGGCGCGGTCATCGACTACGAGCGCGAACGGAGCTTGGACAATTTTCGCAACGTGTCCGGTTTCTTTCCGTCAGGAAGAACGACGTTCGCTTCCGTGTCCGATGAAAATTACCCCAACCTTTCGTGATGCGATCGCTCCGCACTTTCGCCGATTTCTGCTGGCGCTGGCGGTCGGGTGTTTTTTTGCGCGTGGGCACGCGGCGCCGTCTCCCACGGCGGACGAGTTCATCGATCGCTACTGCGCGGGATGTCACGGCGACGACGATCCCAAGGCCAAGCTCGATCTCACGAGTTTGAAATATGAGCCGCGGGACCACGCGAATTTTTCCCTGTGGGTGAAAATTTTCGATCGCGTGCAGGCGGGCGAGATGCCGCCGAAGAAGAAGGCCCGTCCGGCACCGACCGATTTGGAGGCCTTTCTCGGCGAGATGGCGGCGACGCTCACGGCGTCGGACCGTGCGACGATCGCGCGCGACGGTCGCGCGGGGGAGCGCCGGCTCAACCGCTACGAATACGAAAACGCCCTGCGCGATTTGTTGAACGTCCCGTGGGCGCAAATCAAAGACAAGCTGCCGCTCGAGGGCGAACGGTTTGGTTTCAACAAGAGTGCGGAGGCGCTCGATGTGTCGTTTGTGCAGATGGAACGCTACATGAGTGCGTCGGACTTCGCGATGCGGCAGGCGATGTCAGCGGCGTTCGAGCGGCCGGAGAAAACCGTGCGGAAGATCTATGCGCGCGATGTGATCGCAGGCTACCAGCCGCGGGAAAACGGCACCTTGCCGGATCGGCTCGCGTTTCCGGTGCTGGATTCACATGCGCAGCCCGAAGTGCGGGGCGGGCGCGCGCCGAATTCCAGTCCGGACACACGGGAGCGCGAAGCGGTGGGGAAAGTCTCGAGTATTTTCAGCGACGCCGGCGGCTATGCGTGGGGGTTCAGTGCGCCGACCGCGGGGCGCTATCGCATTCGCCTGAAAGGCTACAGCGTCTGGGTGAGCGGCGGTGGCATCGGCCGTTGGATGTTTAGTGGGCAGGGCGCCGAAAAAACAGCGACGTATTGGCTGCCAATGTGGCACCGGCCCAACGCCGATGAGATTTGGCCGGGCCGCAACGACGAGCCTATCGGTTTCTACGCCTCGAGCGCGGGGCAGACCCGGCCGATCGGGGTGATGGATTTCAAACCTGAGCCAACGGTCGGCGAGATCGAAGTCATGCTCGCCGGCGGCGAGAGCGTGCGCACCGATGCGATGCGCTTTTTCCGCACGCGCGTGAACGGCACCGACGAACAATACGTCAATCCGCTCGCCACCGTCGAGGGCATGCCCGGCTACGCGGTGCAGTGGCTGGAGGTCGAGGGGCCGCTGCCGGACGAATCGGTCATGACCGGCTATAAACTTTTGTTCGGTGATTTGGCGATGAAGCGCGTTGAGGCCGGGAAGACGGGCGTGCCGTTGGAGGGACTCACGCAGGCGGGCGGTGGCCGTGGTGGCTTCGGAGGTTTTGGCGGCTTCGGTCCGGGTGGACCCGGTGGCGGACCGCCGGGTGCTCCCGACGCGCCGCAAGGCCGTGGACCCGACGGTCAACCCGTCGTTCAAAGCGGCGGCCAACCGGCGGCCTCGAGCGCCCAAGTCGCACCAGCCGGGCAGGGTGGGCGCGGGCGTGGTCCCGCCGTTGGCGGCGCTCGCGGTGGCGGTGGTCGTGGCGGCCGCGGTGGGCCCGGTGGAGTCGGCGGCGGAATCATGATCGATATCGTGTCGGAAAATCCGCACCAGGATGCCGAGCGGTTGCTACGCGGTTTCATGGCGCGCGCCTACCGGCGGCCGGTGCAGGAAGTGGATGTCACCCGCTTCTACGGACTCTTCGAACGCGAGTTTGATCTCGGTTCCGGATTTGCGCGCTCGATGCTCACGGCCTACACC
>JBBRLB010000094.1:0-25552 GCA_038231575.1 Opitutales bacterium | reverse complement strand
TACTCAGGGTTGCTTCCACCCCAAGTCCTCCTCGGGGCTCGGATGACCCCTATTGAACGTTCGGCAAAAACCCATTTTTCATGAAGATCCTCCTTACCTCGCTCTCGTTCATGTTCCTCGCCAAGTTCGGATGCGGGGCGGAAACAGACCGCCCGGCACCTACTCCGTCACCGATTGCCCGTGGTGACGTTTTCCAAAACGCAAGCGGCACCAAATTGCGGATCCTGATGGATCGAGCCGCGTTTGGAGGAAATGAGATTGAGATAGCTGAGATCACTTTTGCTCCGAATAGCGATTCGGGCGAGCATGTGCACGGAGCCTCGGAGACATTCTACGTTCTAGAGGGAGAGCTCGAACACTTCGTAAATGGTAAGAGCGTGAAGCTCACCGCCGGTATGATCGGCACCGTCCGACCGCCCGACAAGGTCCGGCACAAGACCGGTCCGAAAGGTGCGCGAGCCCTTGTCATCTGGGCGCCCGCAGGAGAAGCCGCCCGTATTGCGGGCCGTTGGAAGCGCATTGAGCCGTGAGCCCACGAAAGAATAGTTTCAGGTTTGAAGTGCAACAGGTGATGGGCGTGAAGAAGGAGCAGTAGACCTTGCGGGTGGCGGGAAGCGGGTGGGTCGGTTCTGAGGACAGGAGCCGGAGAGCGTGCCGCACGCCCTTCGGCTGCGGCGTCTTCGTCGGCGCGACCACGCTGCACGCGATCCCGAGTTGCTGCAGCCGCCGGTAATCCACGTAGCCGGTCGGCCCCGCTTCGTAGACGACGTGCAACGTCACGCCCTCGCCGCCGAGTTTGCGCAGGACTTTTCCCAAGGCCCCGAGATCACGGCTGATCGTGCCGTCGAGGCGGACTTGTTCGATTCACTGCCCGCGGTGCGGGCACCCGTTCACCTCACCCTTCGCTCCGCTCAGGGCTACGCCCTCTCTGCGCTGCACGCTCCGTCACCGGTGCGGCCGCCCTCGGCGACCGCAATCACCGTCGTATCTTTATGGACATCCAGCCCGACCTATTTATCTAGGTTTTTCATGTGCTTGTCTCCGTTTCTGGTGGTTGGTTTCGCTACCACTCCCATGCGGATAGGCCCGGATGCTCTCCGGGCAACCCGCGTCTGCGGGGACAAGCACGCTTCTTTTTTCCGCTGCGCTCGCACGCAGCTATGATGTCTCGGCGACACGACGTCTTATGAGGACTCCACTGCTTCCCATTGGCTGCTTTATCGTGGGAGTTTTTGTCGTGAGTTACCTTTGTTGGGCGCTGCAGCGGAGCAGCGGTCCAGTCACAGAGCCGAGAAACAAATATCCCGGAGGCTTGGCGGGAGTGCTGTGGCGGTTGGTGGCGATCAGCGTCCTTTGTGCGTCGATGATTATGTTCTATGCGCACATCGATGACGACCGGTCAGTGTCACGCACCACGGTGGTAATGCCGTCCTGGGTGCCGTTTTGGCCGGCTTTCGCCCCCGTGTATCTGGTAATGTTGTTCGTTCCTTGGGTGCTGCCGCTGTCCATCCGCGACACCAAGCGATTTTTCGCGTGCTTGTTGGCGTTAGCCTGCGGTTTTCTGATGATCGTGTCGTGCTGGATGCTGATTCCGACCACTCTGCCTCGGCCGCCGATGCCGGAGGGAGGCTGGAATGCCGTCTATCGTGGAATCGCCAGCACTGATGCCCCAAATAACGTTATGCCTGCTGGCCATGCGATGGGGCCAATCGTGGTAGCGTGGTTTGCGGGCCGTGACCGCCCGACTTGGCGTTGGCCGCTGGTGGGAATGCTGGTGCTCGGATTGCCTTCGATTGCCCTTATCTGGCAGCATCGACCAATCGATATACTGATCGGTATCGTGCCCGCGGCCATTGGTATCGCCGTCGGAGAGACGCTAATCCGTTGGCGAAAGAGCATGGCCCTCCCGCACCATGGTTGAGCAAGCCGCCACGCCCGAACTGCTCACCCTCTTTAACGCCGAAGCTAGCCTAATCAGTGTTTCATCGAAGAGGAGATTCCCTGCACCGAGAGGTGGCGAAGAAGGTATGGGCATGACGATCATCCGCCCGTCGCACACCGACGGTCTCGGCGGCGGCATCATCAACAACCTCAACACCGCCCCGACTTTTCTCGCCCGCCTCCGCCACGGTCGGCCGATTGTCGTGCGCGGCGACGGCCACGGCCTTTAGCAAAGCGCCGTCGCCGACGATCCCATCACCTGGGAGAGGGAGGGATTTCAACACGAACCGAAGTGGCGCTAATACTTTAGAAAGTGTGTTTCAAGCGCCTGAGCCCCATCTTGCCTGCGGAGGGGTCTGGTTGCTTCGAAAGCCGGTGATTCTGCCAAAACCGGAATCGAAGCCAGTCGAGCCGCCGGAAAATTCAGCGTTGGCCAGGGATTTTGCGAACCAGTGTTGCCCCCACAACGTGAAATTTCAGCTCGGAATACGCCCCCCGAAACGCGACTCTGATCATGATGTCGCCCCGTTTCGCCCTGTTCGCCGCTTGTTGCGTTCTGCGGACTATCGCCGGAGCGCAGCCCGCAGATCTCTTCGACGGATTTACCGAGGGCTGGCGTTCCCGCTGGCGCGAGGAGAAATTCTTCACCAAGCCGACGCGCTACGAGGTCGTGGCCGACGGCGGGAATTCGGTGCTGCACGCCACGAGTCGCGCCGCTCATGCCGGGCTCGTGCGCGCAGTGGCCGTCAAGGCACCCACTCGCGCGCAACTTTTCTGGCGGTGGAAAGTCCGCGCCCCGCTGACCGGCAACACCCGCGAGCGCGAGCGCGCGGGTGACGACTACGCGGCGCGTGTTTTCGTCGTGTTCGAGACCTCGCTGAATCCGCTCCGCACCCGCGCGATCAACTACGTCTGGGCGGCGCACGAGCCGGCGGGTGCCGTTTATCCCGGGCCTTATTCGTCCACGGTCGGCATGATTGTCGTTCGCACCGGCACCGCCGAGGCCGGCGAGTGGCGCGAGGAATCGCGCGATGTGCTCGCCGATTATCGCCGGTATTTCGGCGAGGAACCCACGCGCATCAGTGCCATCGCGGTGCTCGTTGATACCGACAACACCGGGCGCGAGGCCGAGGCGTGGTTCGCCCGGCTGCGGCTCGAAACGACTCCCGCGATCGCCCTCCCGTGATTTCCGTCGTCATTCCCGCGCTCGACGAGGCGGCGAATCTCGCCGCCACGCTCACCCGCGTCCGCGCCGCGCTGCCCGGCGCCGAGCTCGTCGTGGCCGATGGTGGCAGCGCGGACGCGACCGTGGCGATCGCCCTCGCGGAGGGAGCGCGCGTCGTCACCAGCGCACGCGGGCGCGGCGTGCAGCTCGCCGCCGGCGCGGCCGCGGCGCGGGGCGAGTTGCTGCTTTTTTTGCACGCCGACACACTGTTGCCGGCCGACGCGGGCGCCGTGCTCGCGCGGGCGTTTGCCCGCGAGGCCGTGCGCATTGGCACCTTCCGGCTCGCGTTCGACGCGGGTGGCCCGTTTCTCCGCGCGTGCGCGTGGCTCACGCGTTTCGATTCGGTCTTCACGCGGTTCGGCGATCAGGTGATCGCGGTGCGGCGCGAATTCTACGCCGAGCTGGGCGGGTTTCCGGCGTGGCCGCTTTTCGAGGATGTCGAGGTGCTGCGGCGCGCACGTCGCGTCACGCGGGTGTGGTCGTTCCCCGCGCACGTCACCACTTCGGCGCGCCGCTTTCGCGCGCGCGGGCCCCTGCGCCAACAGTGGCTCAACGCCACGCTGCTCCTGCGTTTTCTCGCCGGCACTTCGCCGCACACGCTCGCGGCGGACTACCGCAAAGTTAGCGTCGCTGCCACGCCAGCCACTTCGCGAACAAGGTCTTCACGAACGGCGTGAGCCGCGTGCGGTTGTAGAGGTCGCCGACTTTGCGGATCGCCTCGGCCTGCGTCGGATAGGGGTGGATCGCGCTGGCGATGGAGCCGAGGCCGATGCCGGCCGTCATCGCGAGCGAAAGTTCGCCGATCATGTCGCCGGCGTGGGTGGCGACGATGGTCGCACCGAGAATTTCATCCGTGCCCTTCCGCACATGCACGCGCACGAAGCCCTCCGTCTCGCCGTCGAGGATGGCACGGTCCACCCTGGCCATCTCCTGCGTAAAGGTCGCGACCTCGATCCCCTTCGCCTTGGCGTCTTTCGGATGGAGGCCCACATGTGCGACTTCCGGTGACGTGTAAGTGCTCCAGGGAATCGTGAGCGCGCTCGCCTTTTTGCGCCCCTTGAAGAGCGCGTTCTGAATCACAATACGCGCCATGAAATCGGCCGCGTGGGTAAACTGATAGGGCGAACAAATGTCGCCGCAGGCAAACACCCGCGAATTCGTCGTGCGCAGGTGGTCGTCCACTACGACGCCTTTTTTCGTGAACTCCACGCCCGCCGTCTCGAGCCCGAGGCCCTCGACGTTGGGCGCGCGGCCCACGGCGACGAGCAGGTGATCGACCGTGAAGTCGTGATCGCGGCCGTGGGATTCGACAAGCACACGCACGCCTTCCGCGGCCTTCGCCAGGCGCAGATTTTTCGCGGAGCTGAGGAGCTTCACTCCGTCGCGCAACAGCGCGGTTTGTAAGATCTCTCCGGCGTCGCGATCCTCGCGCGGCAGGATTCCCGCGGTCGTTTCCACGAGGAAAACCTCCGAACCGAACCGCGCGAAACTCTGCGCCATCTCGCAGCCGATCGGTCCGGCGCCGATCACGGCGAGCCGCTTCGGCAAGGTGGTCAGCGAGAAAAGCGTTTCGTTCGTGAGATACGGCACGGTGTCGAGACCGGGAATCGTCGGGGCCGCCGCGCGTGCCCCTGTGGCGACGACCGCGTGGACGAAACGCAGCGTCTTATCGCCGACCTGCACCGTGTCGCGGCCGGTAAATTTCCCCTCGCCGATGAACACGTCCACGCCCAGTTCGCGAAACCGGGCCGCCGAATCGTGCGGGCTGATGTCCGCGCGCAGGCGCCGCATCCGCTCCATCACCGCCCCGAAATCCACCGCGGTCTCTCCATTCACCCGCACGCCGAATTCTCCCGCGCGGCGCACCTCCGCCGCCGCCCGTGCCGCGCGGATGATTGCCTTCGAGGGCACGCACCCGACGTTGAGGCAGTCGCCGCCGAGCAAGTGACGCTCGATCAGGGCGACCTTCGCTCCGAGGCCCGCCGCGCCTGCGGCCGTCACAAGGCCCGCCGTGCCGCCGCCGATCACGACGAGATTGTAGCGCGGCGCGGGCTCCGGGTTCTTCCAATCGGTCGGATGGACGTGGCGATGGAGTTTCTGATTGTGGCTATCCCACGGTTGCAGCGGTTCGGAAATGTTCATTAGCGGGAGGGCGGGGTGGCGGTTTGCGTGCGTTGTGCGAGCGCGCGGCGCGCTAGCCGCGTCACAAAGACCGTGACCGCGATCGTCGCGAGTAGCCCGATCCCATAGAGCGTCCACTCGCCCGGCGTGCGCGAGCGATCTCCCGCGGCGCGCGCCAGCGAGCCCACGTAAACATACATCACGGTGCCCGGCATCATGCCGATCCACGAGGCGAGCACGTAGTCGCGCAGCGAAACGCGAGTGACGCCAAACGCGTAGTTCAGCAGCGAAAATGGAAACGCCGGCGAGAGCCGCGTGAGCCCGACGATCTTCCAGCCTTCATCGGCGACCGCGCGATCGATGGCGGCAAACGCGGCGTTGCCCTCGATTTTTTTTGCCACCCAGCCGCGCGCCAGATAGCGGCCAACGAGAAACGCCGCTGTCGCGCCCAACGTGGACGCGATGGACACGTAAACCGAGCCCAACGCCACGCCGAACACCGCCCCCGCGCCCAGCGTCAGCACGGACCCCGGCAGAAACAGCACCGTCGCCACGATGTAGATCGCGATGAAGAGCACCGGCCCCCACGGCCCGAGGCGGCCGATGGCATCAAGCCCCTCGCGCAGCAGTGTGCGCACGTCGAAAAGAAAAAGCGCAGTCACGACGGCCGCGACCACCACCGCGATCACCAGCCATTTTACCCAACCGGAATTCTGCTTCATGATCGGCGCAGCGTTATTTTTTTGCCGCGTCGTTCAGCGACCAGTCGTAGTCGGTATAACTGATCTTGAAGCCGCCCGCCGCCAGCGCACCGCGCACGGTCTCGGCAAAAAACGGCGTCACGAATTTTTCCACCGAACCCGCTGCCGCCTCGAAGTCGCCGGCGAACCATTTGAAGATGGGCGAAAGATACAGGGTGCGGTTTTTCGCATCGACGCGGTTTTTCGCCACCTGTCCGAGAAAGATTCGCCCCTGCTCGTCGAGTTGCGTTTCGAGCCGATCCGCCGTCCACGCCTCTGCCCGCAGGGGCGGGCAACCGCGCGCCGCGCACACGAGCGCGAAATGCACCCGCGCTTCGCCGTAGTCCCTGCGGATGATCTCGTGCTCGACGTGGTCGAGGGTCGTCACCTGGCCGAAGAGCCGCACCACTTTTTGCGACCACGGTCCGTCGCCGAGTCCGCCGAAATTGAAGAAGCCGCCGATTTTCTTGATGCTGGCGACCGGATAATGATCGACGATGAGCTTCAGCGTGGCGGCGTTATAGAGGTTGATGAGAAACGCGAGGCGCTCTTTCTCGGGCCATGTTTTGAACTCCGCTTCCGGCACGGCAGCGAGCGTGTCGAGATACGCGTTCAACGGCTGCGGCGCGGCCTTGAGCGCCGTGTAGTTGACCCAGCCGTCGGCGACCTGCTGCTTCAGCACGCGGTCAAATGCCGCATGAGTGTGGTCGAACATCTGAGCAGCAGATACTCGCGCGATCGAAGCCAGCGCAAGCGTGAGGGTGAATAACATCCAAGGACGTGGCAGGGTCATGTGGCGATGAGAGCCGGCACCCGGCGGGTTATTCCACGCAAGGGAATAAACACCGCGGCCGTCCGTCCCATACCCGATGTCCTCCGCTTCCCCGGCGTTTCTCGCCCGCACCGTCGTCGTCATCCCCGCGCTGAACGAGGCACCGTGCGTCGCCGCGACCGTCGCCCGCTGGCGCGAGCGCGGGGCCGGGCTCGTGCGCGTGGTGGACAACGGCAGCACCGACGACACGACGGCCCGCGCCGAAGCCGCCGGGGCCGACGTGCTGCGCGAGCCGCGCCGCGGCTACGGAGCCGCCGCGTGGACCGGCACGCGCCACCTGCCGCCCGAAATCGAGTGGATTATGTTCAGCTCGGCCGACGGCAGCGACCGGCTCGACGACGCGGAGCGCAACGCCTTTCAAAACGCGATCGATGCCGGGGCCGACCTGGTGCTTGGCGAACGCGTGTCGCACGCCGCCTCGCGCGCGCGGCTCACACCCACGCAGCGGTTCGGCAACGCCCTCGCGTGCCACCTCATCGCGCTCGGCTGGGGCCGGCGTTTCCGCGACATGGCCGCGTTGCGCGCGATCCGGCGTGGTGCATTCGAGCGGCTGCAGCTCGCCGACCGCGGCTTTGGCTGGAACGTCGAGATGCAGGTGCGCGCCGTCGAGCACGGCCTGCGCATCGCGGAGGTGCCGGTGCAGTTTCACCCGCGCACTGCGGGTGAATCGAAAATCTCGGGCAATCTGCGCGGCATCATTCGCGCCGGCTGGGGTATCCTCGCGATGGTCGGAAAACTCTACGCCAGCCGCGCGCCGCGCCGCACGTGGCCGGTAAACGCCGGCGCCCACTCCGCTCCCGCTGCATCGCGGTAGCCCGCGACGCGCCGCGAAAAAACGGGCGTTGTGGAATAAAGCCTCGCGTGCGCCGTCCGATGTGCAGATGTCGCTGTCCGCATCCACCGCTCAACTCGCCGCCGCCGCTTCCGCCCGCAACGCCCTGTTGGTGTTCGCCCGCTCGGCCGCCGACGAGCGTGCGGCGCGCGGTCTGCCCCTGTGCCTCGCGCCGCTTTTCCGATCCGTCGTCGAGCGCGAAGCGATCTCGTCGCAGTGGGCCGTCCATCTCTTCACGCTCGACGGCAGTGCGCCCGGCCGCAGTGCGGGCCTGACGGGGCATCGGCAGATCGGTCCCAATTTCAAGACGCGCCTCCACCACGCCGTCGGCACGCTCGTCGCCGCGGGTTATGAACGCATCGTGATCGTCGGCAACGACTGCCCTGATCTTGGCCGCGCGGACATCGATGAAGCTTTTCATCGCCTCGAAGATCACGACGCCGTCCTGGGCCCCGATCATCGGGGTGGCAACTATCTCATCGGGCTTCGTGCCGCCGATGCGGCACTCCTCGATCGGGTCGTCTGGTGCCACCATACCGACCACGCGCAACTCGGCGCGCTCTACGCCGGCCGCCCCGTCGCGCGGCTCGCGGTCAAGATCGACCTTGATCGCTGGCGCGATCTCCGGCTTTTCGCGAAACGCGCATGCGTGCCGGCCCGGTTGCTCGCGCAGTATTTTGCGTGGCTGGATGCCACCGGCCAGACGGGCCTGCAGACGTGGGTGGACCTCGCCACTGCCGACATTCGCGTGCGGCATATGACCTCTCCGCCAGTGGCCGCGCTGCTCTCCGCCTGATTTTTCCGGCGGGTTCGCTCAATCGAGCGAGTTTGCGCGCAACGCCGCGCGCCCTCGTTTCGCGGCCGCCGTGCACGGGTGTCCGTTTGGTCACGCTCCCATCTGTCTGCCCCAACTTGGGGCGCATCCCTTTTACTCTTCGCCTCTACTGGTCATGTCTTTCCGTCTCACTCTTCCCTTTGTCCTCCTCGTCGCCTCAGCGGCGGCCCAAACCGCGCCGCGCGCCGCCGATCCCGCGGTGGTGCTTGATCGGTTCGAAATCTCCGAGCAGAAATCCGCCCGCGAGCTTCTCCTCACCGATCAGATCGCCGGTTCGCTTTTCGGCCCGGCCCGTTCCGCCCTCGAGTCCCCGCGCACCGTCAGCATTTTATCCGAGGAAATTTTTCGCGAGGCCAACGTGCGCGGCTGGCGCGACCTTGCCGCCGTTTCGCCCAATACCGATACGCCCAACACGTTTGGCGTCCCGAGCCTGCCGCGCATCCGCGGACAAGAGGGTGAGATTTTCCAAAACGGCCAGCGTCGCGCCGGCGGCAACAACGGCTTCGGCCTGCCGATCAGTTTCAACGCCTTTGATCGCCTTGATGTCGTCAAGGGTCCGCCCACGCCCGTGCTCGGGCCGACCCAGCGCGTCGGCGGCTACATCGATCTGCACACGAAGCGCCCCAATCTGGATCGCACCGCCGGCTCCGTCGCCCTTGAGGTCGGCAGCTACGATTTCTACCGTGGCACGGTGGACTACAGCACGCCGATCGCCTCCGGGCGCTCTGCGTTGCGCGTCAGCTGGGAGCATCTCGATGCGGGCAGTTTTTACGACAACGTGGTCTCGCGGAGCGACAGCCTCTTCTTCGCCTACACGCTAAAACGCAGCGACCGCGTGCGGCTTGATTATTCCTTCGAATACTTCAACGCCCGCTACAGCGACAACGCCGGCTGGAACCGCGCCACGCAGGATCTCATCGACCATGGCCGCTACATCACGGGCACCGGCATCTCGCCCGTCACCGGCGCGATCCCCGGACCGCGCGCCGTCATCCGCCCGACCGGGGTCGTCAACCTCCCGCGCAACCGCGTGCTCACCGATCCGAACGATTTCAGCAAGGCCCGCACGTTCCTCTCGCAGACCACGCTCACGGTGCGCCTCGCGCCCGACACCACCCTCACCAATCGCACGTTCATTCAATCCCTCGAAAAGGATCAGGTGAACCAAAACAGCTTCGTCGAAATCATCGACGAGAGCACCACCCTCGACAACCGCACCGAGCTCGCGCGCGACTTCAAGCTCAACCTCGGCGGCAACTCCTTCACAAATCACACCGTCACTGGGCTCGCGTTGCGTGGCCACCACATCGTCGGCTACAGCCAGTTCAACACCGAAGCCGACGCCCCGATCGATCTCACCGCGCCGATCTCCACGCGGCGCATTCCGAGTTCGGTCATCCCGCTCGTCCTCGGCCTGAACCCTGGTGTCGTGCAACTGCGCCCCGGCGTCTTCGTCGCGCCCGGCGCCGCCAACTACGATGTCAACCGCGATGGCCGCAACGATTTCGCCCGCAGCGACACCAACGGCACCGATTCGTTTCAAGCCGGCCTCTTCCATCAGCACGATCTCCGTTTCAACGAGCAGTGGAGCCTCCTCGCCGGCGCGCGCGTTGATCTGCTGCACGTGAACTCCGAGGATCCAATTCCGCCTCCCGGTTTCGCCCCGATCCACGACAGCACCACGCAGGGCCAGGGCGCGGGCAACGCGAGCCTCGTCTTCGCGCCCACGAAACGCGCCAGCATTTACGTCACCTACGCTTACAGCCAATCCGTCTCGAACGGTCTCGGCGGCGGTGTGCCACTCGACGGCGCCGGCCGGCTTTCGCCCACCGGCTTCCACATCGCGAGCCGCCTGCTCGAGGTCGGCGTGAAATCCTCGCTGGTGAACAACACGCTGTTCCTCTCGACCGCCGCCTTCACCCAATCGCGCAACGTCCGCAACCGCGACGGTAGCAACAGCCGCCTCAACGTCCGCGGCGTCGAGGGCGAACTCACCTACCGCCCGAGCCGCCGCTTCTTCGCCGTGCTCGGGGCGAGCTACGTCGATGCGCGCTTCGACAACCGCACGGTTTCTCAGGGCACGGGCCGCGTCGAAGACGCCTTCGACAACTCCCGCCCTGACCTCATCGCCGGCACTGGCCGCGGATCCCCGAACTTCACCGTTTATCCCGCCGCCGACCATCGCTTCCCCGGCCTACCGCGCGTGACGGCCAACGCTCTCGGCAGCTACACCCTGGAGTCCGGCTTCGGCGGCACGCTCGGCACCACGTGGACCGGCGAGCAAAACCTCGACGTGCTCGGCCGCGTGGTGATCCATCCGCAGGTCAACGTGAACGCCGCGTTCTTCTACCGGCAGCCGCGCTACGAGTTCCGCCTCGACGTGCTCAACGCCACCGACGAGAAAAATTTCTCGCCGGTCTTCAACGGCTTCTTCGGCGCCGACCTCGTATTTCCGGAAGAACCCGTTCGCTTCCGCGTCTCGGCGAGTTATCGTTTCTGAACCGAGCCACCCGATCCTTTGGCCGCAAGAAGGCGCCAGCACTTCAATGGCAAATGAAGCTTTCAATGCGTCTCTAAGCGCGCGGAACATCTTCTTCTGCCGGACAAAATAATTTTTGTGCCTTTTTGCGGCCATTCCTCCGTTCATCCTCTAACCCAATGATCCGCATTTCCCATTTTCGCCTGATCCTGCTCGGCGCGCTCGGCATGTTCGTCGCCGGCAGCTTCGGGTGCCGGCGCGGGGCTCCGCCGGCCACCGCCGCCGCGGTCGAAAATCTGTCGTGGGACCAAATCGCAACCCAGGCGCGCGGCCAGACTGTCAACCTCGCCATGTGGCAGGGCGATCCGTTCATCAACGCCTACATGCGGGACTACGTCGCACCCGCGCTCCTCGCGCGCCACGGCGTCACGCTGCGCATTCTGCCGGGGCAGGGCGGCGATCTCGTCTCGACGCTCATGACCGAAATCGAGGCCCGCAAAGCCGCGAGCGAGATCGATCTGATGTGGATCAACGGCGAGACGTTCTACCAGCTCCGCCAGCTCAAGGCCTTGCACGGCCCGTTCACCGATCGGTTGCCCAACGCCCGCTACGTCGATTTCGCGAATCCCTTCATCGGCGTCGATTTTCAGCAACCGGTCGGCGGCATGGAATGCCCGTGGGGCGGCGCGCAACTGCTCGCCATCTATCACGAGGAACGCGTGCCCTCGCCGCCCCGCACGCGCGCCGCGCTCGCCGAGTGGGTGCGCGCGCATCCGGGGCGCTTCACCTTCGACAGCAGTTTCACCGGGATGAGTTTCCTCAAATCCCTCCTCTATGAAATCGCGGGCGACCGCACGGCGCTGGCCGGGCCGTTCGACGAAGCGAAATACGCGCGCTACGGTGGCGAACTCTGGGCCTACGTGAAATCCATCCAGCCCTATCTCTGGCGCGAGGGCCGCACGTTTCCCAACAGCGTGACGCAGCAGCACCAGTTGTTCGCCAGCGGCGAAATCGATTTCACCTTCAGCCTGAACGACGGCGAGGTGGACAACAAAGTCGCCCAAGGCCTCTTCCCCGCTGCCGCGCGCGCCTACGTGTTCGACGGCGGCATGATTAAAAACTCGCACTACCTGGGCGTCGTCGCGCGCTCGCCGCATCTCGCCGGCGCGATGGTCGTGTGCAATTTTCTCATCTCGCCCGAGGCGCAGTGGGAAAAACACAAGCCCGCCGTCTGGGGTGACGGCACCGTGCTCGACGTGGCCCGCCTGCCCGACGAGTGGCGCGAGAAATTCTCCGCCGCGCGCCCCGGCACCCGCTCGCCGACGCGGAGCGAACTCTCCGGCAAGGGCCTGCCCGAGCCCGCTGCGCAATACATGGTCCGCCTCTATGAGGATTTTCGCACGCAGCTTCTCCACTGAACCAGCGCACCGCCGCCTGCGGCTCGTGCTCTGCGCGGCGCTCGCCGTGGTGCCGCCGTTCCTCGGCCTTGGCTACGCGCTGGCCTACAGTCTTGGCCTCGTGGGCGCGCTCGCGACCGGCTTCACCGGCGAGCACTGGGCAAAACTGCTGCGCACGAGCGATGTCACCCGCGCGCTCGGCTTCAGCTTGGCGGTCGCAGCCGTCACCGTCGCGCTCGCGACCGTGCTCGCCCTCGGACTCTCGCTCGCTTTGCGCCGCGCGCTCGGACGCGGCCTCGGCGCGACCGCGCTCTTCGTGCCGCTCGCGCTGCCGGGCGTCGTCGCGGCGTTGATCGGATTTCAATTTCTCGGTGGCGCGGGTGTGCTCGGCCGCCTCGCGTGGCACCTCGGTTGGATCGCGGCACCGCAGGAATTCCCCGCGCTCATCTTCGACCGCCACGGCCTCGGGATCGTCATCGCGCACACCGCCCTCGCGGTGCCGCTGCTCATGCTACTCTTCACGCGGCTCCACGCCAACGAGCGCATCGATGAATTCGCCGCGCTCGCCCGCACCCTCGGCGCGAACCGCCTCGCCGTGCTCCGGCGCGTGACGCTCCCGCTGCTCCTGCGCCGCGCCGCGCCGTCGCTCAGCCTGCTCTTCGCCGGCGTGTTCGGCGCCTACGAAATTCCACTACTCCTCGGCGCGCAACGCCCCGAGATGATCTCGATCCTCGCGCGCCGGAAATTCGCGCTCTTCGATCTGCACCAACGCCCCGAGGCGTTCCTCATCGCGGCCATCTACGCGGCGATCGTGCTCACGCTCGTCTGGATTGCGTTCCGCAAACAACCCCCGGCCCATGTCGGCTGACTCCGCCAACGCCATCGCCGTTTCGTGGCCGCGCCGCGCGGGTGCCACCGCGTTGATCGTGCTCTGCTGGCTGCCGGTCGCCTATCTCGCGCTGCTCTCCCTCGCACGCGACTGGGCGTTTCCCGCGCTGCTGCCGCCGGGTCTCACGCTCGCGACATGGCGACGCGCCCTCGCCGGCAACGATGGGCTCGTGACGAGTTTTGCCACCTCTGCGCTCATTGCGTTGCTCGTCGCCACGCTGGCGACGGCCGCGGGCGGCGTCGCGAGTCGCGTCTTCGCCTATCACCGCCACCGCGGTTGGTGGGTGTTGGCGATGCACGCGCCGTTTGCGCTGTCGCCCGTGATCCTCGGCACGTGCCTGCTTTATTTTTTTATCCGACTCGGCCTCGTCGGCTCGTCCGCCGGAGTGATCGCGGCCCAGTTCATTTTTGCCTACGCCTACGCCGTCATCGTGCTCATCGGATTTTGGAACCCACACGTCGCCGCCCTTGAAGACCTCGCCCGCACGCTCGGGGCCGGGCGGCGACAGGTTTTCCAACGCGTCGTGTTTCCTCTCGCGCGCCCGCTACTCGCGGTGGCGTTTTTTCAGACGTTTCTCCTCTCATGGTTCGACTACGGCCTCGCGGCCGTCATTGGCGCGGGAAAAGTCCCCGTGCTTACGCTGCGCGTCACCGAATACATGGGCTCCGGCAACGTCCAACTCGCCGCCGCCTGCGCGCTGCTCCTCATCGTCCCGCCGCTCGCGCTCCTGCTGCTCAACCGCCGCCTCGCCATCCTCGCCGCATGACGCCGTCCGCCCCGCCTTTCGTCACCGTCGAAGCGCTCTCGAAAAACTTCGGTGCGGAGCGCGTCCTCGACCGCATCGGCTTCACGCTCGAACGCGAGTCGGTCCTCGCCATCCTCGGCCGCTCCGGCGGCGGCAAAACCACGCTGCTCAAAATCCTCGCCGGCCTAATCCCCGCTGACACCGGACGCTTTCTCCTCGATGGTCGCGATCTCACGGCCGTGCCGCCCGAGCAACGCCAGGTCGTTTATCTCTACCAAGAGCCGCTTCTGTTTCCGCATCTCAGCGTGCGCGAAAACCTCGTCTTCGGCCTGCGCCTGCGCCGACTCGATGAGGCCGCGATGCGCGCCCGGATCGAGCCGCTGGTCGAGCGCCTCGGCCTCGCGGACCATTTGGAAAAGATGCCCGCGCAGCTCTCCGGCGGACAGCGCCAACGCGTCGCCTTCGGGCGCGCCCTCGCGATTCAGCCGCCGTTGCTGCTCCTCGACGAACCCTTCGGCAGTCTCGACGCGACGACGCGGGCCGAGATGCAGAAACTCTTCCGCGAGGTCGCCCGCCAGGTCGCCATCACTGCGATTTTCGTCACGCACGACGTGAAGGAAGCGCTCATCGTCGGCGACCGCTTCGCCCATCTGGCCGACGGCCAACTGAAACTCTTCGCTGATCGCGCGGCGTTCATCGCCGATCCCGTGAGCGGTGCCGCGGCCGAGATCGCGTTCTGGAATTCCCTCGCGTCGAAAACTCCGTCTCCGCCCCGCGCATGAGCCGTTTCGAGACCTACGAATCGATCTACTGGGTCTTCACCCAGCTCTGCAACGACCGGTGCGCGCACTGCTACAACGACTCCGGCCCGCAGGGCGAACGCCTCTCGCTCGACGACTGCCTCGCCATCGTCGCCCATCTGCCCGCGCGCCTCGGCCGTCTCATTCTCTCCGGCGGAGAGCCACTGACGGAACGCCCCAAGCTCTACGCGATCCTCGATGCCGCGCGCGCGAAATACGGCACCGCCACCGAGATCATGCTTCAGACCAACGGCGATCTGCTCACGCCCGAAATACTCGACGAACTCCTCGCGCACGGCGTCAGCCGGATCGACATCGCGAGTATGGACCGTTTCCACAAACATCAGGGCGAGCGCCGTGCGGTGCTCGAACAACTTTTCCAATCGCGCGGACTCAGCGGCGCGCAAACCGATCCGCTGATCGCGCGCGACACCTACCTCACCACGGGCCGGGCCAGCTACGGCTTCTGGGGCGCCAACGAGGAAATGTGGCTCGGCGGCAACTGGGCACGCGGTCGCGCCGTGACGAACCGTCTCTGGCTGCGCAAACCGTCGCACAATTTCTGCGCGATCCTCTCCGGCGCGCGCGGTTTTCTCGGCGGCACCGACTTGCCGCAGGAGCTATGCATCCAGCTCTGGAAACTTAATCCCTGCTGTCCCGGCACAAAGTTTCCCCTCGGTGACGCGCGCCGCGACCGTGTGAGTGCGATCCTCGATCGCGTGGCCGCGCATCCCGTTTTCCAACGCCTCAACGCCGGCGACCCCCTCGGTATGGGCGAGAGCGTCGGCGTCACCCGCGAGCACGCCACAGCGCGCAACGCCGTTCTCCAAAACGTCTGTCTCACCTGCGACGAATTTTTCCGCGAGCACTTCGACTACGTCGCGAACCCCGCGCTGCTCGCAGCGCCTATCAATCCTCAAAAATAAGATCATGCTCCGCGCCGCCCTCATCTCCAACGGCCTCTCCGGCCTCGACCACGCCTATACCTCCAACGAGCGCATCGCCTACCGCGTCGAAACCATCGCGCCAGGCTGGTCGCCCGATTTCTCCTCCGACGATCTCGTCATCGCGCCCAACGGCACCGACCACGTCGCGCTACTCGCGGTGCGTGATCATGTGCGCACTTTCCTCGACGACGGCGGCGCGCTCGCGTGTTGCTGCGGCTGGTTCACCGACTGGGTGCCGGGCAACCGCTGGGTTCACGACAACGCGCATCCCACGCGCGAGGTCGAGCTGCGCCTCGCCTCCGACCGCCACGGGCTTTTCGCGGGCGTCGATCTCGGCAAGCTCAACGTCGACCGCCACGGCATCCGCGGTTGGTGGGCCTGCGGTTACATCGAGCCCGCGCCCGGTGCCGAAGTCGTGCTCGTCGATACGTGGGGCCGCGCCATCGTCGTCGTGGACGAAGTCAGCACCGGCGGTTTTCAACTGCTCACCGCGAGCGGCCCGCTCGGTGACTACCGCCGCGACGGCGACACCGACGACGGCCTCGCCCGGGTTTACCGGAATTTTCTCGCGCACCTCAACCAACGAAAACTTGTCACCGCATGAAACGCATCGGCCTCATCTTTAACGGCGTCTGGTCCCAATACGCCGTCGCCACCGCACCGAAATACCGCGAGCTCTACGATCTCGTTTATATCCACGAACTCACGTCCGAGCGCATCGCGTCGCTCGACGCCCTCGTGATCCCGTTTCAGTCGAACCAGCCCGCGCTCGAAGCCCGAAAAAATATTCTCTATGGTTTCCTCGCCGCGGGAAAAAAGATCGCCGTCTTCGGTGACAGCACGCCGCTCTGGCTCGATGCGCAATGGGAGGATCGTCCGGTGAACAATTACTGGTGGGTCAAGACGCCCGACCAGCCACCGATCGCGCACACGGACCGCACGCACCCCGTGTTTGCCGGACTCGCGCCACGCCACGCCTGCTGGCACATCCACGGCGTTTACACCCGCCTGCCGGAAAACAGCCGCGTGATCCAGCGCAACGCGGAGCAGGAAATCGTCACGTGGGAGACGGAACGGTATGGCGGGGCACTTTTCGTTTCCACGCTCGATCCAATGGTCGAGCACGGCATCCAACAAATTCGCCACCTCGATCATTTTGTGGACAGCCTCACGACGTGGCTCTGCGGCGAGACACCCACCGGCCTGTTTACCATCGACCGCGCGGCCTACGGCGTGCGAACGGTCCCCGGCGTCGCCGCCGGCGCGGGCGTCGGCTAAAGGACTTCCTCCACGCTCCATTGCTGTCTGGAGGCAACGCTCGCGCGGTGTTTTTCGACCCTACGATTCGGTTGAACAACCCGTCCGCGTCGGTCACCTTGCCGTGATGCGCTTCCATCCGATCTTGCGCGCGGCCTTCGGCGCCGCCCTGTTTTCCACCGCTGTGTTCACCCGTGGCCAGACGCCGCCCGAGGTGACGATGCTCACGCCGGGCTTCACCGTGCGCGAGCTGCCGGTCCGGCTCACCAATCTCAACAACCTCCGCTTCACGCCCGGCGGCAAGCTCAGCGCGCTCGGCTACGATGGCCGCGTTCATATTCTCACCGATACCGACGGCGACGGGCTCGAAGACACGGCCACCCTTTTCTGGGACAAGACCACGATGACCTCGCCCGTCGGCATGGCGTGGTCGGCGCAGGGGTTGTATGTATCGTCGCGCGGAAAAATTTCCCTCCTGCGCGACACTGACGGAGACGGCCGCGCCGATGTCGAGGACATCGTTGCGAGCGGCTGGCCCGCGACCGAAGCGATTTCCGGTGGGGTCGATGCCACCGCCGTTACGCTGGATGCCGCGGGCAATGTTTATTTCGGGCTCATCACCGCGAACTACGCAAACCCCTACCAAGTGAAGGGCGGGGTGGCGCACTACACGCTCCAGAGTCCGCGCGGCACGATTCAAAAACTGTCCGCGGCGACCAAAAAATTGGAAACCGTCGCCACCGGCATCCGCGTGCCCTACACGCTCGCGTTCAACCGCCACGGCGATCTCTTCGTCACCGATCAGGAGGGCGCAACCTGGTGCCCCGACGGCAATCCACTCGACGAGCTGAACCACATCATCCCTGGTCGCAACTACGGTTTCCCGCCGCGGCACGACACGTATCTCCCCACGCTCATCAGCGAGCCGCCCGTCGTGGGCTTCGGACCCCAGCACCAGTCGAGTTGCGGTTTTGTTTTCAACGAACCCACCGCGCAACAAAAGCGCTTTGGCCCCGGTGGGTGGGACGGCGATGCGTTCGTCGCCGGCCAGTCGCGCGGAAAAATCTGGCGCACCCGCCTCGTCAAAACCGCCGCCGGCTACCTCGGCCGCGAGACGACGATCGCGCGCTTGAGTATGCTCACCCTCGACGTGGCGATCTCGCCGGCCGGCGATCTTTATGTCGCGTGCCACAGCGGCCGGCCGGATTGGGGCACGGGGCCGATTGGACTCGGCAAGATTTTCAAGATTTCGCACGCCGACTCCGCCGCGCCGCAACCCGTCGCGATCTGGGCCGCTGGGCCGCTGGAAGTGCGGGTCGCCTTTGATCGTCCGATCGATGCCGCCGTCGCGCGCGAGGTCGCGCGGGCGCAGATCGAGTTCGGCGATTATGTCTCTGCGGCCGACCGCTTCGAAGTGTTGAAGCCACCCTATCAGGTGGTGAAGGCGCAGGAAGGGATCTCGCGCGGCAAACTCCGCGTCGCCACCGCGCGGCTCTCGGCCGACGCGCGCACGCTCGTGCTTACCACCGATCCGCAACCGCTCGCGGTGCGCTATGCGCTCACGCTGCCCGGCATCAAGGCGCCCGGCGCGACCACGGCTCCGGCCACCGTCGATCTTGCCTACGATCTCACTGGCGTGGAAGCGACCTGGACGCCCGGCGCGGGCGACGCCACCGCCGGGTGGCGGGGCTGGATCCCGCATCTCACCACGGAGGTGAACGCCGCGTTCACCGCCGAATCGGCCGAGCACGAGCATCTCGCCGGGCTGATGCACCGCGCCGGCCGCCTGCGGCTGCGCACGCAAGTCGCGCTGCCCGGAGCGGGTGCCACGCTGCGGCTCACGGCCGCGACGCCGTTCGCGGGCCGCCTCGGCGAGAAAAATTTCACGGCGCGCCCCGCGGGAACCGACACGTTCGCGGTTGAACTCGCGTTGAACGCCGCCGCGCCCGCGGAGTTGCTCACGCTCGATCTCGAAACGCGCGCCGGTGCCGCACCCGCGTTTGCCGCGACCCATTTCAACCAGGTCGATCCGACCGTGCGCCCCGTGCCATTCACGGCGCTGCTCCAGCCGTGGGCTACACCGCGCCAGACCCCGCCGCTGCTGCTCGAAGACTCCAAAACAGATCTGACCGGCGGAGATTTCGAACGCGGCCGCGCGCTGTTTTTCGGGAAACAAATCCAGTGTGCGACGTGCCATCAGATCCGCGGCCAAGGCGGCATGATCGGTCCCGACCTGGGCTTCATCGCGCATCGCGATGCGGCCTCGGTGCTGCGCGACATCAAGGAACCGAGCGCGATGATCAACCCCGACTACGTGGCCTACACCGTCGAACTGCGCGGCGGCGGCGGTCTGATGGGTTACGTGCGCACCCAGAACGACGAGCTGCTCCGCATCGTCGGCCTCGATGGCAAGGAGCAGACCGTGCGCCGCGCCGACGTGGCCGACCTGAAGCCCAACCCAGTCTCGCTGATGCCCCCCGGCCTGATCGACAGCCTCACGGAGGCGCAGGTGCGCGATCTCCTCACGTATCTTGTCAGCGCGCCGCCCGCCCGCACGTCCGCCGAAGTTTCGGCCGTCCGCCACGCGAGCGCCCCCGGCACCGCGTCGTCGGCGAGGCCCCTCCAACTCGTGCTCGTGGCGGGCAAAAAAGATCACGGCCCCGGCGAGCATGACTATCCCGCGTGGCAAAAAATGTGGCAGGCGCTCCTCGGTCGGGGGCCGGGCGTCACCGTGACCGAGGCGTGGGATTGGCCCACGCCCGAGCAGTGGCGCACGGCCGATGCGATCATCTTCAATCTGCGCAACCGTGACTGGGGCACCGCACGGCTCCGGCAACTCGACGCGTTTCAAGCGCGCGGCGGCGGCCTCGTGGCTTTTCACGCCGCGACGATCATCGACCAGGACCCCGGGCAACTCGCGGAACGTTTCGGCCTCTCGGCGCAACCGGGCCCGACGAAGTATTTGCACACGCCGTTCACGCTCAAATTTATCGCGCCAGCCGACAGCGGCATCACCCGTGGTTTCAAGACGCTCGCGCTGCTCGACGAACCCTATTGGCCGATGTTCGGCGACGTGCAGCGCATCCGTGTGCTCGCCACCGCCGAGTTCGAGGGTCAGCCGCGGCCGCTGGTGTGGACGTTCGAAAAAGGCCCGGGCCGCGTCTTCGGCAGCATCCCCGGCCATTACACCTGGACATTCGAGGATCCGCTCTTCCGCCTCCTCGCGCTCCGCGGCCTCGCGTGGGCCTGCCGCGAACCCGAGTCGCGCTTCGACGCGCTTGAGTGATGACATCGCCGCACCTCCGCGCCTAAGCCCCGCCGGGCGCGGGGCCGTTTTCTGCATCGCGCGCGGAATATCTTTCGCGGGGAGGCATCATATGCTGACGCCCCGATGACCCGATCCCTGTTGCCCTATTTCATCTGTGCCCTGCTCGCGCTGGCCTTGCTCCTCGGGGGCTGCGCGGGCGTGTCCGCCGCGCAGCAGCGCCTGGTGTCGCGGCCCGGCATGGTTTTCTCCGATGCGCCGCACTTGGCGAATCACAGCGCGCTCGCCGCGCAGATTGAACCCGGTCGCACGGCCGGCGGGGCGCAGGCCGCGGGTTGCACCGCTTGCCGATGAAACGCGTGCTCGTTTTCGCCGTGCTGGGACTCTTCGGCCTGCACGCGGGCGAACCGGCCGCGCGCTTCCTGGGCGCGACGCCCACGGCCGAGTTCGGCACCGAGGTGCTGCACGCTTCCGATATCACGCTCACGCAGGCGGCGGACACACTGCGGCTCAACTGGGGCGAGACCGAGGCCGCCTTCACGCTCGGCTTCGGCACGATCGCGATCGATTACGCGCCAGTGTCGTTCGACTTTCTGGGGAGCGCGCGGGGCCGGCGGGAAAATGCCTTCTCGGTTCAGGTCGCACTGCGCCACCGGGCCGGCCCGCGGCTGGAGTTGCTCGGCGGTCTCGGCGCGCACGATGGCTTCGACTCCTATCGCGCGCTCTGGCTCGACGAATATTTTCGCCAGCGCTTCGCGGGCCGACCGGGCTACCAGCGGGCCGAGCCGCGCGGCGCGGCGTTCTCCGGCGGTGCGCGCTGGGAGTATCAACCGGCCTCCGGCTTCGTTCAGCTCGGCTATGCGCGATCGCAGGACGAGGTCGCCCCGGGCTACGAGATCGATTTCGCCGGCTTGCGCCGCGGCGCGGAGTCGCTCGTCACCGACACGGTCACGTTGGATTTCGAGAATGTCGTCACGCCGCGCCTCCGCACCCGCGCCGAGTTTCGGCTGGCTGCCACCTCCGGGCGCGAGCCGCGCTACGGGGCCGAGGTTTCCGGCCGCTACGCGCTCGGCGAGCGCTGGATCGTGCGGGCTGACGCCGGGGCGAGCGACGAGCGGCCGACGTTTCGCGCACAGTATGGCGGCGGGGAGCTCGAGTTCGCCATGACGGAGACGCTGGCCGTTTTCGTTGGCGCGCAACTCTACCGCGACACGGGCGAGATCGAAAATGCGCTGCTCTTCACGAGCGCCGCGCCCGGCCTGCGCTCGCGGCGGGCCGACCTCGGCGTCCGGCACGACGGCGAGCGGCTCGCGTGGCGCGTCACCATCGGCACGGTGCGAGGTGATTTCGCGGCGACGAACCGCAACACGGATTTTTTCCAGAACCTCTACCGCGACCGCTCCTGGCTCGCCCTGCGCGCCGCCGGCTCGTGGAAATTCTGAACGCCTCCGCGCTCCCCGCCATGAAACGCTCTCGCTCCTTTTTCGCACTCGTCGTTGTCAGCTTCGCCATCGCCGCCTCGCCCGCCCGCGCCGCGATCTATCGCGCCGGCGAGACCGTGCAAAATTTTACGCTCACGGATCGCGCGACGGGTCGGCCGGTGAGTCTCACTGACTTCGCGGGCAAGATCGTGTTTCTCGAGTGGTTCGCGTGGTGGTGCCCATTCTGCCAGGCGTCCGCGCCGCAGGTGCGCGCTGGCATTGTCGACTACTACGCGGCGCGCGGCGGTAATCCCGCCGGCATCCCCGTGCTGCACGTCGCGCTCAATCTCCAGTCGGGCCAGGAGGTGGATACGCAGCGGTTCATCACCGCCTACGGCCTCGGGCAGACGCTCAACGATTTCAACCGCGCCTTGGCCGACCGCTTCCAAGTCGGCGGCCAGCCGATTTTCGCGATCATCAACGGCGTGGCCGACTCTGCGAGCCACCGGCCATGGGAGCTCGTTTACACGCAGCTCGGATACGGCTCGACGCAAGCGCCGATCAGCGATTTCCGCAGCGCCATCGATCGCGTGCGGGCGGCGGCGGTCGTGACCCCGCCCGTCGTGACTCCGCCGGTGATCACTTCCCCCGTCGTCACACCGCCAGTGGTGACTCCGCCCGTGGCGGTGGCCGCGCCTGCCATCGCCGCCGGGCCGCGCGATCTTACCGTGCGGCCGGGGCAACTCGCACAGTTTTTTGCGGTCAACTCGGGCAGTGCAGCCACGTATGAGTGGCGCAAGGATGGCGTGCTCATCCCCGGTGCGAGCGGCGCGGTGCTCACGCTCGACAACATCACCGCCATGCACGCCGGTCGTTACTCTGTCACCCTCACCAACGCCGCCGGCAGCACCACCAGCACCGCTGCGACCCTCGCGGTCGATGCCGCCGCCGCTTCGAGCCTCGCCAACGTGGCCACGCGGGCCAGCGCCGGCACGGGGGCGGAATCGTTGATTCCAGGATTTGTGATCGCGGGCGGCCCGAAGACCGTGCTGGTGCGCGCGGCCGGCCCGGCCCTCGCGGCCTTCGGCCTGAGCGGCGTCCTGGCGGACCCGCGGCTCGAACTATTTGACGGGGCGACGGTCATCGCCACCAACGACGACTGGTCGTCCGCCACCAACGCGGGCGCGGTTTCCGCTGCCGCCGCGGGCGTGGGCGCATTTCCGTTTGCAGTGGGCGCACGCGACGCGGCGCTCCTCGCGACGCTCGCGCCCGGCGCCTACACGGTGCGGGCCAGCGGCGCGGAAGCCGGCACGGGCGTCGCGCTCGTGGAAGTTTACGACGCCGATGCGGCGGGTGCCACGGGGCGCGGTCGTTTCGTCAATCTCGCCACCCGCGGTGTCGTCGGCACCGGGGCCAATATCATGATCCCCGGCTACGTCATCACTGGCACGGCCGCGAAGACGCTGCTGATCCGCGCGGCCGGACCGGCGCTCGCCGGCTTCGGTTTGGCGGGCACACTGGCTGATCCGGTGCTCACGCTTTTCTCCGGCGCGCAACCGCTCCTCACGAACGACAACTGGGGCGATGCGCCGAACCTCGCGCAACTGCGCGTCGCTGCCACGCGCGTCGGGGCCTTCGCATTCGCCGATGACAGCAAGGATGCCGCGCTGCTTGTCACGCTGCCGCCGGGCAGCTACACCGTGCAGGCGAGTGGGGTCGGCGACACGACGGGCGTCGCCCTCGTCGAGATTTACGAGGTGCCATGAGCTTTATGCGGCGTCGGCCGGTGGGTTAGTTTTCAGCGGGTTGCCATCCCTCAAGTCTGGCCTGCACGCGATTGATGAGGGGCACGAGGCCGCCGGTGTCCTTAATTTCATCGGCGGAGAGTAACACTTCGACCCGCCCTTGCCGCTCGACCAAAATCAACGGCAGCGCCATTTCTCGAAAGGCCGGATGCGCCTTTCTGAATTCGGTGCGATGAATAAAGGTGGTCGGAAAAGGCTGCAGCTCGATGAAGGTCTTCCACACTTTCAACATGCCGGTTAGTCCATACGTAAAGTGGCACAGCGTGCATTCGTAGGTGTCGGGTGAGAAAATCTTGTGCGCCCAGTCATTGAGCGCGTTGAACAGGCCTTCCTCGGCGTTGTAAACCATCAGCAGGCGGTCGGGATGAAGGCGGGGCATATCGCATAAGAGGCGCGGCCAGCCGGATTCTTCCCTCGGCCGCTCCCTATTGATCCACGCCAAAGACAATCCGCGAGGGAGCGGTGGAAACCTGGCGCGTGCCAAACAGGCGATCCCACCACGAGAAGAGCGAGCTGTAGTTTGAATCGCACTCGGCGCGCACGACCGAGTGGTGGACCTTGTGCAGCGATGGCGTCACGATCACCGCGCGCAGCACCCCGTCGAGCCACGCGGGTAGCGCGATGTTGGCGTGGTGAAACTGCACGACGGTGAACAGGATAACCTCGTAGAGCGCCAGCTCCTCAATACGGCAGCCAATCAGCGCGAGCACGGGCACACGCAGAATCGACGAGAGCACGATCTCGCCGGTGTGAAAACGGCTCGCCGTCGTGACATCCATCGCGCGATCGGCGTGGTGCCAGCGGTGAAAGCGCCAGAAGAACGGCACCCGATGGTTGAGCCGATGCCAGGCATACGTCCACGCGTCGAGCAGCAGGACCGCGAGCGCCGCGCGCAGCCACGGCGCGAGATCGAGCCAGTGTAGCACACCGAAGCGATGCGCTGCCGCCCACTGCGTGACCGCGAGCCACGCGGCGGCGAAGCCGAGGGCGACGACAAGGATGTTCAGTGCGCCGAGTGCGAGGTTGCGCGTGCCGTGCCGCACGCGCTCGGCCGGGCGCGCGAACAGGGCGAAGAAGGGCTGCGCCGTCTCCCACGCGAGCAGCACCACGAGACCCGCGACCGCTACGACCGGGCGCCAGCTCAAAGCGACTGGAAGAGACTCGGGCACGACCGGCCGAAGCGCCGGCTACTGCCGGCCCTCCTCGAGATCGTAGACGTCGAACCACACCCGCACGGGGCGGTTCTTCGGGATGAATTTCGGGATATAGCCTTCGAGAAACTCCTGCAGCGGCAGTGGCATCTCGCTCAGGCGCATGTCGCGCATCTTGTTATTCCAGGCGACGACCGCGCCGCGGTCCTTCACGTTGGAGTGCGTCGTGATCCAATCAGCCACCGCGGCATCGTCGGCCCCGGTCGCGACGAAAGCCTTGAAGGCTTCGGCCTCGATGCCGGTGAAATCGAAGAGATAGCGGTCGAGCGGACAGTTGTAGTGATACTCGCCGGCGGTGCCGGCGACGACCGCGCGGCATTTGTCGGTCATGCGCGCGGCGTGGATGTAGCCGGCGAGCGTCTCGCGCGGACTGCGGGGGAATTCTCTCGTGAGATCCTTGGCGGTGCTGGGGGTGTTCATGGGAAAATTATTTCAGGCCCTTGGCGGCGGCAATGATCTCCGCACTCTCGGGCCGCTCGCGGTAACCGTCGCGCATGAGTTTCGCGCGAATCACCCCGGCGCGATCCACGATGAAGACGACCGGGTGCGGCACGCCCTCGGCCTTGCCCTTGGCCTCGGTGTTGCGGATGCCGTAGGCGTCGATGATTTTGCTGCCAGTGTCGGAAAGCAGCGGGAAGGTGAGCCCGAGTTTCGCCGCGGCGGCGGTGCTGGTCGCAGGCGCATCGTAGCTGACGCCGATGAGCCGGACGCCAGCCGCCTCGATGGCCGGTCGGTTTTTCTCCAAATCTTGAAGCTGCTTTTTGCAGAAGGGACACCAGTCGGCCGAGCGGTAAAATACCAAGGCCACGG